>NZ_VOXS01000007.1:0-179866 GCF_013420655.1 Acinetobacter sp. Q186-3 | reverse complement strand
GAGTGATGGGAGAGAATGTTCAAGAGTGGATTCTAAATGTTCAGATAAAGACATAAAAAAATGAGCGTATTTACATACACTCATTTTTACTACATTTTACTAAAATTTGCTTAACTGACTGGCATTAACTCGATTGAGTGCTTTTTCATGTTTCATGAGCAAAATTGGATTAGAGCTTAGGATCGCGCATTTGCACCAGGTTGGCACTGGCTTTGCTTAAAGTATCCATGACTTTATTCATGACCGCAGGTACCAGAGAATCTGCCACCTGTGCGGCTTGTAGGCCGAGTTTTTCACCCAAGGTTGGCTTGCGACGGGTTTCAATGACATAAACATCATGCTGTGGCAATAATCCTAACAGGTATTCATCTGAGGTTTGCAGTTTATCGACCAGGTTCAGATCGGAAGCATCCTGACCATACCAGTGTTCACCTGTAGCAACTTTTTCTACATTGAGCTGCGGACGGTACTTTTCAACAAAGTGCTTGAACAGGCTGTGAGTTTGTTGCAACTCTTCTTCAAACTTGGCCTTGCCTTCTTCGGTATTTTCACCAAACATGGTCACGGTGCGTTTGTATTGACCAGCCGTATACAGTTCAAAATCTATATTATGCTGTTTTAGCAGACGGTTAAAGTTTGGCACCTGTGCCACCACGCCAATTGAACCGACAATGGCAAACGGTGCAGAGATAATTTCATTGGCGATACAAGCCATCATATAGCCACCGCTGGCTGCGACCTTATCAACACAGATGGTCAGATGAAAACCAGCATCACGCAGACGTACCAGTTGTGCAGCGGCTAAACCATAACCATGTACCATCCCGCCCGGACTTTCCAAACGTACCACCACGCGGTCACGTCCAGCTTTGGCTGTGGCCAGAATTAAGGTAATTTCTTCACGCAGATTTTCTACCGCAGAGGCGGCCATATCCCCTTTAAAATCGAGTACATAAATTTTCTGGTTATTCTTTTTACGCAGGCGTGCCTCTTTGGACAATTGCTGGCTAAATTGCAACAGCTCCAGTTTGGAGGCCGTAGTCTGCGCTATTTTTTTTCGTTGTTCGTTAATACGCGCATTTAAATGACGGATACGAATTTCGGCAGGTAGTTTTGGGGAATGAAATAACATATAAAAATCTGTTCTCAATTTTATTTTGGCTAAGCTTTAGATGAGGGCGGATATTGAGAATTCAATATTAGCGCATTTATTTGCTTAATTTAATCTACTTCCGTGTTAACCGTAGTGTCATTTTTGCAACAACTAAAAAATACAGCCCTGTTGAACAGGACGGGATTTTTAAAAGCTGGGAAAGCTCAACATTAAAACCACCAACTGGATAGCAGATGGAATGATCTGCTCCGGATTCAGCCCTTCAAACTGAAATCTATTTTGAGCTTTGTTTTAAGCGTGTTGATAGATGGATAATCCACCAGATCCGCTATGACCCTCCCCCTACCCCTCAACCAGAGCCATAAAAAAACCGCAAATATTGATTTGCGGTTTTTTGATATACAGCGGTTGGCAATTAACCAAAACGACCTGTAATGTACGCTTCCGTTAATTGATGGTCTGGTTGAGTAAAGACTTTTTCAGTCGAGTTCACTTCAATCAGATCACCCAGGTGGAAGTATGCGGTACGGTCTGATACACGCGCTGCCTGTTGCATCGAGTGCGTAACAATCGCAATGGTGTACTGGGTAGACAGCTCAGAAATCAGTTCTTCAACTTTTGCAGTTGCAATCGGGTCCAGTGCGGAACATGGTTCATCCATCAGAATGACTTCTGGTGAAACCGCAATGGTACGCGCGATACATAAACGTTGCTGCTGACCACCTGACAGACCAGTACCTGGCTGGCTTAAACGGTCTTTAACTTCATCCCACAGACCAGCTTTACGCAGGCTGTTTTCAACAATTTCTTCAAGATCGTATTTGTCACGCGCCAAACCGTGCAGTTTCGGGCCGTAAGCCACGTTTTCAAAAATTGATTTCGGGAACGGGTTTGGCTTCTGGAACACCATACCCACCTGAGCACGTAGCAACACCACGTCCAGGTTCGGATCATAGATGTCCTGATTATCCAGCATGACTTTACCGGTAACGCGGCATGAATCAATGGTGTCATTCATACGGTTTAAGGTACGAAGGAAAGTCGATTTACCACAACCTGATGGACCAATGAAGGCAATGACTTCATTTTCATAAATATTCAGGTCAATGCCTTTAATTGCTTCAGATTCACCATAGTACACATGAACATCGGAGGTGCTGAGTTTGACATTGTTCGATTTGGCTTCTTTTTTGCTCGCCGCCTGGGTATCAAACTGGGACACAAACGAAGTTGCAGGCTGTTTGTGTTCTTCACCTTCGGTTGACGTAAATTGTGTTTGCTCTGGATTCACTGCTTTATCCTGTTCTAAGGAATTCGGTTTGTCTGTGCTTAATACAGTAGTCATATTTTGCCCTCAATTACCAACGTACTTCAAATTTCTTACGTAACCAGATCGCCAGACTGTTCAGGCCGATCATGAGTGCAAGAAGTACGATAATGGCGGCAGCGGTACGTCCTTCAAAGAAGTTACGCAATTCATTGCCCTGCCATAGGAAAATTTGTACCGGTAATGCGGTAGATTGATCAAATGGAGATGCCGGTACGCTCGCAACGAAGGCACTCATACCAATTAATAGAAGTGGTGCGGTTTCACCCAATGCTTGTGCAACACCAATAATCGCACCGGTTAAAATCCCTGGTAATGCCAGTGGCAATACATGATGGAATACGGTTTGTAGACGTGATGCACCCAAGCCCAATGCAGCCTGACGAATAGATGGCGGCACCGCTTTTAGTGAAGCACGTGTGGTAATAATTACGGTCGGTAAAGTCATTAAACTTAGAACTAGACCACCCACCAGTGGCGCAGATAACGGTAAATGCATCCAGCCAATGAAGATGGCAGCGCCCAACAGACCAAATACAATCGATGGAACTGCGGCCAGGTTGTTAATGTTCACTTCAATAATATCAGTAATGACATTTTTTGGTGCAAATTCTTCCAGGTAAATTGCAGATGCCACACCAATTGGAATCGAGATAAAGATCACGATCAGCATCATGAACAATGAACCCATGAAGGCACCAGCCAAACCAGAAGTTGCAGGCGAACTACGCGAGTCCGGGCTGACAAAGATGTTGGTATTGAAAGTATTTTCTATAATACCTTGGGCTTTCAGATCATCTGCCAGCTGACGGATTTCCGGGCTTAGCTGCTGCTGTTCTGCCGGTAGGTCACGGTCAATATTGCCCGCAAGCCATACATCTACATTGGCATCGGCCAGAATTTTCACTTCTTTGGTTTGACCAATCAGCGATGGATCTGCCAGTACCATATCACGTAAGCGATAGGTTTCAGAACTGGTGTACATGTAGCCTAAATCATCACGCTTGGCTTCAAGCGCCGCATCTTTAGCGACGATACCATTAACGATAAGCGCATCCCAATCGACCATACCCATTTCAGTCTGCCAGGCAATCATACGGTCATTAAATTGTGCCGGAGATTCACCTGCCTGCTGTTTTGGCTGGGCGCCCACATTAATAATGCTTGGGTCAAAGTAGACTGGCACTGCCATACTGCTTTGCCAGAATGCCGGTAAACCTTTGGCCAGAATACTGCCGAACAGTAACACGACAAAGAATAAACCTGCCAGTACCGAGGCCAGACCAAACATGCGGAAAGTGCTTTCTTTACGATGGCGTTTTGCTAACGAGCTTTCAATTTTCTGTTTACGTTGTGCGCGTAATTCAGCGGCCGCCCGTGGATCAAGCGGTTGTTGATCCATTGAAGTAGTATTTGAAGTACTCATTAGTCGTATTGCTCACGATATTTACGCACGATGTAAAGTGCCACAATGTTCAAACACAGGGTAATAACAAACAGGGTTAAACCTAATGCGAACGCCACCAATGCCTGCGGACTTGCGAAGTCGGTATCACCGGTTAACTGGTTAACAATCGTCATGGTCACGGTTGCAACCGCTTCTAGCGGGTTGGCATGTAACAACGGACTGTTACCTGCGGCCAGGACCACAATCATGGTTTCACCAATTGCACGAGATGCAGCCAGCAAGAAGGCACCGATAATCCCTGGCAAGGCAGCCGGCATCACCACTTTACGAATGGTTTCCGACTTAGTCGCACCCAGACCCAACGAACCATCACGTAGAGCACGTGGTACCTGGGTAATGATGTCATCAGATAAAGACGATACAAATGGAATGATCATGATGCCCATTACCAGACCGGCAGTTAAAGCACTGGTAGCATTGATATCAATACCCAGCAGTGCACCGGCACTTTTCAGGAATGGACCAATAATCATTAAGGCAAATACACCATATACAATGGTCGGAATACCGGCCAACACTTCAATGGTTGGTTTTGCCCAAGAACGGAATTTCGGAGATGCATACTCTGCCAGGTAAATGGCAATCATCAGACCAATAGGTACTGCAACCAGCAATGCAATCGCACTGACCAGCAAGGTTCCCCATAACAGCGGTAACAGACCATATTCACCATCGGCACTACCGGTGGTACTAAAACCTGGGTTCCACTGGGTACCAAAGAAGAAGTCCATTGGGCTGACGAAGCTAAAGAAGCGCATGGCTTCCCCGAACATCGACATCACGATACCAACGGTGGTCAGAATGGCCACACCAGAACAGAGGGCTAAAGAAATGTTAATGATCTTTTCAACCTGGTTACGGGCACGGTACTGTTGAGAGACACGTTTTTTCGCCCATAGCAAACCAATTAACGCTGCACAAATCACAACGGCCAGTTTGATATAAGAACCAATGGTTTCAAATTTTGCTAATTGTTCAGCAGCTGCCAGTTCATAGGCGGCTGGTGTATCAGTGACACCAAAGCCAGAAGCTAGTGCTTGCACACGGTCTACCAGAACGCTGGTGCTGGCTGCATTCAGGTTGGCAGCAACATCTGCCGGTACATGACTCAGTACTACCTGTTCCAAAATGGTTGGTTCAACCAGATTCCAAACAATCAAAATTAAAAAAGCAGGGATCGCACACCACAACGCCACCAACGCACCATAATAACCAGGGCGTGAGTGCAACATTGCAGAATTATTTCCCTTACCTGCTAGGTTACGGCTTTTGCTTAACCCGATTTGATAGGCTATGGCAATAATTGCCAGTAACACACCTATGAGTAGCAGATTCATGTATTCTCCACCGTTTTTTCAATTTTCATTATTTGAAAAAACATTTCTCTTCGCAAAAAGCTGATGGCAGGAAACCCTGCCATCAGCTGTTTTAACCACAATTATTTAACAGCTTTACCTGCTTTGAAGTTCGCCAGGATTTGCGCACGTTCTTTGTCAGATAAAGAGATCAGACCTGCTTTGTCTAACTTAGAACCTTTACCAGATACTTTCTTGCTTAAGAAGAATTCTGTGTACTTTTGTAAGCCTTTGATTGATTTCAGGTGCTCACCTTTCACGTAGAAGAACAATGGACGTGAAACAGGGTAAGAACCGTTCAGGATTGTTTGCTCAGATGGCGCAACGTTGTTTACAGTTGCAACACGTAGCTTGTCACGGTTTTGGTCATAGAAACCTAGACCGAATACACCCACTGCACTTGGAGAAGTTCTTAAACGTGCCAGTGTTTCAGTGTAGTCACCAGCGATTTCAATCACACGGCCATCTTTACGGAAAGTTGTACATGCTTTTTTCTTCGCATCTTTGTCTAATGCTTTGATTGCTGCGTAAGCTTCACAACCTGCATCAACCATTTTCTCCTGGAACACTTCACGTGTACCGTGGTTAGATGCTGGAATTACCAGAGTAATTGGTTCATTTGGAAGTGATTTGTCAATCTGGTTCCAACGTGTATATGGGTTAGCAACCATTTTACCTTTCGATGGAAGCTCAGCAGCCAAAGCAGCAAATACATGGTAAGGTTTTAATTTATAAGCAGCTTTGTTTGAGTTTGACGCGAATACGATACCGTCATAACCAATTTTAACTTCTAAGATCTGGTTCACGCCTGCTTTTTTACATGCAGCGATTTCTGAATCTTTAATTTGACGAGATGAGTTTGCGATATCAATTGTGTTATCGCCCACACCGTTACAGAATTGTTTCAAACCACCTGAAGAACCGCCAGAACCAACAACAGGCGCTTTGAATTGTGGGAATGTGTTACCGAACTCTTCTGCTACAATACTTGCGTATGGCAATACTGTAGAAGAACCAGCGATTTGGATGGTGTCACGAGCTGCGTTCGCAGTTGTTGCTACAGCTGCCCCAGATAGTGCTAATGCAAGTGCGATATTGGTAAAGCGCATTCTGTTCTCTCTCAATTTATGCAAATTCGGAGTACGCCACTTTTTATTAAGTTTTGTACTTATTTCGTTATGTGCATTGTGAGTTTAAAATATGACAATAAAGTTACACCTTTATGACACTTTAATGATGTTTTATTTTGCAGCTTGTTTTTATAATTTCTAGAAGCCTGCTTTATACCAAAATATTAACTTAAGATAATGATTTTAATAACATTTAACTACCTTATTAAAATTTCGAAAGATGTCTAAAAAAATATGAAAGCGCTGTAAAAATATGACAAAATGCCAATCCAGCACCGGTTCACTTTCTTACAATTGTCATAATTCTCTCTGGTTGATGACAATCACCCGATATTCTATAAAAAGCGAAATTGATTGTTTTTCTTAAACTTAATATATTCATCTGTTGCCTGAAACACACGCTCTCAGCCAATTGATCACTTCACTGTACTCAGCCACTTTATTCACTTCTATCCCCTTCTTTTGGCCCGTTTGGCTTGTTAACAGATACATGACATTCATCTTCATTTTTTTCAATTCAATGACCCGAGATAAAAAAAGAGGCCTTGTAGGCCTCTCTTTCTTTGCAGCATGCGATTAAGCGATTGGTGGTGTGTAAGTACCATCTGCAATTGAAGCTTTAATACGCTCTGCTTCTGCCAGCACAAGTGCCAGCAGGTTTTTCACGTTGTCTAATGTTGCAACCGGGCTTAACGTGGTCATTTTCAATGACTGAACCTGACCCACTTTGGTTACACCAATATTCGCTTCACCACGCGCAAACAGTTCATCTGCGACGTTCTGGTTCAAGGCATCGACAAATTCAGCCGGATAGCCTTCAGGCACCACACGGAACAATACCGATGCAAATTGCGGCTCTACCAGCAGCTCAAGACCATCTGTTGCTTTAATATAAGCAGCAACATCACGGGTTAAATCCACACCATGATCGATCATTGAACCATAAAGCTCTTCGCCCAAGGCTTCAACTGTCATCCACAATTTCAAGGCATCAAAACGACGCGTGGTTTGCAGTGACTTCGATACCAGGTTTGGTACGCCATGTTCTTCATCATAAGCAGAGTTCAGATACTCAGCTTCATAATGCATGAAACGGTAGTTGGCTTCGTCTTTTAACAAGAACGCACCACATGAAATGGTCTGGAAATAATGCTTGTGGAAATCAAGCGTCACAGAATCCGACAATTCGATGCCATCGAGCATAGAACGATAGTCATTCGACAAAATCAGTGCACCACCCCACGCCGCGTCAATGTGCATCCACGCGCCATATTTGTTGGTGATTTCACGAATTTCTTTTAATGGATCAATCGCGCCCGCATCGGTTGTACCTGCAGTTGCCACCACACATGCCACAATTTTGCCTTCAGACTGAAGGTGTGCCATGGTTTTCTCAAGTGCAACCACATCCATCTGTGCATTGTCATTCACAGGAACGGTCACCACAGACTGGAAGCCCATGCCCATCATCGCCATGTTCTTTTGCACAGAGAAGTGTGCGTTTTCAGAACAGATAACTTTGACATTACGCATTGCATCCGCCGGTACACCATCACGCTGCACTGACCACGGCTTGCCGTTTTCATCTTTCCAGTTTTTCGCGATGCAGGCATCACGCGCCAGCAGTACACCCATCAGGTTAGACTGCGTACCACCTGAAGTGAATACACCGGCCTGACCTGAACCGTAACCGACTTTTTGGCGTAACCAGTCGATTAACTGCACTTCCATTAATGAACCGGCCGGGCTTTGATCCCATGAGTCCATGGACTGGTTAGTGGCGTTAATTAACACTTCTGCGATCTGGCTGGCCACCATGGTTGGACAGTGCAAATGCGCCAGTGAATGCGGATGGTGAACTTTCAAGCTCTTGTTCAGGAACAGCTCGACCATGCGCTCTAAAGATTTCTGTACACCCAGACCTTCTTTCGATGGATTGAATGAAATGGCACTGCGTAGCTCTTTAATGCTACCACCGGTGTACATTTTATCGTTTTGCAACCATGCTGCGACAGCTTTTGTCGCTTGGTCCATTGCTGACTCATAGTCAGCAATAGATTGAGCATCATTGCAGAGTAAGGCTTTACGATGTTCTGCAAAATCTACCATGTATTATGCGCCTCGTACTGCTTTCAGTGCTTCAGCCACAGCTTTCTTGAAGCGAGCAATCACTTCTACACACTCTTCCTGATTAATGATCAGCGGGCAAAGTAAACGGATTACCGTACCGCCACGACCACCTTTTTCTAACAACAGTTTGTTGTCAAAACATGCAGCCTGAATTGCAGCAGCCAGTTGTGAATCTGCAGGATAAGCACCTAAACGGTCTTTTTCCTGACGCTCATCTACAATTTCAACACCAATCATTAAACCGCGGCCACGTACGTTACCGATACATGGGAATTCAACTGCCAGTTTTTTCAGTTCAGCTTGCAGGAAGTCGCCACGCTCTTGCGCATTTTGCGCCAGGTTTTGTTCTTTAATGGTGTTGATTGTCGCCAGACCAGTACCCATTGCCAGCTGGTTACCACGGAAAGTACCGGTATGGCCTGCTGGTTGCCAAGCATCAAACTTACGTTTAATCCCTAACACCGCCAGTGGCAAGCTACCACCAACCGCTTTCGACATAACCACTACGTCTGGCTCAATACCAGCATGTTCATAAGCAAACATTTTGCCTGAACGCGCAAAGCCTGCTTGAACTTCGTCAAGAATCAACACGATGTTGTGTTTTTCAGTCACTTCACGGATTTTTTTCAGCCATTTGGTAGGCGCAGTAACCACACCGCCTTCACCCTGAATTGCTTCAAGAATTACAGCAGCCGGTTTAGTAACACCGCTTTCCACATCTTCAATGAAGTTTTCGAAATAGTAAGTCAGTGCATCCACACCTGCTTCACCGCCAAGACCCAACGGGCAACGGTATTCATGTGGATACGGCATAAATTGTACGCCTGGCATTAAACCGTTTACGGCATTCTTGGCAGACAGGTTACCTGTCATTGCCAGCGAACCGTGAGTCATACCGTGGTAGCCACCTGAGAAGCTGATTACAGAGCTACGGCCGGTAAATGTTTTTGCAAGCTTGATTGCTGCTTCTGTTGCATCTGCACCAGATGGACCACAGAACTGCAAGCAATACTCTTCTTTGCCACCTGGCAGGTAAGCAAGAAGCGCTTCAGTAAATGCATCTTTTAAAGGTGTAGTTAAATCTAAAGTATGTAAAGGAAGACCACTCGCGATGGTGTCTTGAATACTTTGAATCACCGCAGGATGATTATGGCCCAAAGCCAATGTACCTGCCCCAGCTAAACAATCCAGGTACGTCGTACCCTCAACATCGGTAACCCAGCAACCTTGTGCCTTCGCTATCGCTAACGGTAATTTACGAGGATAACTACGCACATTCGATTCCATCTGACTTTGGCGAGTCAAGTAGTATTCGTTTGTGGAATTGGTGGCAGGGTTTACAGAAGTAACGCTCATATCGAATTACCATCTCTGATATGGGTTGAAGAAATAAGTCGGGTGACTTGTGGTCCTTTGACTCGGTGCTTTATAAAAATCTAGTTAGATGATCTAGATAATATTCAATAACTAGGAGCGCGATGATACCTAATTTTTCAGGAAAATAAACCGCTTTTGGCATTTTATCGAGCTAATTTTATCGAAAAGTTCTATCGGTCTAACCATTAGATTGAATTATCATCTTACAATGTGACAGCAGAAAGAAAACCGCATTCTTGATATTTTTTTTAACCCTATGTAAGTTGCCTGCAGAATTAAACCCAATATTAAATATAACATACTGTTTTTAAACAAATAATTAAGCCATTTGCAGTCAGCAGATTTTATTATTTTTTTTACAATCCCACCACAAACTCTGCAAAAATTAGCCATATTGCTTGGCTAATATGTTTTGATAGATAAATACCTATAAAACAGGACAAAATCATGCGTTTTATTACTCTCTCCAGTTGCTTATTGGCCGCCACAGTTTCAGGTAGTGCCTTGGCGCAGACCACCGAAAAACTGAACTATAACCTGATCAATGTTCAGGCAGAAGCCAGCCGTCAGGTATCCAATGACCAGATGAATGCGGTGCTGTATATCGAGCGCAGTCATAAACAGCCTTCTGAACTAGCCAATCAGATCACCCAAATTATGAATCAGGCGATGGCCACAGCGCGAAAATATTCGACGGTTAAAGTAGAAAGTGGTTCACAGTCGACTTATCCGGTTTATGACAATGACAGTCAAAAACTGAAAGAATGGCGCGGTCGTGCCGAAATTCATCTGGAAAGTACCGACTTTAAAGCCGCCAGCCAGCTCATTGGCGAGCTGCAGCAGCGCCTGCAAACTCAATCAGTACATTTTAGTGTGTCAGATAGCCAGCGTAAGAAAGTCGAAAATGAGCTACTAGTTGAAGCTTCGAAAAACTTCCAGCAACGCGCACAGTTATTGACCCAGGCCTGGAATAAATCAGGCTATCAACTGGTCAATCTGAACATGAATACCAATAACTATACCCCGCGCCCGATTGCAATGCGCGCCAATACCGCCAAGTTTGCAGTGGCTGAAGCAGCACCTGCACCGGATATGGCTGCCGGTGAATCGAAGATGACGGTGAATGCCAACGGGACGATTCAGTTTAAGTAAATTGCTCGTTACCTCTATTTCCAAAATAAAAAATCCCGCTCGGAAGCGGGATTTTTGTATTTCTTAAGTTGAATCTGTATGGCTTAGTAAATCGCCATATGATTGCGATGAATCATCTCCAGCGAACGCGCTTCACCCAATACCTGATGCACTTTGTCCGAGGCCAGACCTTTAATAATGTCTGCTGAACGCGAGCTAAAGTTCACCCGCCCGACAGCCACCCGATGGCCTTGACGATCGACACATTCCACCACATCACCACGCTCGAAATGCCCTTCCACGGCGCGTACACCCACCGGTAACAGGCTACGATGATTTTCCTTGATGGCTTTTACCGCACCTTCATCCAATACCAGACGGCCTGCGGTTTGCAGATGCGCCGCTAGCCATTGCTGATGTGCGGTGATACGATCATTGTCGGTAATAAACAGCGTACCGAGCATTTCGCCATCCATCAGACGGGCCAGTACATTATCACTTTCACCGCTGGCAATTAAGGTTGGACAACCCGATTTGGCTGCTAAACGCGCTGCACGGACTTTGGTCAGCATACCGCCACGGCCAAACTTGCCACCACCACCGGCCATATCGAACAGGCTTTCATCTAAAGCACGTACGGTATGGAACAGTTTGGCATCCGGATTAGAGCGCGGATCAGAATCAAACATGCCTTGCTGATCGGTCAGGATAATCAACAGATCCGCATGTACCTGTCCGGCCACCATAGCTGCCAGGGTATCGTTATCACCAAAACGGATTTCGTCAGTGGAAACCGTGTCATTTTCATTAATCACCGGAATCACGCGCCAGTCAATCAGGTGCTGCAAGGCATCACATGAATTGAGATAACGGCGACGATCTGCCAGGTCATCATGAGTTAATAACACTTGCGCAGTTTTAATGTCGTGTTTTTCCAGCACGCTGGACCAGGTTTGTACCAGCCCCATTTGACCAATGGCCGCACAAGCCTGAAGACTGGGTAGATCAGTGGGTCGATTCTCTAGTTTCATTCGAACCATGCCTTCAGCCACAGCACCGGAGGACACCAGAATAATCTCGTGTCCTGCATTATGCAGATCTGCAATCTGATTCGCCCAATGCGAAATTGCATCCAGATCTAAGCCTTTCCCGTTTGCTGTGAGTAAAGATGATCCGATTTTAACAACGATTCGTTTACAACCCTGGAGCTGACGTTGCCCATCTACCACTTCTATCATCTTGTCCTCAGTTACTCTTCATCAAGAGCTTAACGTACGTAATATACTTCCATTTCGCCATCATCTTCATCGTCATCATCGAAGTCATCGCCCTGACCCGCCAGACGTTGCTGACGACGCATTTCACGATAAGCTTCTTTAGCGGCGATGGTTTGCTCGCGTGTTTCAGCTTCAAGCTGGTCACGGAAGGCTTTCATTTCTGCTGCATAGTCTGGATCTTCAACTTCGCGTTCGCGTTGCTGTTCAATCTGATCCATCAGGTAGTACACCACTTCTTTGGTACCTTCAGACATTAGGCCCGAGGTCTGGAATACCGGACCATCCCATTGCAGTTCTTCCAGAATATGTTTACACCATTCTTCGCGTGAATCTTCCTGTAATTGGTCGAGCTTGTTCAGCACCAAGACTACGGGCAGTTTGGCCAGCGTTGGCGAGAATTTTTCCAGCTCGTTCAAAATGGCACGGGCATTGTGTGCCGGATCTGAACCATCAATTGGCTGTACATCGACAATGTGAAGCAGAATACGGGTACGCGCCAGGTGTTTCAGGAAGCGAATCCCTAAACCAGCCCCTTCTGCCGCACCTTCAATCAGACCTGGAATATCGGCCATCACAAAAGAACGATGACGATCGGCATCGACCACACCCAGGTTTGGCACCATGGTGGTAAACGGATAGTCTGCAACTTTTGGTTTTGCTGCCGATACTGCACGAATAAAGGTTGATTTACCGGCGTTTGGCATACCCAGTAAGCCAACATCTGCCAGCACTTTCAGCTCTAAACGGATTTCGCGGAATTCACCTTTCACACCTGTGGTAAATTTACGCGGGGTACGGTTAGTCGATGATTTGAAGTGAGTATTCCCCAAGCCACCATCACCGCCCTGGGCAACCAGTACTTTCTGACCGTCTTCGACCAAGTCAGCAATAATGTCACCAGAATCTGTATCTACAATCGTGGTGCCTACCGGTACTTTCAGCACCACAGATTCACCACCACGGCCAGCACAGTTTGCGCCTGCACCATTTTTACCGCGCTCAGCACGGAATTTACGGGTATAACGATAATCTACGAGTGTACTGGTGTCGTCATCGGCCTGAATATAAATGCTACCGCCACGACCACCATCACCACCATCTGGACCACCAAATGGTACGAATTTTTCACGGCGAAAACTGGCTACGCCATTGCCACCGTCGCCAGCCTCTACGGTAATGACTGCTTCATCAACAAAGCGCATCTTGCCAATCCTCTAAAAACTTTAAAACCGCCTATTCTGCCATATTTTAAAGGATTTCTCGAATAATTTATGCAGCAAATCTATTGTGCTCACAATTCTTTTTACAATTTGTGTGTCGCCATCTAAAAAGCGTAATCTAGCTAAAACCCGGCAGCGCTTATTTTTTCCCAAGCATGATATTCAGCAATCAAATGATTGTTTTTTCTTATTTCTATTTTCAGTCCACAACACCTATAGTGTGCTACTCGCTGACTTGAGAAATTGTTATGTCCTCCCCAACCGCCACGCCAGTGCTGTCCCCTCAATTTGTATTACTGATGGCGCTGGCCTGTGGCCTCTGTGCCGGTTCTGCCTATTTTAACCAGCCACTCATTTATTCAATTGAAAAAAGTCTGGGCATTAGCACCAGTCAAGCCGGCTTTGCTGTAGTAGTCGCGCAAATTGGTTATGGTTTAGGACTTATGCTATTGGTGCCACTGGGTGATTTACTCAATAAACGCAAGCTAATTGTTAGTCTGATGGTCTTCGCGGCAATTTCACAAATCCTGCTGTCTTTGAGCAGCAGCCTGTCTGGACTGTATTTCTTTACCTTATGTGCCACTTTTGGTGCGATTTCTGCGCAGGTGTTAATTCCGTTTGCCTCGACCATTAGTCCGCCGGAATCGAGTGCTGCCATTGTGGGTAAACTGATGAGTGGTCTGGTAATGGGGATTATTCTGTCGCGCACCTTTGCCGGTTTTGTATCGACTTACTGGTCATGGGAAGGTGTGTATTTATCTAGCGGAATACTGACCTTGGGCTTTGCCCTGTTGATGTGGCACAAACTGCCGAATACCGAGCCACAATCCGGTTTAACGGTGATGGGAATTTGTCGTTCCTTATTTAAACTGGCGCAGCATCATCCGCATTTAATTCGCCGTGCCTGTGCCGGCGCCTTAGGCTTTGGCATTTTGTCGATGGTCTTTACCTCAATGACCTTTGTCTTGGGCAGCGCGCCTTATCATTTTAGTGATTTTGAAATTGGCCTGTTTGGCTTACTTGGCGTGATCGGGATTTATTCGGCCAGCTGGTCGGGGAAAACGGTGGGACAAGGCAAGGAAAATCTGGTTGCAACGCTATGTATTTCCCTGATGCTGTTGTCCTGTATTCCGCTATTTTTTGCCCAGCAGAATATTGTGGTCTACGCGATTGGGGTACTGATGAGCTATTTTGGCCTGACCGCATTTCACGTATTAAACCAGAACCTGGTCTATCGGATTGATATTAAAGCGCGTTCAAGAATTAATGCGGTATATATGACCATTTACTTTTCAGGGGCAGCCATTGGTTCACTCGGTGCGGTGTATGCCTGGGAACATTTTGAATGGATTGGCTGTGTGGCACTTGGACTAGTCTTTGCGCTTGGTATTTTAGTGATTGACCGTTTTGATTTTAAAAAGATGAAACAGGCTTAAAATATTTTGATTCATCACTGCTCATGACTCATTCATAAGATAAATCCTGCAAGTTCCTTCTCCCTTTGGGAGAAGGCTAGGATGAGGGAATTTGATGCAAAATGAGAAGTTTAAAATGGCTTATAAAAATATTATTTCTTTTTATTATTTTTGATCAATTGCATAGCGCATTAACTCCTGCCGTAGCTCGATAAAAATATGATCTATGTCTTTTCCAAGCCTAGATACTCGATAATCAATAAACTCGATATTTTTCGACGTTAACCTCCGCGAATAGCTTGAATATAATCCTAAGCTTTTATGATTAAATTGCTTAATCCTCTCCTTTAAGCTTTGATCTCCAGTCGTGTCTTCCAGAAATTGAAAATGAGCCCAACATGTTTGTGCTTAAGTTATGGAATTCGGCTATGAAATAAAAGTCAAAATAATGGCATAGACCACTAAAAGTGACGCGGCCAGATGTTCAGAGGGTTTCATTATTGCTTCCCCACCCGCAACTTAATGTCTATTTTGAAACGCGCGCTTTATTCTCTAAAATCTCAGGCAAACTATGCTCTACCCATCCAATCAAGTAATTTAACTTTTCAGACGCTTGCGAACCCAAAATCGTCAGCTGATATTCTACTTTTGGTGGCACAACGGGATAAACCGTTCTTAATATAAAACCATCTTGTTCCAGCATTTTTAAAGTCTGCGCTAACATTTTCTCGCTCACCCCTTCAATACGCTGCTTTAACTCGCTAAAACGATGTACACCATCACTTAAACAGCGCAGAACCAATACCGACCATTTATTGGTTAAGTGTTCCAAAATTTCACGCGATGGACAATCTGTGGATAAAACCTGACCAAGTAATTTACTGGTTTCATAAGCTGACATAAAAATCTTTCCTGTGAGTAATAGACTTACTTTTTGGTACGTACTTACATTTAGTAAGTTATCAGATTAGTATTTAACCATCAAGATTATTTTTCAAACAATGTAGGAGTGAGATATGAATATTGCGATTACAGGTGCAACCGGTCAGTTGGGTCAATTGGTGATCCACCATCTTTTCAATTTAAGTTCAGAACATCACCTTATTGCATTAGTCCGTAATATTGAAAAAGCCCAGGCACAATTACCGAAAGGCATCGAAATCCGCCACTTCGACTACGACAAAGCTGACAGTTTAAGTATTGCGTTATTGGGCGTAGATAAGTTACTTTTAATTTCAGCCAACGAAATTGGTCGTCGTACGGCACAACACCAGGCTGTAATTGAAGCCGCCCAGGCGAGTCAGGTTCATATTGCCTATACCAGTTTGTTAAATGCAGATCACTCCAGTTTAGGCTTGGCGCAGGAACATCGTGAAACTGAAAAATTGATTCAAGAAAGTGGATTGAGCTATACCCTGCTTCGTAACAACTGGTATATCGAGAACTATTTGGGTGCGTTAACCCAAGAGATCCAACATGGCGCAATATATGGTGCAAGTGGGGATGGTCAAATTAGTGCCGCGTCTCGTGACGAATATGCTGAAGCAAGTGCACGTGTATTACTCACGGATACCCATCTGAATAAAACCTATGAGTTGGCATCAAGCCAAAGCTTTACTAAGGCTGATCTTGCTCAAGCCATCTCCGAGGTGAGTCAACAACCAGTGCAGTACAATAACTTAAGCCCTGAAGCCTTTGAGCAACTGTTGCTACAGGTGGGCTTAGACAAGGGTTTTGCCAGTTTCTTGGCGGATGTCGATGCTCAAACCCAAGATGGCGTCATGTATAGCCAAAGCCAGGATTTGCAAACATTACTGGGACGTCCAACCGCAAGTATCACAAGTATTTTGCAGAAACTGATCTAAAGTCAGCTTCAGTTTATGGATGGATCTGGCTCAGTTTCAGATCCATTTTCATATCCAGATTGGCATGTGTGCGTCGCTCAACATTACGCATCGTGGCATTAAAACCGGAAACTTTCTGCAAGGTCATTGGATCATTCAGATTTAATTGCGGCGCAAATTGATGCAGCAAACGGACCTTTAACAGCTCATGAAATTCCAGACCGACCGGGCCATTAAATAAAATCTTCACTGGCAGCCGATAGGTGCGCTGCAAATGAAACGGCACACTCATTTTAATTGGAATATCCAGCTGTAACGGCAGTTTGGGCAATAACGGATTCTGATAGATTAAATCGGTGCTGGTCTGTAATGGCATCAGCTGATCAATTTGAATATGGGTTTTATAGTCCACTTTTACATCAATCGGTGTGGTGACCACAAATTGCAGATTGGCCGGATATTTGCCTTCTAACGGCAATTGCACCTGCTGATCCAGCTGAATTTCAGTATCTAAATGGCCTTGGGTATGCGCCTGTAAATAATTGCCGACCTCAATATGAGTGGGTAAATCTTCCGGTAACAACAGCCGTGATTTTTGGGCATTGACATACATCGAGGCCTGAATATTTAAATACAGCCAGAACAGAAGTGCGACCAGCGCAGCCACAATCAAGCCCAACACAAGCTGATGGCGAAGTGAAGAAAACATCTACACGCTCCTCTACTCGACCATTTGTACAGTAGTCTGTGGCTGCGCCGTTTCGGCCGTCGCCAGACGAATACTGTTTAAAGGAATATTCAGCTCACCCTGCTCAATCTTAATTGGCAAGGTATTTTTTACATCCACCGAGGCCTTCAGCGCGGTTTGAATTGGCACATTTAAATGACCTTGTACCGGAATCTGGGTATTCAGTGTGGTTTTTAATGGAATATTCAGGTTTTCTTTTAATACAGTTTTTACCGGCGCATTAAATTTTAAATGGACTTTTTGCGCCAGCGGCACATCCATATAAATGGGGACATCCAGCACAATGGGAATGGTGCCTTTGAGCGGCAAACTGATGTCTTTACCCATTAACCTGACTTTGACCTGGGTATCAACCGCCAAGGGCTGGTTAATTTTTAGGGTTTCCCGCACCGGAATGGTGGTATGAATTGGCACATGCGTATCAAAATACACCCGTGGATTTAAGGTTTGGGTCAGCGGAATATCCAGATTTTCCTGAATGGGAATAACCGCATTGACGCGGCCACTGACATCGACATCCAGTGCATCATGAATTTTAACTTCGGCTTGGAGTGCTTCCTGCAAATCAATATTGACCTGCTGGTTTTCGAGCGGAATATAAATCTGAAAATGCCGAAAAATCCATAAGGCAATTGCTACACCTACCATGGCTGCCAGCACCATCAAGATTATGCCGCGGAGCATCAATCTGTTTGGCAACGGTTTATCCTATCTGTCATTTTTGTTTTTCTCGACAGAAATTGTGCCCAAAAACCGTGATACGGTTTGCAATTTTTTGTATAGCGTCTTTGCTTATTATTTTAATGAAAGATAAAAAAGAGCCTCAAATGAGGCTCTTTCTGGTCTGCATTACAAATTAAGCATTTGTTTCAGCAGGAACTTTTGGATAGCTTACGCCGCCCATCTGTTCAGCGATACGCAGGACCTGGCAGCTATAGCCCACTTCGTTGTCGTACCATACATAAGCCGTTAAACGGTTACCTGAAGTGATGGTTGCTTGCGCGTCAAATACACCTGCAGTACGTGAACCGATGAAGTCAGAAGATACCACTTCAGTCGAGTTGGTATAACCGATCTGACCTTGCAGGTTCGAGCTGATTGAGATTTGACGGATGTATTCGTTCACTTCGTCACGCTCAACTTCTTTCTCAAGCGTCAGGTTCAGAATTGCCAGTGATACGTTTGGTGTTGGAACACGTACAGAGTTACCGGTTAACTTGCCTTTCAGCGCTGGAAGTGCTTTCGCCACTGCTTTCGCTGCGCCAGTTTCAGTAATTACCATGTTCAATGTCGCAGCACGGCCACGACGGTCAGCTTTGTGGTAGTTGTCGATCAGGTTCTGGTCGTTAGTGAACGAGTGAACTGTTTCAACGTGACCGTTAAGCACCTTGTATTTGTCGTCTAACACTTTCAAGGTTGGCGTGATTGCGTTTGTAGTACAGCTTGCTGCAGAGATGATGGCATCTTCATCCAGAATGTCGCCCTGGTTTACACCATAAACAACGTTCTTCATGTCACCTTTACCAGGTGCAGTCAGAATGACACGTGCTGCGCCTGGGCATTGCAGGTGCTGAGCCAGACCGTCAGCATCACGCCATTTACCGGTGTTGTCGATTACCAGTGCATTGTTAATACCGTATGCAGTGTAATCTACTTCAGACGGGTTAGAAGCATAGATCACTTTAATGAACTGACCATTCGCAATGATTGCTTCGTTTTCTTCATCAACAGAAATGGTGCCAGAGAATGGACCATGGATCGAGTCACGACGTAATAAAGACGCGCGTTTTTCCAGATCACCATCTGCAGATTTACGCACTACGATGGCTTTTAAGTTCAAGCCACGGCCCAGACCAGACTGACCAATCATTAAACGTGCCAGGATACGACCAATACGACCGAAACCGTAAAGTACAACATCACGGCCTTCTACAGAAGTTGGACGACCTTCAACCGCTTTGACTGCAGCTGCTACAAATGCATCTGCATCGCCGCCTTGCTCTTTAAAGGCAACCGCAAGTTTACCCAGGTCGATTTCAGCAGTACCAATGTTTTCAACTTTTGCTAATGCTTCAAGAATCGGGAAAGTGTGTACAACTGAAAGCTCAACGTCCATCATACGCGTGAAACGGTGTGCTTTTAAAATCTGAATCACTGAACGGTTAACTAAAGAACGTCCAAATACTGAAACAACAATATTTTTCTCACGGTACAGCTTACCGATCAAAGCGATCATTTTTTCCGCGATTTCTTCACGGTTTTTCCAGCGACCTTGGTGCTCTGCGTGTAGGGCGATGATAGTCTCTTTGCTCACAGATACGTCCTCTAATTAATTGTATATCTAGGCATAAAATTCAAAACCCGACAATTGTAATGGAATTGGCGGCAAGATTGAATCAAAAGCTGTCTAAGACCGCTCTATTTTTCTATATATTCAGTATAAATTTGCAAAATAGTTGTAATTATTTTTATGATTTCGCACCTAAATCTTTAAAAACCGCTATTTTTCATATAAAAAATAGCAAGTTATCTGTTTGTTGCTTTATCAGACAAATTTTACCGACTGATAACAATATTTTTTGCTATTCCAGCCGGTCCTGATAGTTCTCGATATTTTTTTGCAAGGCCCGTTCCTGCCGTTTCTGTTTCAGTACATGCAGTACACCTTCAATCACCAGCAGCAATACCGCCAGCCAGATTGGAATATAGGTCAGCCATTCATCGGCTTCAACACGCTCGCCCAGCATCATTGAGGCGAAAGCCAGCAACACCGGTTCCAGATAGCTAAGCAAACCAAAAATCACAAAAGGCAAATAACGGCTGGCCAGAATATAACTGCCCAAACCTAAGGCACTTAAAAAGCCCAGTCCCAGCACAGCCCAGATCAGATGCGAGTAATTCAACAGCAATGCCATGCTGTCGCTATAAACAAAGCCCAGATAAAACGCGACTGGTAAAATCAGGAACAGATCCCACCAGAAACCGCCCAGGTTATCGGTTTTAAACTGACGGCGTAAAAAGAAATACAAAGGATAAGCCAGCGCCACATACACAGTTTCCCAGGCCACACTGCCAATGCGCCAGATTTCATGTCCGACGCCCAGTACGGCTAGCGCCACCGCCAGCATTTGCCAGCTGGACAGTTTTTCCTTATACAGCACACAGCCAACCAGCACCATCACCAGTGGCAACAGGAAATAACCGAGCGACACTTCCAGACCACGGCCGTTAATTGGCCCCCATAAAAACAGCCACAGTTGCGTGGTACATAAGAACGAACTGATCAGCAGCCACAGCAATAAAAGCGGCTGTTGTAGCACCCGCCTGAAAATCTCGGCCACATGCTTTAAATCACCACTCCACCACATAAACAGGGTGATAAAAGGCAAGGTGGACAGCATGCGCCAGGCAAAAGTTTCTTCACTGTCTAAAGGTTGCAGAAACTGGGTATAGAAATACAGCACACCAAAAGTGACGGATGCCAATACAGACAAAGCAACGCCTTTATACATCTTTCACTCCTGATCTTTGCCGAGCGCTGATTATACTCAGTTCATCTCCGGAAAACTCTGTTCGTGCATGAATTATTGACCGAAAAATAAAAAACCATGCCGGAGCATGGTGTATTTTTAGTAGGAGATTGCTTTAACGGGCTGTCTGTTTGGTGTGAATAATATCATCCAAGTTATAGCCTAAAGATTTGGCATATTCGAGATATTCATTGATCACTTCGGGATTGGCCTGCGGGGTACGCGACAACACCCACATATATTTGCGATGTGGCTCACCGACCAGCACGGTCTGATAATCTTCATCCAGTTTTAGCACCCAGTAATCACCGCGACCAATTGGCATCCAGCGGATAAATTCTGGCAGGAAACTGACTTTCAGTTTGGTATTAAACGGCGCATTTTGTACAAAGGCTTCACCAATAGAAACGGTTTGTTCACCATTTTTGGTGATGCAGCGGTTATCGACCTTGATGTTGCCATTTTCATTTAAGGTATAGGTCGCCGTGACATCCCGATCACATTTATTCTGAAAGGACATCGGTTTACGTGCCACCTCATACCAGACCCCTAGGTAGCGGTCCAATTCTACTTTTTCAACAGTCGGCAACGGTTCTTTCTGGGCATAAGCCATGGTGGCCAGCCCTAAACCGACCAGCACTGCCCCGCCTACGGCAATTTTTGCCAATTTATAACTCGCTTTAGGGAGATTATTCGTTTTCATCAGGTCACCTTATAGCTTCAATATTGTTCTGGAGTTCTCAGCATACTTGGCTAAATTAACGGTAAATTCAGGTATTTACTGTTGTGTTATGTAAGGAGTTTTTTAACAGTTCCCACACTTTTCTTTACTGCAGCATTTGTGCCTTCAAACGAATAATTTCATCACGCAGACGTGCGGCCTGCTCAAACTGCAATTCTTTTGAGGCTTTGAGCATCTCTTTTTCCAGCTTGGCCACATGCTTGGCAAACAGTTTCGGGTCCGACACGATATGCCGCTCATCCGCGGTTAAGGCCAAGGTTTGGGCTGCCATCTGCTCATCAATTACGTCTTCTTCCAGCACCTCGCCGGTATCAATTTCTTTAATGACCTGACGCACAGCACTGCGCGGAGTAATACCATGTAGCTGGTTAAATTCAATTTGCTTGGCACGGCGACGTTCAGTTTCATCAATGGCTTTTTGCATGGAATCGGTTATCCGGTCAGCATATAAAATTGCCTTACCGGCAATGTTCCGCGCGGCCCGGCCAATGGTCTGAATCAGCGAACGTTCGGAACGCAGGAAGCCTTCCTTGTCGGCATCCAGAATCGCCACCAGCGAGACTTCTGGCATATCCAGACCTTCACGCAGCAGGTTAATCCCCACAAGCACATCATAAATTCCGGTACGCAGCTCATGAATAATCTTGACCCGCTCGACCGTATCAATATCGGAATGCAGATAGGCCACTTTAATGCCGTATTCTTTTAAATAGGAACTTAAATCTTCGGCCATGCGCTTGGTTAAGGTCGTGACCAGAACCCGTTCGTTTTTATCTTTACGCAGGTTAATTTCCGACAGGACATCATCGACCTGGGTCAGCACTGGGCGGATTTCAATTTCCGGATCAATCAAACCGGTTGGACGCACCACCTGCTCGACAATCTGCTCGGCTTTTTCCAGTTCATACTGCGCCGGTGTGGCACTGACATAAATGGTGCTTGGAATAATCCGTTCCCATTCTTCAAATTTCATTGGCCGGTTATCCAGCGCGCTTGGTAAACGGAAACCATAATTGACCAGGTTTTCCTTACGCGAACGGTCCCCTTTATACATGGCACCAATTTGCGGCACGGTAACATGCGACTCATCAATAATCAGCAAGGCATCATCCGGCACATAGTCAAACAGGGTCGGTGGCGCTTCACCGGCCGGACGACCGGATAAATGACGGGAATAGTTTTCAATGCCATTGGTATAGCCGAGCTGCTGCATCATTTCCAGATCATAACGGGTACGCTGCTCAATACGCTGTGCTTCCAGCAGCTTGTCATGTGCACGGAAAAAGCCTAAACGCTCTTTCAGTTCTTCACGAATGGTTTCAATGGCGCGCTGCAGATGGTCTTTAGGCGTGACATAGTGGCTTTTCGGGTAGATGGTGACGCGTGGCACTTTGCGGATCATTTTGCCGGTCAGCGGATCAAACCAGCGGATCGAATCGACTTCATCATCAAATAGTTCAATCCGGATGGCATTCTGCTCTGATTCTGCCGGGAAAATATCAATAATTTCACCGCGAATCCGGTAGGTCCCGCGCAAAAACTCTAGTTCATTGCGGCTATATTGCATTTCTACCAGCCGGCGGATGATGTCTTCACGTTGAATCCGGTCGCCCTGCACCACATGCAGCAACATGCTCATATAGGCATTCGGATCACCCAGACCGTAAATAGCCGATACCGATGCCACAATAATCGAGTCACGACGTTCCAGTAATGCCCGCGTCGCCGACAGTCGCATCTGGTCAATGTGATCATTAATGGCAGCATCTTTTTCAATAAAGGTATCGGAAGATGGCACATAGGCTTCCGGCTGATAGTAGTCATAATAACTGACAAAATATTCAACCGAGTTATGCGGGAAAAAGGCTTTAAATTCGCCGTAGAGCTGGGCCGCCAGAGTCTTGTTATGCGCCATCACAATAGTTGGCCGCTGTAACTGGGCAATCACGTTGGCCATGGTATAGGTCTTGCCGGAACCGGTTACCCCCAGCAGCAACTGATCATGCATGCCCTTTTGAATTCCCCGCACCAGCTTTTCAATGGCCTGCGGCTGATCTCCAGCAGGTTGATAATGGGTAACCAATTCAAAAGGTTGATGATCACTCACGGATAGCGTACTCATACAGATCGAAAAAAATAGTCTAACAGATTCAGCCTATTATCTGGCTTCAGATTGTAATTTTTGTACACTTTCTTGTCACCGGCAGCATCGGCAAGGTTCTGTTTTTAGTCCGCAGTGCAACTGAAATAAAGACCTTCACCCGCTGCTGTTTGGCACACTCTCACCAGACATACCCAGATCAAAGCAAAATCTTCATGTGAAACAGAAAAACACCCTCGTCTTGTGCTTTTTCACTTGATTCTGCCCCGCTTCACGGGCAACATGAACACAAGGGATCACATAGATTTAATGACAATGACTTACCGATATCATGATGAAAGTATTATTAAAAGCTTGCCTGAAGATACGATTTTTGTCTTTGGCAGTAATCTGGCGGGTGATCATGCCGGCGGTGCAGCGCGCACTGCCCTGCAACACTTTGGCGCCGTGCGCGGCGTAGGGCGTGGCTGGGCCGGACAAAGCTTTGCCATTCCAACCATGAACGAGCATTTGCAGCAAATGCCGCTGTCGCAAATTCAGCACTATATAGATGACTTTAAAACCTATACCAAAAATCATCCGAAAATGAAGTATTTTCTGACTTCAATTGGCTGTGGTATTGCCGGTTATAAAGTCGAGGAAATCGCCCCGATGTTTAAAGGCATTTCCCACAATGTGATTTTCCCGGCCTCCTTCCGGCCTTTTGTCGAGAAATCTTTACCGAAACTGAACCAGCATTTTCTGCATACCATTTTTCGTGATCCGGTGATTTTTGCCAGCAATCCGGATGAGCTGATTGAAGTACTGGCTTTAAATGACAATGAAAAAAGTCTGGCTAAAATTTTGCTGAATACCCAGATGTACCCGACCGACAGCAATGGCCGTGACCGGATTTTTGAAATTGAAGATATTTTATATGGCCTGAAAGACAAGGTCTTCGAATGGCAAAGCAACTCTGAAGGTTCCATGCTGTTTGGCGGGGTGATTCTAGCCTTACTGGAACTGTATAGTATTAATGAACAGGATTTTGCCGAAGTCTGGCATGGTCAACGTGAAATTACCCCACCGCGTCCGGCGCATCGGGCCAAAAAATAATCCCTCTTTTTAATACCAGAGCAGCCGGCCACTGAGCCGGCTGCTTTTTAATTCAGTGATGCAAATCACATTTATAAAAATAAAAACAATTCTTATCACATAATAAAAAACTTGATTATAATTCTATTTTTCATTCACTAGAATAATCGAGCTTCAGACTATGACAATACTGGACACGCCTGTTTTTACCCTTGCGCCGATTGCCCTGTGGCTGGAAGACTTTAGTGAAATTAAAAAACAGTTTGAGCTGTGGCGCGCATAAGGCATTCAGGATTTACGTGGCTATTTACTGGAAGATCCAAGCCGTGTCATTGAATGTGCCCGTAAAATTAAAATTGTGAGCGTAAACCAGAAAACCCTGGAACTGTATGAAGCCCAAGATCTGCAGCATTTAATTAGCAACCTGGAGCAGATTTTTAAAGGTGATATGGCCAGTACCCATATTGATGAGCTGATCAGCTTGTGGGAAGGTCAAACCGAATTTTCCAGTCAGGCGGTCAATTACAGCCTGAACGGTAAACGGCTGGATATCCAGTTACGCGTCACCGTAGTCCCTTCACATGAGCATGACCTGTCTTTGGTGCTGGTCAGTACCGAAAACATTACCCCTTATACCGCAGCGCGCCGGCAGGCAGATCAGCAGCGTTTACTGGCTGAATCGCGCTTTGTCTATTCTCCCACCTCCTTGTGGGTGGAAGATTTTAGCCGGATTAAAAGCCGGCTCGATCAGCTGCGCCATTTGGGCATAGATGATTTCAATACCTTTTTAGATGTGCATCCGGATTTTATCCAGCAATGTATCCGCGATGTACTGATTATTGATGTCAATCAGGCCACGCTGGATTTATTTGGCGCCCCGGACAAAAACACCCTGCTGCAAAATATTCATAAAATTTTTGCCGGTGAAATGCAGCATACGTTCAGGGAACAGCTGATCGAGCTCTGGAACGGCAATATTCACCATCAGCGTGAAGCCATCAATTATGCGCTGGATGGCAGCATCCGCCATGTATTGCTGCAATTTACCGTATTTCCCGGCTATGAAGAGGACTGGAGCACGGTTCAGGTGGCCTTGACCGATATTACCGCGCGTAAAAAAGCCGAAAATTATCTGGAATATCTGGGCAAGCATGATGTGCTGACCAAGCTGCTGAATCGCTCGCATTATAGCGAAGAAGTGAATCGCTTAGAGCGCAGCAGTCTACGGCCTGTATCCAGTATCTATATTGATATGAATGGCTTAAAAGTTGTGAATGATGCCTTTGGCCATGATAGCGGTGATGATCTGCTCAGACGCACCGGTGAACTGCTGAATCAGCTTGTCCAGAATACCCAGTACAGTGCCTGCCGCATTGGTGGTGATGAATTTGTGATTTTGCTGCCGGGTGCCGATGAGATTGCCCTGCACAACTGTTTGGCAGGCTTGCAGGAACTGCTGTTAATTGACAGTCAGTTTCATGGTAATCAGATGCTGAATCTGTCGATTGGGTCTGCGACCACACTACCACAGGAAAGTATTGAAGAGATGCTAAAACGCGCCGATCAGGCCATGTACACCCAAAAACGCGCCTATTATGTCCAGTTTGACCGGCGTGAAACCCAGGATTAAACCCATCAAGCGCCCATAAAAAATGCCACAGAACGTGGCATTTTTCTTAGCGTTTACCCATAGATTTACGGGTCCCACGTGGTGGTGGAAACAGCTTGTCGGCATAACCTTCATCTTTAGGACGAACCTGATTATGCAAGGCATCCATCTGGGCTTTTTCTTCCGCAGATGGCATTGGGAATGGGAGTTTTACCACAGGTTTTTTTGAAGTAGGCTGCTGCTTACTCATGACGATAACTCAAATCAAATTAGCGCTATTTTAAGGTTTTTTGCAGTCAGAAGCGAGCCTCCGGCTTTTTATTCTCAAAAATGCCTTATTTTGAGGCGCAGAAGCACAAATTTCGTGATTTTTTATTAATTTGTTGAGATTTTAAACGACGAAGTGACTATTTTTGAGCTAAGATAGTGTGCTTTTTATTTTTTAATCCCTATAAGAAGGAATACTGCCGTGGACGTACGTCTCTCTGATCGTGTAAATGCCATCAAACCGTCCCCAACGCTTGCTGTGACAAACAAAGCTGCTGAATTGAAAGCTGCTGGTCATAACGTAATTGGCTTGGGTGCAGGCGAACCGGATTTCGATACACCACAACACATCAAAGATGCAGCAATTGCAGCGATTAACAACGGTTTTACCAAATATACCGCTGTTGACGGTACGCCAGGCCTGAAAAAAGCCATTATTGCGAAACTAAAACGTGACAATAACCTTGACTACCAAGCCAACCAGATTCTGGTGTCTTGCGGTGGTAAACAATCATTCTTTAACTTGGCACTTGCACTGTTAAACAAAGGTGATGAAGTGATCATCCCTGCGCCATTCTGGGTAAGCTATCCAGATATGGTCATCATCGCTGAAGGCGTGCCAGTGATTGTAAAATGTGGCGAAGAACAACGCTTCAAAATCACTCCTGCTCAGTTAGAAGCAGCCATCACAGACAAAACTCGTTTAGTGGTACTGAACAGCCCGTCTAACCCGACAGGTATGATCTACACCAAAGCTGAACTGGAAGCTCTGGCTGAAGTACTGCGTAAATACCCAGAAGTGTATATCGCATCTGACGACATGTACGAACCAATCCGCTGGGATGACGAGTTCTACAACATCGCTACTGTTGCACCAGACCTGTATGACCGCACTATCGTGTTAAACGGTGTGTCTAAAGCCTATGCCATGACTGGCTGGCGTATCGGCTATGCAGCGGGCCCTGCTAAATTGATCGGCGCGATGAAAAAAATCCAGTCTCAGTCTACGTCTAACCCGACGTCTATTTCACAAGTAGCTGCAGAAGCTGCATTGAACGGTCCTCAAGACGTTCTACAACCAATGATTGAAGCGTTTAAACGCCGTCATGACCTGGTGGTAAACGGTCTGAACGACATCAAAGGTATTTCTTGCTTACCTGCAGATGGTGCGTTCTATGCTTACGCCAACATCAAACCACTGATTCGTGCTAAAGGCTTAAAATCTTGCACAGAATTCTCTGCATGGTTACTGGAAGAAACGGGCGTTGCCGTGGTTCCAGGTGATGCATTCGGTTTAGGCGGTTTCATGCGTATCTCTTATGCAACGGCTGATGAAGTGCTGGTAGATGCGTTAGCGCGTATCAAGAAAGCGGCGGATTCAATCGAAGGCGTTGATGAAGCGATTGCGTCGATCGAAGCTGAAAAAGCTGCTCAATAATCTCTTCTGAGCAATAAAAAAACCGCGACCTGTTCGCGGTTTTTTTTATGGCCTGATTTAACTCTAAACGCTCAATTCAGCGGACCATAGATAACGGTTAGATGGCCTTTTTCAGCGCCTGAATGAGCTGACTGCGTGAGATGTCAGGACGGTCTGTACCCTTATAAATACAGTAATATTTAAAGGCACTATCCAGACTCACCCGCAGTTTTTTTTGTTCAGAAGCCGACCAGACCCGGCAGCGGTTACTACCCGACAAGGCACTGCCGGCAAGCTGATACAGGTATAAATCCTGGCTGCGCTGTAATGGCGTGCGGATCGCATGATCCGGATGCTCTGAAAGCTGGAAACATGGCCCATTGATCAGCCATTTTTCACTAAACCACAGCTGCAGTAAATCACCCAGATACAGATCGACATGCCCGACTGGCCATATGTTGATATAGGCCGAAGCAACAGGCGTATAATAATCTGCTGGATTGCTGATAAGAGAAAGGTAGTTGTCTTTGTAAAAATTGAGATTTGCAAAAATTTCAGGGATGCTGAGCGTATTCATTCGCTGTCTCCGATTTAGCCATTTTTGTGCTGGCAAGTTGGTTTAAATCCACACTGTTTAACCATTTGGTCAAACGACTTTCTGGATTTAATCTAACAACAGATTTTTTGCTTTGCAAGATTTTTTCGTGTTTTATTTTATTTTGCACAAATAAAAAGCATATAAACTTTAAATGTAAAAAAGATGACAGTTTTCGCTTGACCCCTGCTGAAATCCCTCTATAATCGCATTCAGATTCTCCCATAGCTCAGTCGGTAGAGCGACGGACTGTTAATCCGCAGGTCCCTGGTTCGAGCCCAGGTGGGAGAGCCAAATTCAAGAAAGCCCAAGCATTTAAGACTTGGGCTTTTTATTGCCAAAATTTATAGCTTCCAATCTTTTTAATTCCCACAGCGATTCACATCTGAAGGCTGCCAAAAGAGGATGACATCTTCCCGAGCGATCTAATAGCAAGACGTCCATCAGCAGATCAGTTCTATCTTCAAACAGGCAGATCAATCCTGATTCCCCTTCTCGCAGCCATAAAAAAACGGAACCGAAGTCCCGTTTTCTCTCAAAAAATATTGACTGTTTCAAGCTGCCTGCGCCGGCACACCGCTATGGAAACGGAAAGTATCATCCGGGCTTAAAATCAGATTTTTTTCCACTTCACGAATATGCTGAATCCGGCCCTGAATATCTTCTTCCGGATTTTTTAGCTTGGCAGTTTTGGCAACGTCCAATGCTAGTGCCAGATAATCTTCATAATGACGCGATTCAGATTTCAGCAAATAGCGGTAGTAACGCCCCAGCTCTTCATCAACATGCGGTGCCAAGGCATAAAACCGCTCGCAGGAACGCGCTTCTACAAAGGCGCCAATCACCAGTACATCAATTAACGCTTCTGGCTCATAGGTACGGATTTCTTTGCGTAAGCCGCCGGCATAACGGCCTGCGCTCAAGCCTTTCCACTCCTGTCCGCGTTTGTTCATAAATTCCAGCACCTGTTCATAATGCAGCATTTCTTCACGAACCAGTTGCGCCAGTTTGACCTGCAAATCAGTAAAGAAGCTGTAGCGGAACATCAGGTTCATGGCTGTACCGGCGGCTTTTTTCTCGCAGTTGGCATGATCCTGCATCAGGATTTCCAGATTGTTCAGCGCTTCATCCAGCCAGGCTTGCGGGGTTTCACAGCCCAGGAAGCCGATCACCGGCTTCATGAGTTCATCATAATTGATTGTCGACATACAAAAACTTCAGGATTATCGTGCAGCTTTAATCGCTGCTTTCATTTGCTGTACAGCTTGGGCCAGACCCACAAACACCGCATCGGCAATGAGCGAGTGACCAATATTCAGTTCGTGAATTTGCGGAATTGCGGCAATCGGCGTCACGTTATCTAAATTCAGGCCATGGCCGGCATTCACCACCAGACCTTTGGCCGCGGCATATTCGGCACCTTTCACAATACGTTCCAGCTCAGCCTGCTGCGCCTCTGCGGTTTCAGCATCGGCGTAGGCACCGGTATGAATTTCAATGGTTGGTGCACCACAAGCAACTGCGGCATCAATCTGGGCAAAGTCAGCATCAATAAACAGGGATACATCACAACCCAGAACAGAGAGAGCCTGCGTTGCCGCTTTTACCGCCGCAAAATTACCGACCACATCCAGTCCACCTTCAGTGGTGACTTCCTGGCGTTTTTCCGGGACAAAGCAAACATGATGCGGTTTGATTTCTTTGGCGAACTCGACCATTTCATCAGTCACCGCCATTTCCAGATTCATGCGGGTTTTCAGCAATGGACGCATACGACGCACATCATCATCCTGAATATGACGACGATCTTCACGCAGATGCAAGGTAATACCCTCTGCACCAGCCTGTTCACAAATCAGTGCGGCATTGACCGGATCTGGGTAAGTGGTGCCACGTGCTTGTCGCAATGTTGCAACATGGTCAATATTTACACCAAGTAATGCAGCCATACTCTTTTCCTAATTACGATTGTGTTTGGGAGTTCTGTATCCACAATTGACGACTTTTTAACGGCCGATCTCCCAGCAGGGAGCTGATCATCTGCCGATATAATTTAGACAGTAATTGTAACTGTTCTGGATTAAAATCCCTACCCTTTTCATGGTCACGCATACTCAAAATCTGCGCGCCACTTAAGCCAGAACGGGAAGCCTGCGCCGTTGGCATAAAGCCTTCATTTAATAAAAACTGGTACTGCTGCGTTGCACCAATCGGCTGCTGGTTGGCATCCACTTCAAAGTCGATGGCATAACCCAGTTCTTGCAGCAACACATGCTCAAACTGGCGCAGAATCTGTCTTAAAAAGCTGTTCGGCTGCGGATGGCTCGACAGCTGCTGCAATTGCTGCAAAGTCGTGGCATATTGCAGAAAAGTCTCGGGCATCTCGACTTCGAGCGGACACAGACGCAGCAAAATTTCATTCAGATAAAAACCGGAGAAAAAGGCATCGCCAAAGAAAAATACGGGCTGGTTGATAATTTCCAGTTTGGTAAAATTTTTCAGTTCAGATTTACCCGAGGCCTGCAGGCTAATCGGTTGATATTGTGGTGGCGGGGTTTGTCTTAAAATACCATCAATCCGCCCATATTCCTGGGTAAACAGATGCACAATATGACTACGCTCGCGGTATTTACGATGATGGATCAGGTAGCCATGCAAGACTTCATTACGCATGCGGGCAGGATATCAGCCTAATCATCTTTCTTTTTGCTTTCATCTTCTTCATCCCCATCGGGAATGACTGCACCGACCACAGCAGCCGTGCCTTTGACCACGCCTTTGGTGGTTTTATAGGCCACTTTAACCGGAACTGTAACCACCTTATGAATACAGCCCTGCAGCATGAACATGCAGGCTAAAATCACAGCAATTTTGGTCATTACAGTTCCTCGTTTCATGGCTTAGATATCGCTATATCCCAAGCTTTTTAATGCACGTTCATCATCTGACCAGCCACCTTTGACTTTCACCCAAAGCGTGAGCATGATTTTCTGTTCGAACATTTTTTCCATATCGACACGGGCATCCATCCCGATTTTTTTCAGCTTAGCACCTTTTTCACCAATCACAATGGCTTTTTGGCCCGGACGGTCTACGAAGATGGTGGCATCAATATAGGTACAAGCCGGTTTCATACGACCGGTTTTTTCATTTAAAGCCGGCTCTTCGGTTTTAAATGATTCAATCTGTACGGTTAAATCATATGGCAGTTCTTCACCGAGCTGACGCATGATTTTTTCACGAATAATTTCAGAGGCCAGGAAGCGCTCGGAACGGTCGGTAACCTGATCAAATGAATATAACGGTGGCTGGAATGGCAGATACTGCTCGATGGTGTCACGCAGATGTTCCAGATTGGCACCACGCAGCGCGGATACTGGCACAATTTCTGCAAAGTTCATCAGCTTGGCACGCTCCTGAATCAGCGGCAGCGCCTGATTTTTATTCTCGAAGGTATCCAGTTTATTGATCACCAGAATGACTGGCATGTCTGCATTTTTCAATTTCTCCAGTACGAGTTCATCGTTCTGGGTCCATTTTTGTGCATCGACGACGAATAATACCAGATTCACATCTCGCAGCGCCGAGTGCGCGGCACGGTTCATCATTTTGTTGATGGCACGCACTTCTTTTTTGTGCATCCCCGGGGTATCGACATAGACCGCCTGAGATTTTTCACGCGAATCAATCCCGACAATTTTATGGCGGGTGGTTTGCGGCTTACGCGAGGTAATAGACAGTTTTTGACCCAACAGGTGGTTCATCAAGGTAGATTTACCCACGTTTGGCCGGCCCACAATGGCCACAAATCCGCTACGGTAATCCGATGGAATTTCCTGACCTTGTGAACTGAAGAATTGATTGATTAAATCGTGGCTGTCGCTTTGCGACTCGTGATCAGCATCGTTGTGATCGGAATGGATTGTCATTGAGACGTTTGCTCCAAGAGTTTTAAAATTTCCGCGGCAACTGCCTGCTCGGCAAAGCGGCGGCTAGAACCTTCACCTTTCATTACCGGTAAAGCATCGACCCGGCATTCCACCTTGAAATGCTGGTTCGGGGCATCACCCTGAATATCTACAACCTCGTAAACTGGGAGAGGTTTTTTACGTGCTTGTAAATACTCTTGTAGGCGTGATTTCGGATCTTTGAGCTGATCGGTTGGCTCAATATGATCCAGATAAGGCACGTACCATTTTAACACAATCGTCTGTAGCAGGTTTAAATCCCCACAGTCGATATAAATCGCACCAATAATCGCCTCGACTGCATCTGCAAGTATAGACTCACGATGATGACCGCCTGATTTCAATTCACCGGTACTGAGAATTAAATTTTGACTGAGTTTTAAATCATTGGCGATTTTACCCAGTGCTTCCTGACGCACCAGTGTTGCGCGCATACGGGTCAGCCGCCCTTCATTTTCCTGCGGATAGGCGGTGTAGAGATAATTGGCAATAATCATCCCTAAAAGTGAATCGCCTAGAAATTCTAGGCGTTCATAGTTGTGTTTGTGACTGACCGAACGATGCGTCAGCGCCAGCTTGAGCAGATCCGGCTGTTTAAACTGGTATCCGATGCGGCTGGCCAAACGCGTTTCATTGAGCTTGGACTGAGCTTTGATCAAAACTTTTCTCGAATTTCATGACAATATCAATATTCAATAAGAACGGTTTTCTTATCTCATAGTCTTTCTTCACCTGTAGACCATCTACATTGGTGACCTGGGCAACATCCGCAAATTTAATATCACGAATGTTGTTCATACTTAAACGCTTATCCATTTCCCCAATGAATTTTTGCGGACTCAGGTTTTTGGGTCCATGAATCAACTGCTCTTTAATCTGGTTATCCAGCATTCGATCATCGAAATACGGTCCCCAAACCGCAACTGCAATTTTTGCCATAAAAGCAAAACCAATAATTGCAACCAGAATTGCAATATACGATGCCCCTTGTTGATGACGCATTTTGTTATTTTCCTAATGGATGATTTTAATCTATGCTGCCGTTTCGGCTAAAAGACGGCAATTTAAAACCAGGCTCTTTGTGCATCCAGATATAAACGGCACGGCCGGTCAGGTTTTCTTCAGGTACAAAACCCCAGAAACGGCTGTCAGCACTCTGATCGCGGTTATCCCCTAACGCGAAGTAATGACCTTCTGGAACTTTGACTTCCCAATATAAACCATTTGTAGAAGCATATTTACCATTTTCAATATAATTAATAAAGGGTGCCTGACGCGCCACGTTTACGCCTTCCAGTTCACGCATGGTAAAAGTATGCTTGCCTAAAGTTTCCTGATGGTAAATCGAGTTGGGTGTATCGAGGCTGTCTTTTTCACGGCTAAATTCCAGTGCAACTTTCTGCACCTTTTCGCCGTTAATGGTAAATTGGCCATGATCATAAACAATATGATCACCCGGCAAACCCACAATCCGCTTAATGTAGCTAATGCTTGGTTGTGGCGGATAACGGAACACCGCCACATCACCGCGTTCTGGCGAACCGGTATCAATAATTTTTCTGTTGACGATTGGCAAACGCACGCCATAGTCAAATTTATTTACCAGAATAAAATCCCCGGTTTCCAAGGTCGGCACCATTGAATCTGACGGGATGTTAAACGGCTCATAAAGGAACGAACGCAGCACCAGCACAACGGCCAGTACCGGCCAGAAGTCATACGCCCATGTGATAATGAAATTTTCATTGCCCCGCCCTTTGGTCTGTCTTTGCTTGAAGACAAATTTATCCAGCAACCACACAGCAATAAAAAACAGCGTGGCAGGAACGAGGATCAAATTAAAATCAAAATCCATGGGCGTTTATCCTTCTAATCTTATTAGCGTTCGACTTTTAATACAGCTAAGAACGCTTCTTGTGGGATTTCAACGCTACCCACTTGCTTCATACGTTTCTTACCTTCTTTCTGCTTGGCCAGCAGTTTCTTCTTACGCGACACGTCACCGCCATAACATTTGGCCAATACGTTCTTACGCATGGCTTTTACCGTTGAACGGGCAATAATTTGCGCCCCAATGGCCGCCTGAATTGCGACATCAAACATCTGACGCGGAATCAGGTCTTTCATTTTTTCAACCAGCGCAATACCACGGTGACGGGCATCCTGACGGTGACAGATCATTGCCAGCGCATCGACTTTTTCACCGTTAATCAAGACATCGACTTTCACCAGTGATGAACTTTCAAAACGCACGAAGTTGTAATCTAGTGATGCAAAACCACGTGAGCAGGATTTCAATTTATCAAAGAAATCCATCACCACTTCGGCCATTGGAATTTCAAAGGTAATGGATACCTGATTACTCATGAATTTCATGTCTTTTTGCACACCACGACGCTCGATACACAAGGTCATGACGTTACCCAAGTATTCTTGCGGCACCAGAATGTGACATTCGGCAATCGGTTCACGTAAGTCTTCAACAGTGGAACCGTCTGGCATTTTCGATGGACTGTCGATGTACACGGTCTGGCCATTTTTCATTACGGCTTCATAAATAACCGTAGGCGCAGAAGAAATCAGGTCCAGATCGTATTCACGTTCTAAACGTTCCTGAACGATTTCCATGTGCAGCATACCAAGGAAGCCACAGCGGAAACCAAAACCGAGCGCATCCGAACTTTCTGGTTCAAAGAACAGCGCCGAGTCATTGATTTGCAGCTTTTGCAGTGCTTCACGGAACGGTTCAAAATCGCTGGCATCAATCGGGAACAAACCGGCATAGACCTGCGGTTTTACTTTCTTGAAGCCCGGTAACACTTCCACTTCTGGCGTGGTTGCCAAAGTGATGGTATCGCCGACTGGTGCACCAAAAATGTCTTTAATGCCGGCAATCACGAAGCCGACTTCGCCCGCTTCCAGAATATCGGTTTCAGTATGTTTCGGATTGAAAATACCCACAGAGGTAATGATGTGCGTTTGACCGGTTGACTTCATCAACATCTTGTCGCCTTTACGCACACGGCCCTGCTTCACACGCACCAGAGACACAACACCCAGGTAGTTATCAAACCATGAGTCGACAATTAAAGCTTGTAATGGCGCATCACGATCACCGGTTGGTGCTGGAATGACATCGACCAGACGCTCTAAAACACCTGCAATGCCCAGACCAGTTTTGGCTGAACAGGTCGGCGCATCGGTTGCTTCAATACCAATAATATCTTCAATTTCCTGAATCACGCGTTCAGGCTCTGCTTGCGGCAGGTCAATCTTGTTCAGAATTGGCAGCACTTCCAGACCCTGCTCAATCGCGGTATAGCAGTTGGCGACCGATTGTGCTTCTACGCCCTGGGCAGCATCAACCACCAGTAGTGCGCCTTCACACGCTGCCAGTGAACGTGAAACTTCATAAGAAAAGTCAACGTGTCCCGGAGTGTCAATGAAGTTTAACTGGTATTCCTGACCATTCGGATGGGTATAGTACAAGGTCACCGAAGTCGCTTTAATGGTAATCCCACGTTCACGCTCAAGTTCCATTGAGTCCAGTACTTGCGCCTGCATTTCGCGATCCTGCAAACCGCCACAGGTCTGAATGAAACGATCCGCAAGGGTCGACTTGCCATGATCGATATGTGCAATGATCGAGAAGTTACGAATGTTTTTAATATCAACAGATTTTTTAGCTTGCGCCATGGGCTACCTTAAAAAATAACGCGCTATGCAAACCAGATTCAGTGCACAGCAAAAGCCGAATAGAAATTGCGAAGGATTATAGCAGATGGATTTTTTAAAGTATCCAAAATAATGCAAAGCTTTTCGGCCCGGCCGGTTTTAGATCATCCGATACAAACCGGCCAGTGACGATGCTTATGCCGGCTGTGGCGGATACTGGTTAAAATCCATCGGATTCAGATCGGCTGGAATAGGCTGATACGCCTGGGAAAAACTTGGCGACATGCGTTTTGGACGGCCGCTGTCTATTTCCACACAGGCCCATTTGGTCTGCGCGACAAACAGCACGCTCTGGTCCTGCGGACGATAAAACACATACTGGCGAAACAGGTACAGCGCATTAATTTCACTGAGCCAGGTTCTTAAAATCAGCTCTTCACCGGCAAATGCAGGCTTGCGATACTGCACATGATGCTCCACCGCCACCATGGCATGTTTCATTTCCAGAAACTGCGCCATGCCCAGGCCTAAGGTTTCAATATGGGCGCTGGCCACATCCTGCATCCACTGCACATAGACCACGTTATTGACATGGCCCAGACTGTCGATATGCTCGGGTTGAACCTGAAGTTTTAAATCAAAAAATGTACTGCTCATGCTCTGTTACTGTACTGTTGCATCGGGTATTTAGCCCCTAGTCTACTGAAAATTGGCCCCAGATAAATTGAAAAATAAAAAACCACAGCAAGCTGTGGTTTTCGATTGACTCAGATCAGGAAATTCGCATGCCGACAATGGCACGCTGTCCCTGACGGATTAAGGTCACGCGCGCCACGCTGCCCTTTTTCAGCTGCGAAACCGCCTGAACAAAGCTGTTGCTGTCGGTGACTGGGCTATTGTTCAGCTGCACGATAACATCACCCGGTAAAATGCGCGACTGCGCTGCAATACTGCCCGGACGGACTTCCTGAATCAGCACGCCGCCTTTAATTTCCAATTGACGCATTTCTGCTGCTGATAGATTCCGGATTGCGACCCCAAGTACCGGACCTTTATTCTGGCTTGGCGTGACATTGCTCTTGGCCGGGGTGTCATCTGGTGCGGTACTTAAAGTGGCTGAGATATTCCGGCGACGGTCATCGCGTAAAATTTCCAGCTGGATGGTCTGTTTAGGGGCAGTACGGTTCAGATAATTGAGTAATTCGCTGGTACGTGAAATTGGCGTGCCATTGTATTTTAAGATCACATCACCGGCACGCAAGCCGGCTTTGGCGGCTGGAGAATCCGGTGCCACCTGGGTAATTAAGGACCCTTCCGGTTTATCCAGCCGATACGATTCTGCCAGCGTCCGGTCAATATCCTGCAGGCTCACACCTAAATAGGAACGAGTGACTTTACCATGCTGTTTTAACTGGTCTGCCACTTCCATGGCGACATCAATCGGAATCGAGAAAGACAGACCCATATAACCGCCCGTTCCACTAAAGATGCGCGAGTTGACTCCAACCACTTCACCGCGCTGGTTAAATAGCGGTCCACCCGAGTTCCCCGGGTTTAAGGCAACGTCAGTCTGAATGAACGGCACCGAGGTTTCCCCCATCATGTTACGCATTTTGGCGCTGACAATACCGGCAGAGGCGGAATAGTCAAAACCAAATGGTGAACCAATCGCCAGCACCGGCTCACCGACTTTCAGGCGATCAACATTACCGGTACGCAGTTCAGGGAAGTTGCTGCCAGATACTTTCAGCAAGGCCACATCGGTCCGTTCATCACTGCCGACCACGGTGGCATCAATTTCACGGCGATCATTCAGGACAATGGTGACTTTGGAGGCATTTTCAATCACATGGTGGTTAGTGAGCAGGTAGCCATCTTTGCTAATAAAGAAGGCACTGCCATAACCGGTTTTTTCCTGTGGTGCCTGACGCTGCGGAATCACTACCCCATCGCCAAAGAAACGGCGTAACAGTTCCGGAACCTGTTGTTGTAACAGCTCTTCCTGGCTTAAACGTTTGACTACATTGACACTGACAACACCGGGGCTGACCTGTTCAACCAGGTTGGAAAAATCTACTGAAGTAGAGGCCTGTGCTTGAACAGATGCCATAGTGAACACAGCTGCATAGAGACCCTTCTGTAAGTAGCGATTATTCATATATAGCATTCACTCAATTTGTTTATAAAAATGTGATGTTCTGTTTTTAACATAACGCTTTTTAAGATTTCGTAATAATATGTTCAATTCCTCAACAGGATACAAGTGCTTATGCCATTTTTTATAAAATGGAGTTTTATTGCTTTTTCTCATCATTAATAAGCATCTTGACCCTTGCCTTTTGTTTTAAAAAGCGTTGTCATTACCAGACTTTTTTCAAATTAGCTAATGGACATGTCTAATTTACATGCAACTCATCATTTTGATGTGATCATTGTGGGTAGTGGCGGCGCAGGTTTAAGTCTGGCACTGTCATTACCAGCTCATTTTAAAATTGCCGTGCTGGCCAAGTCGGCCCTGACTGATGCCAGCACCTTTTATGCCCAAGGTGGGGTCGCAGCCGTACTGGATGAAACCGACTCTATTCAACAGCATATAGATGACACAATGATTGCAGGCGCGCATTTATGTGAACTGAATGCCGTGCAACAAACTGTAGAGGGCGGTAAACCTTCGGTCGATTTCCTGCTTGAACATGGCGTTCAATTTACCCTCGATGAACAGGAACAACTGCATTTAACCCGTGAAGGCGGCCACTCCCAGCGCCGGATCATTCACGCAGCAGATGCCACGGGACGTGCCATTTCAACGACACTGGTCCAGCGGGCCAGAGAAAAACAGAATATCCAGATTTTTGAAAACTTTGTTGCCATTGACCTGATTACCACACAGAAACTCGGTCAAACCGGTAACAATCGTGCATTGGGCCTGTATGCCCTGGATGAAAACACCGACCAGATTGATACCTTCCTGGCACCCTTTACCGCACTGGCCTGCGGCGGTGCCATGAAAGCCTATCTGTACACCTCTAACCCGGATATTGCCACCGGTGACGGGATTGCCATGGCCTACCGCGCCGGTTGTCGCGTCGCCAATATGGAATTTAACCAGTTCCATCCGACCTGTTTATACCATCCGCAAGCCCGTTCCTTCTTGATTACCGAAGCCATGCGCGGTGAAGGCGCCTATTTACGCCTGCCAGATGGTGAACGCTTTATGCTACGTTTCGATGAGCGTGCCGAACTGGCACCACGTGATATTGTGGCACGTGCGATTGACTTTGAAATCAAGCGTCTGGGGATTCGTCATGTCTGGCTAGACATCACCCATAAACCGGCCGAGTTTGTTAAAGAACACTTCCCGACCCTGTATGCGCGTTTACTGGAATTGGGCATCGACATCACCAAAGATATGATTCCGGTGGTCCCGGCAGCGCATTATACCTGTGGCGGTGTAGTGGTTGATGAACACAGCCAGACCGATATTGCCGGCCTGTATGCCATTGGTGAAACGTCTTATACCGGCCTGCATGGTGCTAACCGTATGGCCAGTAACTCACTTTTAGAATGTTTTGTATATGGCATGAGTGCTGCTGAACATATTCAGGCTGAATTCAAGCCCGATTATCAATCACCAAATGTGCCGGCCTGGGATGATTCTCAAGTGACCCATCCCGATGAAGATGTGGTAATTCTACAAAACTGGGATGAACTGCGCGCCACCATGTGGAACTATGTCGGAATTGTCCGCACCACCAAGCGTTTGCAACGTGCCCTGCACCGTATTGAAATGCTGAAACGCGAAATTACCGAGTATTATCAAGACTACAAAGTCAGTAAAAACCTGATTGAACTGCGTAATCTGGTGCTGGTTTCAGAAATGATTGTGCGTTGTGCCATGCAGCGTAAAGAATCGCGTGGCCTGCATTACACCCTAGATTATCCAGAACTGGCAGATGAGCTGCGTAAAACTGTCCTCACGCCGCCAAACTTCCAGGTAGAAACGCCATTGGTGAATGAGGATGTGCCGGCTTAAAACACTTGTGCCATCTTCAGTTCTGAAAGATAAAAAACCGAATCGCAGGATGTGATTCGGTTTTTTCTTGGGATCAGCCAAAAATGGTTTCAGCCGAATGGTTCCTCAAGTTGAAGCATATTGCGCTGCACTCGAGGTTGGCTTTAATAATGGCAACTGCTCAGGTTCTAGCACTCCGGACAGCAATTGCGGCAGATAGGTCTGCACATAATTACGTAAAGTCAGTGCCACTTGTGCCGAGAAATGTGGCTGCTGCAATTGTGTCTGTAAATGTGCCAAAGCCTGCGCCTCGGTCAGCTGATGGGTTTGCACCGCATAGACATAGCCCAATAAAGCACCTTGTGCCAAAAACTGATACGGCAACCCGGCCTGGGCATTGCTGGCAATTGAACCTAACACCCGCTCGGATGCACTGAGCTTGCGTAGCGGATCACGCGCCACCCGCGCACACGGGTCTTTATAGGCATGGACACAGGAGTTTGCAAAACTTTGTGCCAGTACATGCAGGTCGTGTTGCCGGTGTGGTAACACCACCGCCAGTCCCTGCTGAACCTGCTGCAACAACTGCTGCATGAACTGTTCAATCTGCGGGTCGGCCAGAGCCACACCAATGGTTTGATGACCACGCAGGCTGGCATACCAGGCAAGCATGGCATGCACCCCGTTCCAGAGCCGGTTTTTAATCAGCTGGATTTCACTGATGTCTTCGACCAGAATCATCTGCCGCATTTTTTGTAGTAACGGGCTGGCATTTTCTACATAAATTGGCATGTCAATTTCTGCATTAAACAGAATGAGATCCATCGTTTGCAGAATATGACTCGGCTGGAAATTACGGCGCAAATCTTCCACATACAGGCTGGCCTGACGTTCCTGCTCCGGCTGCAAACGGGTGTTATCCTCAATTTCAACCGGCTCGGCTTCATCTTCCGTTTGCGACTGCTTGAAGATGTTGTATTTAATCCGTAGCTGGCGGTACAGGTTCTGGTCAGTCAGTTTGGATACCATACGGTTGACCACGGTATCGCAGAAATAATGCTGCGCTAAAATGGCTTGTGCGGTCTGCACATCACTTAAGGCCACCAGGGCTTTACGGATATGCTCCAGCAATAACTGCTTGGCACCGACTTTATTTAAAATAATCAGCACGGTTAAAGGCGCAGCCGGCTGGTCCTGATGGGCCAGATAACGTGCATACAGGCCTTGCGCAATCACCTCAGCTTCGCTGCTCAGCGCTTTTTCTGGCAGACATAAGGCAATCAAGCTGGATTCGATATACATCTCCTGCATGTGCTGCAGGTTATCTGCATCAATAATGCTCATGTTTTCAATACGTTCATCATAGGACATTTGCCCATAACGAATGCAATAGGTGCCAAAAGCATTCACCGCAGAGCGATACAGCTGGTTACGGGTAGAAGCGTAAATCCGTTTCGGACGGGTATAACCATCCCAATGCGATAATACCTGCGCCAGATAACCGCCACCAATCGCACCAAAACCATGGATTCCGACAGTTAGCTGGTTCAAGGTTTGTGGAAAGGCTTCCTGCAGGCTGGGCATGCCCAAGGCCGGAATATACAGGTTTAAATCTTCCAGATAATCTTCCATGCTTTCATAGTAGTAATGCGCCTTAGACAGCATCTGTTCATTTGGTGCTTTAATGTCCCGCAGCAGCACGGTAATGCCCTGCGCTGCATAGGCCGAGGTCACACCATTGTCTGAATCTTCAAACATGAAACAGTCACTGGCGGAGAGATTCAGCTTTTGCGCAGCGGTCAGGAAAATTTCCGGATGCGGTTTGCCACGTTGGACTTCATCTCCGCACACCAGTACATCAAAAAATTTATAGACATTGGCATTAATTAAATATTCTTCGGCAATGGCACGGCGACTGGACGTCGCCACTGCCATGCGCAGCCCGGATTTACGCAAGCGCTCCAGCACCTGTAGCAAACCGGTTTTAATCGGCACGCCAAACTGACGCACACTTTCCAGTTCCAGCTCATCGGCACGCTGGCGAATTTCGGTATAGGGAATATCTTCACCATATTCAGCCTGTGCCAGCTGTTTGGCACTCCGCGCACTCAAGCCCAGACAACCCATTAAATAGTCATCGCTGAACTCGACTCCAATCAATTCCCGAGATGCCTGTTTCAAGGTTTGAAACCGTAAACGCTCAGTATCAAACATTGTGCCATCCATATCGAAAATTGCGCCCTGGATCATTTTATTTTTAAATTTAAGCATTTCCCCCCTCATTTGATCATTTTTCAACAGGCCTAGAGCCTAGAGCAATTTTTGAGGGAACAACACCTTAGACAAAGAATGAAATATTTAAGGTTAAAAATTAACCACTTGATTGGAGTAAGATTTAAGATATGTAACTTTGAGTAATTAATAAGTAACATCATGTAAATCAATAAAGCGATTTTGCTGAAATATAAGGATAAGTTTTAAATAATTCGGAGGGTGCTTTTCGGCGAATTAAATAGGCTTCAAAAAATAAAAAGCTGGAAGCATCAGATTGGCGAAGAAACTGAAGCAAGCAAAATTAAGACGAGTAAGAAAAGGATAAAATCAAGCGAGCCAGATCAAAAGAACAAGTGACCTGAGAATCAAGCCACTTGGGGTGGAATTGAATAGGTTCCGGTCACATGCGCCACCGGTTCCTCCTGCCCGACTGAATAAATCCAGACTTCACCCACGGCCAGACTTTTACCCAGTTTCATGAGCCGGCATTCCGCCCGCAGGTTTTGTCCACCGGCCGGTTTGCGTAAAAAATTGATATTCAGGTTGGTGGTAACCGCCAACCCGACAATCCCAATCTGGCCCAGAATCGCCACATATAAAGCCAGATCCGCGGCTGTCATCATGGTCGGACCAGAGATCGTGCCGCCCGGACGTAATTCACTTTCCCCAACCCGATAGGTCAAGCAGGCACCCATGGGCGTGACCGCATCAATCTCGCATTTTTCCAGGCTCTGGGGAAATTCTTGTTGTAAAAATTCAATAATTTCAGCACGGTTACTTTTCATTGTGATCAAAAAATCCTCTATCATCACGCTACTATAGAAGATTTTTAGTCTTGACCCAAATTTAAGCAGCGACTGTCTGTAAATATTTGAGCGCCTCGGCAAAGACCAGACCCGGACTTTGGGTGGCATCTAAACGTTTAATCCGTTCTGGTTCTGCCTGCCACAACTCCTGATAACCAGCACGCACCTTTTCAAAAAAGGTGACTTTTTCCTGTTCAAAACGGTCCAGCGCACCACGTTCACGCGCACGGGACATGCCCAGTTCAATCGGTGCATCCAGCCAGAAAGTCAGAGCCGGCATGTGCGAAACAAAATTCTGGTTCAGCAATTGCAACTTTTCCCGGTTTAGGCCACGCCCAGCACACTGATAGGCAAAGCTGGCATCAGTAAAGCGGTCACAGAGTACCGTTTTGCCAGCTGCCAGTGCAGGCAGAATCACCTGCGCCAGATGCTGGGCGCGCGCTGCGTACATCAGCAGTAATTCAGTATCATTACACATCTGCTCGTCATGATTGACTGAAAGCAGCAGACTGCGAATCTGCTCGGCCATCGGGGTGCCACCCGGTTCACGGGTTAGCACTACTTCACTGCCTTGAGCCTGCAAATGTTCATAAATACGACGGATGAGCGTGGTTTTACCTACCCCTTCGGTGCCTTCAAAGCTAATAAACATGCTCACTCCTTGTTCTTCGCACGAATGACCGCCAGATATTCCTGAACTGCGCGGTTATGATCTTGCAGATTGGTACTGAATTTATGCCCGCCATCACCGGTGGCGACAAAATAAAGATTGTCGGAATCATCCGGATGCATTGCTGCTTCAATCGCGCGTTTGCTTGGCAGTGCAATTGGTGTTGGCGGCAAACCATAGATGGTATAGGTATTGTACGGGGTTGGGGTGCGTAAATCCTTACGGGTAATATTGCCCTGATATTTGTCGCCCATCCCGTAAATGACGGTTGGGTCAGTTTGTAAACGCATGCCTATCTTTAAACGGCGCACAAATACGCCAGAGACCTGACGCAGTTCGCTATCGACATGGGTTTCTTTTTCAATAATCGACGCCATCACCAGCGCTTCATATTTATTCTTGTACGGTAAATCTGGTGCACGGTTGGCCCAGGCTTCATCCAGTGCTTTCATCTGACGCTGATATAAATCGGTCAGAATTTTACGGTCCGATTCGCCCTTGGCAAAGAAATAGGTATCTGGCGCAAACAGGCCTTCTGGATGCTCAAACGGAATATTCAGCGCTTTTAATAATTGATCGGTCGGAAGATGGCTGACTTCTTTAGTCACCAGTTCATCCTTTTGCAGACGCTGTACCAGCTGTTTAAAAGTGGTGCCTTCAATGACCAGAATCCGGTTCATCTGCGCATTTTCCGCATTGGAGATCATTTCCATGACTTCACGGATGCTCATGCCCTGCTGGATTTCATAAACCCCGGCTTTCATCGAATCATGAATCATGATTTTCTGATACAGCTTCAAAATAATCGGGAAACTGACCTGATCATTTTTTTCCAGACGATCAATAAAACCGGAATAGGTATCGCCATCGCCAATGGCCAGTAATTCTTTCTGGCCTTTTACCGGATAGTCTTTAAACAGGCTGGACCAGAGCATCACCACGACAATGAGGAGTACGCCCAATAACAGGGTTAAAATACCTTTCATCGGTAATGGGGAGCGAGGCTTGTTTTTCTTTTTCGTTTTAGAGCGGGATGAAGACATATTAATGCATCTGATTCAATTGAAGACGATTAAACAGTTCAATACAGGCTTGAACATCTAAAAGGCGTGCATCGAGCTGGGTCACGATTTTCATCGGACTGAGCGCATTACAGAAAAACAGACTCTGGAACTGCGCAATTTCTTCCATATCGACATAACGCTGGCGACAGGAAATGCCGTGCTGCTGCATACGGGCCAGAATTTCAGCCCGCATCACGCCGTGGACGCCATTATAGCGAAGTTCCGGCGTAATCCATTCATTGTTTATAAGAATGAAACAATTACTGCTCACCCCTTCAACAACCGAGCCTTGCACATCAGTCACCAAGGCTTCTGGCCAGCCCTGCGCATCGGCTTCTTTTTTCAGTATCACCTGTTCTAAACGGTTCAGGCTTTTAATACCGACCAGCTGCGGCATACTCAGTCCCATCGCTTGTTTCAACACACCACTGGCGATTTTTTCATAGTGGAAATCATCCACTGCTTTAGGATAAAAAAAGACCCAGACATCAGCATCTTGTGCGGGCAGGCTATAACCGCGCTGTCCATCTCCCCGACTGATGATGATTTTTAAGGTGCCATTAACCTGCGGATAATGCTGCTGCAGCTGTTGAATCGACTGCTGGATAAACGCCAGATTGGCATTTAAATACAAACGCTCACAGCCGCGTTGTAACCGGAGCAGATGTAAGGCCTCCAGTTCAATCTGGCCATTGCGGATGCGCGCGGTACTAAAGCAGCCATCGCCATAATGAAAGGCACGGTCCAGCACTGAAACGGCCGATATTTCCTCAGCATTCTTAAAACATTGCATACAACAAGTATCCATTTGAGCTGGCTTTAGTGTAAGAATGGAAGATCTATTTATATTTCTTTTTTATTCATATAAAATTCATTTTTTATTATTTTTTTAGGAATAAGACCAGCGCTATTCTTGCCTCATGTTACAAAACAGCGAAAAATTTGAGGTTAGTCATGAGTTTTACAAAATTAAAAATTGGGGTACTGGCCGCATTAATTTCGGCATCCTCCTTTGGTGTTGCTGCAAAAGATTTTCTGAACGTGTCGTATGACCCGACCCGTGAATTATATGATGATGTGAATAAACAGTTCGGCAAATACTGGGAAAGCCGGACCGGACAAAAAATTAATTTTAAACAGTCGCATGGCGGTTCAGGCAAGCAGGCCCGTGCCGTAATTGATGGCCTGAGTGCCGATGTGGTGACACTGGCTTTGGCCGCCGATATTGATGTAATTGCGGAAAAAGCCAAACTGTTTCCGGCAGACTGGCAAAAGAAATTACCACATAACTCGACACCTTATACCTCGACCATTGTATTTTTAGTGCGTAAAGGCAACCCGAAAGGCATTCAGGACTGGGGCGATCTGGTCAAGCCGGGTGTGGGCATTATTACCCCGAACCCGAAAACCTCAGGCGGTGCACGCTGGAACTATCTGGCCGCCTGGGCTTGGGCTAAACATCAGCCGGGTGGCAATGATCAAACTGCACAGGAATTTGTACGTAAAATTTATAAAAACACCAAAGTTCTGGATTCAGGCGCCCGCGGTTCAACCACCACCTTTGCCGAGCGTGGCATTGGTGATGTGCTGCTGGCCTGGGAAAATGAAGCGCATCTCGCCATTCGTGAGCAGCCGGGTAAATTTGAAATTATTACCCCAAGCCTGTCGGTACTGGCAGAACCACCGGTGGCCATTGTTGATAAAAATGCGGAAAAACATGGCAACAAATATTTGGCCCAAGGCTATTTAAACTTCCTGTATTCCCCACTCGGACAGGATTTAGCCGGCAAACATTATTATCGTCCTCGTAGCGAAGCAGCATTAAAGAAATACAGCCAGGTGTTCAGGCCCTTAAAGCTGGTCACGGTAGATCAGGAATTTGGGGGCTGGGCCAAAGTCCAGTCTGCACATTTTGAAAATGGCGGCATTTTCGACCAAATTGTAAAAGCCAATAGCGCGAAATAATTCAGCTGTAGCATCAGCAACTGTAGGGTAAGCAAAGGAGCATCGACATGATTCATACCGTAATTGTTCCGGGCGTGGGTGGCAGTGAATATGGCCACTGGCAATCCTGGTTACAACGACAGCTCATGTCCTGCTCCCGCGTCGAGCAGCAGGACTGGAATGCCCCGGTACTCAAAACTTGGGTAGAACAGTTCCGAAGCACCGTGGCGGCTATTGATGCACCGCTGCAAATTGTGGCGCATAGCTTTGGCTGCCTGACTACCGTAGCCGCTCTGGCGCAATACCCGGCGCTGCAACGCAAGGTCAAGAATCTGGTACTGGTGGCGCCGGCCAACCCGGGCCGTTTTGGTGAAGCCGGTTTTGCCCGTGACAGCCAGCATGACTATCAGGACTATTTTCATCAGCTGCAAGTTCAGGTTCCGGCCAGCATGCTAATCAGTGAAAATGATCCCTGGTTAAATGCCGAACATGCACTGGAACTGGCGCAGTCCTGGCAATTAGAACCGGTAAGCTTGGGCCATGTCGGGCATATTAATGTCGCCTCTGGTTTTGGTCCTTTTCCTGAACTCTGGAACTACCTGATTTCAGAAAAGGCTATGCAGCATATCAGTATTACTGATGACAGCAAGTATTTATTTAAATTTGCAATTTAACCCTCGCAAATTATGCTTGTGCCGAAATTTATTTATTTTTCGCTGGCTGATTTCAGCCCGCATTCTCTCTTTGAGGAGTAATCATGTCGCAGCGGTCCCGAGTGCTGCCAGGATTTGGTCTTTCTCTAGGCTTTACCCTAGCGTATTTATCATTAATCGTTCTGATTCCTTTGTCTGCCGTATTTTTAAAATCGCTGGACATTGGCTGGGAAGGTTTATGGGAAATTTTAAGTTCTGAACGTATCTTAAAATCTTTGCAGTTAAGTTTTAGTGCTGCGCTGATCGCAGCGCTGGTGAACGTCGTTTTTGGTTTATTGCTGGCCTGGTGTCTGGTGCGTTACCGCTTTCCGGGCAAACGCCTGATTGATGCGCTGGTCGATTTACCTTTTGCCTTACCGACCGCCGTGGCCGGTATTGCCCTGACCTCTTTATATGCACCTACCGGCTGGATTGGTCAGTATCTGGAGCCTTTAGGCATTCAGGTGGCCTATACCCCTATCGGGATTACCCTGGCCCTGATCTTCATTGGTATTCCATTTGTGGTGCGTACCGTACAGCCGGTACTCAGCGATTTGGAAACCGAGCTGGAAGAAGCGGCATCTGCTCTGGGCGCAAACCGTCTGCAGATTGTTACCAAAGTGATTTTCCCGATTTTACTGCCGGCATTAATTACTGGTTTTGCCCTGGCCTTTGCCCGTGGCGTGGGTGAATATGGTTCGGTAATCTTCATTGCCGGGAACCAGCCTTTTGAAACTGAAATTGCCCCGCTGATGATTATCTCCCGTTTAGAAGAATATGATTATGCCGGTGCAACCACTATTGCGGTGGTAATGCTGCTGATTTCATTTGTGATGCTGTTCCTAATTAACTTGTTACAAGCATGGGCCAGCCGTCGTACAGGGAGAACAGCCCGATGAGTTTAAATACCAACAGCAATGCTTTGGCCGACAAGCTGCAATCGCGTGATGCCACCCGTGAACCGACCTGGGTTCGCTACACCTTACTGGCCATTGCCCTGATTTTCTTCCTGAGCTGCCTGATTCTGCCGTTAATTCTGGTGTTCGTTGAAGCCTTTAAACAAGGCGTGGGCGTGTATACCCAGGCGCTGGTACATCCAGATACCTTATCTGCGGTCAAACTGACTTTACTCACCGCGGCCATTGCCGTTCCACTCAACGTGGTGTTTGGTGTAGCCGCAGCCTGGTCGGTGGCCAAGTTTAACTTCCCGGGTAAATCAATTCTGACCACCATCATTGATTTGCCGTTCTCGGTCTCTCCCGTCATTGCCGGGATGATGCTGGTACTGATTTTTGGTACCCAGGGCTGGATGGGCAACTGGTTAATGGACAACGACATCAAGATTTTGTATGCCGTGCCAGCGATTGTCATTGCCACCATCTTTATTACCGTACCGTTTGTGGCACGTGAACTGATTCCACTTATGGAAGCACAAGGCACCGAAGAAGAAGAAGCGGCCATTGTACTGGGTGCCTCTGGCTGGCAAACCTTCTGGAAAGTTACCTTGCCGAATATTAAATGGGGCCTGATTTACGGTGTCATTCTGTGTAATGCCCGGGCGATGGGTGAGTTTGGTGCGGTATCAGTCGTGTCTGGACACATTCGCGGTGAAACCAATACTTTGCCCTTACACGTTGAGATTCTCTATAACGAATATACCTTCAGTGCTGCGTTTGCGGTGTCATCCCTGCTGGCCCTGCTGGCGATTGTGACCTTGATCCTGAAAACCTGGGTCGAAATCCGTCAGGAAAAGCAGGACAAACGTAATGAAGATTCAACAGTTTCTTAAGGAATGACCTCATGAGTATTCAAGTTAAAAATATTGAAAAACACTTTGGTGCATTCCATGCACTGAACAATATCTCCCTCGATTTTCCAGATGGCCAGCTGGTGGCTCTCCTAGGTCCATCGGGCTGTGGTAAAACCACCCTGCTGCGGATTATTGCCGGTTTGGAATCTGCCGATGGCGGTCAGGTGATTCTGGAAGGTCAGGATGCCACCGATGTCCACGTGCGTGAGCGTCAGGTCGGTTTCGTCTTCCAGCATTATGCGCTGTTCCGTCACATGACCGTTTTTGACAACATTGCCTTTGGTTTACGTGTACGTCCGCGTGCCACTCGTCCATCGGAAGCTGAAATTAAAAAACGCGTGACCCGCCTGCTTGATCTGGTGCAACTCGGCTTTCTGGCCGACCGTTATCCAGCACAATTGTCTGGCGGTCAGCGTCAGCGTATTGCCCTGGCGCGTGCCTTAGCCGTTGAACCACGTGTCCTGCTGCTGGATGAACCGTTTGGTGCGCTGGATGCCAAAGTGCGTAAAGAACTACGCCGCTGGTTACGTACCCTGCATGATGAATTGCATATCACTTCAATTTTTGTGACACATGATCAGGAAGAAGCTTTAGAAGTGGCGGACCAGATCGTGGTGATGAACAAAGGTAACATCGAGCAGATTGGCTCACCTCGTGAAGTTTATGAAAAACCGGCAACGCCGTTTGTGTTTGACTTTCTGGGTCAGGCCAACCGCTTTGAAGGCCAGAACAGCAATGGCCTGATTCAGCTGGGTGAAGACCGTATTCAGCTGGCCAGCGCACAACAGGGGCCTCAGGGCGAGATCATTGCCTTTGCCCGCCCGGATGAGCTGACCATTCATGCCCAGCCACAGGACAATGCCATTCAAGCCACCTTCTTACGTGAAGTCTGGATTGCCGGAAAAGTACTGGCAGAACTGAACGACCGTCAAGGGAACTTAATTGAAATTTCCCTCACCCCAGAAGAAGCACGCTTGCATCAGTTCCGTCCAAACCAGACCGTCTGGCTGACAGCAAGTCAATTACATTTATTTGAAAATCAAGTCGCTTAACCGCGCACCGATGGGGCATTTCAGGCCCCATCCTTTTTTGAGGGAAAAAAGGACATGAACTTCCAACAGCTCAGAATTATTCGAGAAACTGTACGCCAGAACTTCAATTTAACCGAAGCCTCTGCGGCGCTGTATACTTCCCAGTCGGGGGTGAGCAAGCATATTAAAGACCTGGAAGATGAACTGGGTGTGCAGCTGTTTATCCGTAAAGGCAAACGCCTGCTCGGTTTGACTGAACCTGGTCAGGCCCTACTCGGTATTGTTGAGCGCATGTTGGTGGATGCCGATAATATTAAACGTCTGGCCGATGATTTTAATAAAGTGGATGAAGGCACCCTAACCATTGCGACTACACATACCCAAGCGCGTTATGTGCTACCGCCCATTGTGAATTTGTTTAAAAAAGAATTTCCCAAAGTCCATCTGATTCTGCAACAAGCCAGTCCGGTTGAAATTACCGAGATGCTGCTACAAGGCGAAGCCGATATTGGTATTGCAACAGAATCCTTAACCACAGAAAGCAATCTGGCCAGTGTGCCTTACTATACTTGGCAGCACAGTATTATTACCCCGCAAAACCATCCGCTGGCCCATAAAGCCGAGATCAGCATTCAGGATTTGGCGGAATATCCGATTATTACCTATCACGGCGGTTTTACTGGCCGTTCTAAAATTGATAAAGCCTTTGAAGATGCCGGCATTGATGTTGATATCGTGATGTCTGCGCTGGACGCCGACGTCATTAAAACCTATGTCGAATTAGGCATGGGCGTGGGTGTGGTCAACAATGTGGCTTATGACCAGGAACGGGATTATCGTTTAAAGCAGATTGAAACCGATATTTTTGGCCTGAATACCACCTGGCTGGCGGTGCGTAAAGGACATTTACTACGTGGTTATGGCTATGAGTTTATTTCCCTGTGCTCACCTGAAGCTGATATTAAAGCCCTGAAAAAAGTCGCGTATCCAGAAGATTAAACACCCACAAAAAATGGAAATGAAGAGGATGGCATCAGCATCCTCTTTTTTATATCACTCCAGTTGATCTACTAAGCAGATGAACCCAATCCGCACTTATTAAATTTTATGCTAACGCTCATTTTGCACTACATTACAGCATCCCTAAAAAATGGGATAAAGATCACTTAAACCTGTTTATTTTTTCAGCAAATTCAGTTTTAATAGCTAGATAATTTTTTAATATCAATACTTTATAAATTTATAATTTAGCCAAAAATTAAAGGACGGCCAATGAAGGTCTATTTTTTCTGGGTGTCGATGAGCCTGCTTTTACCAGTGCAAGCTGTCTCTGCAGCAGCGCTGGAGCAGTCCGGACAATCCATGCATATTTTTTTCCAGCCCGATCATTATGCCGAAATCTCCCTGGTGCATTTAGAGGCCGATGTCGCAGGACAAGTCGAAAATCAGGCTGCACTGGCCGAGTTAGGAATTTATGACTATTCCACCGGCAACCTGGCACCCGAGCAGCATTTTGTGCTCGGTGGTTTTAAACTGCAGCTGAATCCAGAGTTTTCCTTTGCCCTGCTTTATGATCAGCCCTTTGGGGTCAAGGTTAACTATAACTACAACCCGGATTTTTATGGTCAACCATTAGACGTCGAAGCTGCCGACATTCGCTTTAAAACAGAAAATATTAGCGCGCTTGTCGGGTATCATCCAGATACGCACTGGACTTTTTATGCAGGACTCAGTCATCAGTCTTTTCAGGGGAATCTAGAGCTTTGGGGACAAAATTATTATATTTTTCATGGCTATCAGGCCCATTTTCCTAAAGATGATGCTTGGGGCTGGCTGGCCGGGGTACGCTACCAGATTCCTGAATATGCCATGAGTGCGGCGCTAACTTATCGTTCGGCCATTCATCATCAGCTAGCGGTACAGGAACAGTCCCCACAAGGCCAATTGCAGATTGTGGCGGACCAGAGTACCGCGGTTCGCACACCCGAATCGCTGAATCTGGATTTGCACACCGGCATCAGTGCCAATAACCTGCTCTATGCGGGTATACGCTGGGTTAACTGGAAAGATTTTTATATACAACCGACTCAATTTGGCGCCGTGATTGATGCTTACGCAACATTCGTTCCTGAAATTAAAGACTTTAAATTAATTCATTATCAGAAAGATCAATGGTCGGCCAAACTGGGCGGGTTACATCGCTGGAATGCACGCTGGATCAGTCAGTTAGAACTGGGCTGGGACTCCGGGATTGGCAATCCGGCCTCGACCCTAAATCCGGCAGATGGGCACTATAGCCTCGGCTTAGGCCAGCTCTTTTATTTTCGACCCAACAGTTTTATGGCTGCAGGGGCCTATTATTTAAAGTTTAAACAACCACATATTCAACCCAGTGATTTTGCCGGCCCTCAAATTTCCAGTCTAGCCTCGGTCAATCGGGGCAATCATGCCTGGGTATATGGACTAAGATTTGGCCATCATTTCTAAGAGCACAAAAAAAACGAGCCGAAGCCCGTTTTTTTTATGCAACTAAAACTTAGAAACGGAAGCTGACACCCAGTTTCGCTACTGGTAGCCATTCGTATTCATTGTCATTACGAATATTTCGCTCTTCACGCTCAACTTGATCACCAAAATCTGCAATAACGCCATCCGTACTTACAGCAGTACCTGAAGGAGTTAATTCAACTGTTGGGTTACCATTATAGTAGGCACCGATCTCACCAAATACACCCCAACGGTTAGTAATTGCTGGAGAGAAACCAATCCCTACATAAGGGGCAATATTATTTTTGTAAGACATTTTACCGTTAATACGAGCATCGCCTTCTGCACGGAATTCTACATCATTGACTCTAAAAGTTTCACCATCACGGATACGGCGATCAACTTCATAGTCATTATCAATATAAGCTACACCAGCTGCCATATAGAACCAGTTCGCCCATGGACGAATTTCAGCATTTAAATATGTCAGGTTATTATCCATATCTAGATCATATTTGGAGCCATTGATAGATAAGTCATCTGACCAGGAAATATCGCCGCCGTTATAACCTAAAGTTACACCTACGTATGGGTTTGCACTCCAAGAAATCGCACCACCATAACCTGTTGTACCAACTTCAGCACGAACTGCAGCGGGTTTAAAGAAAGAGAAAGTTGAAACACCTTCATCTGTCACGACTGTCTGATCTGCCGCCATTGCTGAACCTGCTGCTGTAGCAAGTACGGAAATGGCTAAAATTTTATGTAAAGATTTCATGTAATGTGCTCCTCAAAATAAAAACTTATTTTTCATGTTTAGTACTATTGTTGATAAGCACAATATAAAGAAGTTCCCGCACAGTTTTTATGCACATTTTGCTCATTTTTTGTTATTTTTTGATACAAATCTATGTTTCTTTTTGAAAGATAACTCTTTTTTGAGGCGAAAGTTTAAGCAGATGTTTCTTCTATTGAGCGAAAACATTTTTCTTTATTATTAATTTCGATCTTAGTGCCAATTTTCATCTAACCCATGTTCAATTTAGTGTAAAATCTTGAAAATTTTTTTGGAAGGAAGATCATGTCTCAGCTTTCAACGATTATTGAACAAGCGTTTGAAGATCGTGCTAATTTCACCGCGGCAGACTGCCCGGCTGAAATCCGTCAGGCAGTAGAGGAAGCTATTGCTGGCTTAGATAACGGTACACTGCGTGTAGCGGAAAAAATTGACGGTGAATGGGTTGTACACCAATGGTTGAAAAAAGCCGTTTTGTTATCTTTTAAACTAAACGACAACAAACCAATTGAGTCATGTGATCTTCGTTTCTATGACAAAGTCGATACCAAATTCAAAGGCTGGACTGAAGAACAGTTTAAAGCGGCTGGCGTACGTGTAGTACCCCCTGCAGTTGCACGTAAAGGTTCGTTCCAGGCGAAAAATGTGGTGCTGATGCCATCGTATGTCAACATTGGTGCATATGTAGATGAAGGCACTATGGTCGACACTTGGGCCACTGTCGGTTCATGTGCACAAATTGGTAAAAATGTACACTTGTCTGGTGGTGTCGGTATTGGTGGTGTACTTGAGCCACTCCAAGCCAATCCGACCATTATTGAAGATAACTGCTTCATCGGCGCACGTTCTGAAATCGTGGAAGGCGTGATTGTTGAAGAAGGTTCTGTGATTTCAATGGGCGTTTACATTGGTCAATCTACCAAGATTTATGACCGTGAAACTGGCGAAATCCACTACGGCCGTGTTCCTGCCGGTTCTGTAGTTGTTTCTGGCAGCCTGCCATCTAAATGCGGCACATACAGCTTATATGCTGCCATTATCGTGAAAAAAGTTGACGCGCAAACACGTGCGAAAACCAGCTTGAACGATTTATTACGCGAAGACTAATTTTTCTTTAGTTTAAGCGGAGCTATCGCTCCTCATCTCTACGGTTAGCAATGATCGTAGAGATTTTTGTTTTTCTACCCGGTGGTTAATTTGTTATGAGTACGCTTCGATCTTCCGCTATTCCTGTTTCTGATCCGTCTGCGGGTTTACGCATTACGGAGATCTTCTATTCATTACAAGGCGAAGCCAATACCTCAGGGCTGCCAACTGTATTTATCCGTTTAACCGGTTGTCCGCTGCGCTGTACTTATTGCGATACTACCTATTCTTTTGAAGGTGGCGAGCGTCAGTCGCTTGAAGCAATTATTCAGACCACGCTGGACTTTAACACACCGTATGTCTGCGTGACGGGCGGTGAACCGCTGGCACAGCCGAATGCCCTGCCTTTAATGCAGCGATTAGCAGATTTAGGCTGTGAAGTGTCTCTGGAAACCAGCGGTGCTTTAGATGTGTCTAAGGTAGACCCGCGTGTTTCCAAAGTTTTAGATTTAAAAACCCCAACTTCGGGGGAAGTTGCACGGAATTTGCTTTCAAATCTGGACTATTTGACTGCGTACGATCAAATCAAGTTTGTGATTTGTAACCGTGAAGATTATGAATGGTCGAAGCAGCAAGTAGAGTTATATCACCTGCATAAAAAAGTCAGTACCGTCTGGTTTTCCCCTGCCTTTGAAGTTGAAAATGGTGTCGCACGCATGCCACAACTGGCCCGTGATTTGGCCCAATGGATTTTAGAAGACCATCTCCCTGTTCGTTTTCAGCTACAGTTACACAAACTGCTGTGGAATGACGAAACTGGTCGTTAATCAGGCTGCTATATAATTGCTCTGTTTGCAAAATTAAGCTGCGAAACGCAAAGCTTTATACACGGCTCAAATTGCTTTTTATTATTTTGGAGATTCTGATGCGCCCTCGTGCCATTGTATTGTTATCTGGTGGTTTAGACTCAACAACCTGTTTAGCGTGGGCGCAAGCGCGTTATGAATGTATCGCCCTCAGTTTTCGTTATGGCCAGCGTTCCACGACCGAACTGGACGCTGCCAAAGCCTTAACCCAGCGTGCGGGTGTAGAACATCGTGTTATTAATATAGATTTAGGTAACTTAGGTGGCTCTGCCCTGACCGATCATAATATTGAGGTACCCGAGCAGGAACAGGATGGTATTCCGGTGACTTATGTGCCAGCACGTAACACCATCTTCCTGTCTTATGCGCTGGCAGCAGCGGAAGTATTTGATGCAGAAGCCATTGTTATTGGTATTAACGCGGTGGATTATTCCGGCTATCCGGACTGTCGTCCTGAGTTTATTGAGGCTTTTGCCAATATGGCGCGTTTGGCGACCAAAGTGGGCGTAGAAGGAAAATCACTCAAATTTGAAACACCTTTGTTACATTTATCCAAAGCAAATATCATTCGCTTAGGTCTTGATCATGGCGTAGACTATAGTCAAACGGTGTCTTGCTACCAGGCAGATGACCAAGGACGTGCTTGTGGAAAATGCGATAGCTGTCGTTTACGTAAACAGGGTTTCCTAGACGCAGGTGTGGCTGATCCAACACGTTATATACCGTAATGACAAGGTAGAATCTATGAAGAATTTAAAATCAAACATTATCCTTTCTGCGATTGTGTCTACTGTAGCCGTATTTGCAACATCTGCTCAGGCCAACACAGACAAATTGCAACAGGCATATAAAAGCACCAATGTAAAATCGGCGCTGATTAATGTTTGTAAAGAAGAAACTGCAAAAGGTAAAAAGTTAAGCGCTGCTGAAGTCAGCAAATACTGTACCTGTGCGGTTGAAGCCGATGGCAAGCTGACCAATGCACAAAAATGGGAAATCCAAAGTACCATTAACCAGAAGAAAAGCCCAAGTACCCTTGCTTTTGTCCAAAAACAAAACAAAGACTTACAGGCATGTTTTGGTCCTCAGTTAACCGGTAAATTAAAAACCTTAACTGAAGAAGCCATGAAAGCCGCGCAAGCGCAGCAAAAGAAATAATCATATATTTCCTCCAAAGGCCTGCATCCATTGCAGGCTTTTTTTTACCCAGTTTGCTGCGTTCATTTTTCTCTACCGGTAATTTGTGAGAAAACGCAGGAAATTCGGTATGATAGAGGCAATTTAAAAACTAACATAATGTAAAAGGACGATATCATGAGCGACTTGAACTTACCGAATCAGACTTTTCCGACCACCACGGCGGAAATCAATCTGGCTGAACTACAGGCGGAATGGTTAATTGTGTATTTTTATCCAAAGGATTCCACTCCAGGCTGTACCACGCAGGCGGTAGATTTTTCTGGCCTGAAAGATCAGTTTGAGGCATTGGGTGCGACCATTCTTGGCGTGTCGCGTGATTCGGTGAAAGCACATCAGAACTTTACTGCCAAACAGAACCTGACGATTGATCTGATCAGTGATAAGGAAGAAGTGCTGTGCCAGCATTTTGATGTGATTAAAGAAAAAAATATGTATGGCAAAAAAGTCATGGGAATTGAGCGCTCTACCTTTATTTTCCATAACGGCCAGCTGGTCAAGGAATACCGTAAAGTCAAGGCTGCAGGACATGCCGAGCAGGTACTGGAAGATTTAAAAGCCTTACAAGCCAACAGTTAAACAATTGCTGGATCGGAAAAAAGCCTGAGGTAAGCTCGGGCTTTTAATTCACTCATCACGTCTATTGTTATCTCATTATTGAACACGCCACTGACCTTTAAGCTGAATATTGACCTTTTCTCCAACACCACCCATCGCCTTTTTCATACCAAAATCACTGCGCTGAATTTGGGTTGATGATTGCACATCCAGCAATTTCGGGTTTCCTGTATTCGGTTTTAAACTGGTATGAAAAACAACCGGACGCGTCACGCCGCGTAGGGTTAAATTACCGGCAATACGATATTGATCAGGGCCTAAAGCAGTAAAACGCGTGCTTTTAAAACTGACGGTTTTATATTTTTGGGCATGGAATAAGTCCTCGCCCAGAATCATATGTCTTAAAGAGGGTTTACTCAGCTGCAGACTGTCCACATTTAGCACAAATTGGGTCGAGGCCTGCTGCGGTGCTTTTGGATCAAAATGCATGACCGACTGCACCTGCTTAAACTGCCCTGCAACCAGTTGCACGCCCATTGATTTAATCTCAAAACCGACTTCACTTTTTGAGGTCAGGATCCAGCGCTCGGCATAGGCCGGGCTGATACCCAGCAGCATAATAGCCGCACCCAGTAAGCATTTGGTCTTTGACCTTGCTACATGTGACGGGTTCAAGTTCATCGCTTATCTCCTTGCGGCGCAACTGGCTTTATCTTGTTAACAAGATGGAGCTGGCGAGCTTAGGTGAGATTACTACGGTCTTGTGCATGATATTTGTCTTGTAATTGTTGATAAACCGGCGTGTGCTGAAAATTCTGTAAAAATTTGATTGTGCCCGGCGGGAAAGCATCAGTCCAGATTTCTCCACGAAAATAGGCTTCACGTACCGGTGTAGCAGACATGGCACCTTCCAGACTGTCGAGTTCGACCATCTCCCACTCCGGGAAAAATTGCAGATAATAGGAAGACTCATCTTTAAAATGGCCAATTAAACCGACTTTGGCTTCTGGTCCGGCCACCGTGGCCACCAGCATTTTCACCAGTTTCTGCCATTTTTCATCGTTATATACATCGACCACATGCACAAATTTGATCCGCTGCTGCTGCTCTGAGCTAAAGTTGGACAGAATCATCTGCTGGCGTTCAGCGGCAGTAAACGGATTTTTGATATTGCGTTCATCTTGTGCAGAGCCCAGTGCCAAAATCACGTTTTCACTTTGCTCCAGCGCGATTAAAATGGTCTGCATATGTGCCAGATGAAAAGGCTGGAAGCGGCCAATAAACACAAGATAATCAAATTTATAATTCATAGCACATCAACTTTTATGAACTCACCAGTTGTGGCGTCAACAATAATTTTCGCCATAATAAGCCCATAAATTCAAATTAATTGAAAGCAAGGATAGTACGATGACACTGAGCTGTATTCAACAACCCCATCCACATTTGAATGCGAATTTAGACAATGGCGTACTGACCTTAGCCATTCAGCGCCCGGAAGCCAAAAATGCCCTGTATGGTGAACTGTATCTCTGGATTGCGCAGGCACTGGACGAAGCCGATCAGAATAAAGACGTCCGCGTAGTAATTTTACGCGGAGCCGATGCTGATTTCAGTGCCGGTAACGACATGCAGGACTTCATGAAGTTTATTCAAACACCATTGCAAGGCAAAGCCGGCGATACGCCACCCTTTGTATTGCTAAAAGCTGCTGCACGTTTTTCCAAACCGCTAATTGCTGCGGTGCGTGGTGTAGCCATTGGCATCGGGGTCACGCTGTTATTACATGCAGATTTAGTCTATAGCGACAACACTGCCCTGTTCCAGATTCCATTTGTGAGCCTCGGCCTGTCCCCAGAAGGTGCGTCCAGCAAACTGCTGGTACAGCAAGCCGGTTTCCATAAAGCCGCAGAATTGCTGCTGACTGCACAGAAGTTTAACAGTGACAAAGCGCTCAGTGCCGGTCTGGTCAATAGCATTGAAGTGGAGGTATATGCCACTGCCCAGCAACAGGCGCACATTTTGGCAGCCTTGCCACTGGCCTCTCTCAAACAGACCAAAGCGCTAATGAAACACAATTTGGATGAAATTATTGACTGTATTGATCATGAAGCGGAAATCTTTATGAAACGGGTCGGCTCGCCAGAAATGATGGAAGCTGTACAGGCTTTTATGCAAAAACGTAAACCTGACTTTACCCAGTTTAATTAAGTATTATGCTCATCAACGTAGGTGCAGTCACTGTACCTACGTTTTTATGGTTTAGCTGTTTTCTCTTTTTTTTATCTCTTTTGTGATGGTTCCCATGTCAAATTCGTCAGATCCCTCATCTTTAAACTCTGCATCATCTTCAACCGAGAAAAAACGCTATTACGAACCGGCACCACAAGATATTGATGTCGAAAACTTTCGTAAAGTCATCACCAGCCGCCGTTCGGTACGTAAATTTACCGACAAGCCCATTCCAGCGGATATTTTAGATGCCTGCCTGGATTTAGCCTTACTGGCACCGAACTCCTCCAATTTACAGCCGTGGACCTTTTATGTGGTCCAGAATCCGGCCAAGAAAAAGCAGCTGGTCAAAGCCTGTCTGAGTCAACTGGCAGCCAAAACTGCGGCCGAGCTGATTGTTTGTGTAGCACGCACCGACCGCATTGATGAAATGGCCAAACTCAATATTTCCGAGTTCCCGTTTCCTGAAGCGCCGGCTCCGGTAAAAAAATACTATAAATTTATTCCCTATAATTATAAAACTGGCTATTTCAATGCCTTCGGTCATTTCAAAAAAGTGGCCTTTAAAGTGGCACGTAGCCTGGACAAGCAATTGCCAGTGTCGGCATTTCATCCGGCCGATGCCAAACTGTGGGCCTCGAAAACTACCGCTTTGGCCTGTGAAAATCTGGTGCTGGCCTTACGCGCTTATGGCTTTGACAGCTGTATGATGGAAGGTTTTGATGAGCCAATGGTGCGTAAAATCTTAAAGCTGAATGAACAGCAATATGTGGTGATGGTAATTGCTGCCGGTGAACGTGCGAAAGATGGCGTGTTCTTCCCGCAATACCGGTTTGACCGGGAGTTGTTTATTCAGAAAGTTTAAACAAGATGTAAAAAAGTCCCACTTTTCTTTAAGAGAGAAGCGGGACTGCTGCACAAGGGAGAGCTGATTAAAAGGCTCTCCCTCTCTGTCAGATATTCCAATATTCAATAATTAAAACTGCACATCTATCATCTGAATAAACTCGAATGCCGGTTCTTCATAAGGATGGCTATCTTTTAAGGCACGGGCTACATTTGCTGCGTTATCTTCCGGTACAATGATTTCCACCCGCCATTCCTCTACTTTTTCAAGCGTGCCGACTTCCCCAATATACGGATCTGCGCCACGTAAGGGTTTAAATTGCCCGGTGCCCAGCACCTGCCAGGCACAGTGTTCATAATCGCCGATTCCCCCACCACCGGCTTTAAATACAGCAGCTTTGGTGGCTTCCAGATGCGATTCAGGCACATAAAAAATCAGTTTTAGCATAGTCACTCCCGGTATTGATCTATCTTTCATACCGTATTGACTGGCCTGTTGTCATCTGCTGTTTGCAAGAAATGACCTAAATCCTGAATAGCGCTACATCTGTTTGAATAGATACAGTACTGATCCCAAACAATTGCCCAGCTTTAGCTATGGGTTTGGATGAAACATGGCAATGGAATAGCTAGAATTATTGAATCTTCAAAATCGATCAGATCCTTTATTTGCTTAGGCTATTCCATTGAGCTCATTATTTATCTCAGCAAGGTAATCTACTTTAAATTTTTCTTAAGACGCCTACAATATTCAGCATCTCGAAATTATCCTGATCGGTGTCCAGGGTATGTGACTTAATTTGCACCTGAATATGATCATTCACCTGAAAATGCCTTAACGGAAAACGGTGCTCATTGGCACTATAGGCGCCCGAACTCGGACTGTCCGACAGCAATTGGGTAATACTTAAACGCAGGTCATTTTTTCTGGAGATGGAAATTTTATCCTGATTGGCATACTGGCTCTGAATACCCTTGCCATACAACTGGATACAGAGCTGGTTATACTGTTTTTGCAGTGCCTGCGTATACTGAAAACCATCACTCCAGACCAGTCCTTGTGGCGCGGTCTGAATTCGGGTTTCCGGGTTTTTCACCAGTGAATCATCACCCAGATGAATTAAATGTAGCCCCTGCTGAAACACCACATGCGCTTCGGTTAAAGGTTTGAGCTGGACCAGATGGCTATGCTGATCAATATATAAATGCTGGTTCTGATAGGACAGCAACAGGATTTCCGGTTGATAACCCTCCATCCAGACGGTGCCGGCAATATGATCTGGATAATCATATTCACGAGGCAGATATAAGGTATAGCGGCCATCGGCCTGAGAATGGGTGTAATAGTTGTGTTCGCCCAGCTGCACATAGATTTTGGCTTGGGCGATAGGCTGTCCGCTGGCATCAAATACCTGACCTGAAACTGACCACTTTTCGCCTTGTGGCTGCGTACCAGACTGGGACTGGGTTAAACTGTAATGTAGTAGCTGAGCATATCTGACAGACTCTTGAATCTTGGCACTCTCACCACCACAACCGTTCAGCATAATCAAGCTGGTAAAAATAGGAATGACCGTTCGCATCTGCATTTTTGTTATCCACTTTTATAATTATGCTGTTTATTGTACGGTGCCGGGCAAAATCAGCTATCCCCATTTTGGGATGAAACGCCGATAAAAAAGCCACCCGAAGGTGGCTTTTCAAAATAAGGTCAATTAACCAATGAATTTACGTGCGTTACGGAACATACGTAACCATGCACCATCTTCAGTCCATTCTTCAGGTTTCCAGGAATGTTGTACGGCACGGAAGTTACGCTCCGGGTGCGGCATCATAATCGTGGCACGACCATCTTTAGAGGTCACACCGGTAATCCCTTCTGGAGAACCGTTCGGGTTCAGTGGATAGTGCTGGGTCACATTGCCCTGACTGTCGACATAACGCAGGCTGATCTGGTTACCCGCATTTAATGCGGCAAAGTCTTCAGCGCTAGCCACAGCACGGCCTTCACCATGCGCAACCGCGATTGGCAGAATTGAACCTTCCATACCATCAAACAAAATCGAGTTTGATTTTTCTACACGCACGTTCACAGTACGCGCTTCAAACACTTCAGAGGTATTGCGATGGAAACGTGGCCAATGCTCTGCACCCGGAATCAGTGGTGCTAGTTGTGACAGCATTTGACAGCCGTTACAGATACCCACACTGAAAGTTTCTTGACGGTTAAAGAATTTCTCGAACTGGTCACGCAGTTTGGCATTGAACAGCACCGATTTCGCCCAGCCACCGCCGGCACCTAAAACGTCACCGTAAGAGAAGCCGCCACAGGTGACCAGACCTTCAAAGTCATCCAGGCTGATACGACCGGCCAGCAGGTCACTCATGTGTACGTCAACGGTGTTGAAACCGACTTTATCAAACGCAGCCGCCATTTCAACATGACCATTAACACCTTGCTCACGCAGAATCGCCATGTTTGGACGACGGGTGTTGATGTACGGTGCTTCAACCGGCTCGTTCAGGTCATAAGTTGGCTGTGCGATAATCCCCTGATGGGCTTTATCTGCAATTAAGGCAAATTCCTGATCGGCATTTTCAACGTTGTCACGTAAACGCTGGATCTGATAAGACACTTCTGCCCATGCCTGTTGCAGGTCAGTACGTTCCAGCACTAAACCGTTTACGGCCAACTGGTCAGAGTTGTTGACTGTACCGACAACCGTAATTGCATCTTTCAATGTCGACGCTGCAACTTCAGCTTGTAATGCTTCCCAATCTGCTTTGGCGATTTGTAGCACCGCACCAATTTCTTCAGCAAATAGACCTGCAACTGATTGCTCTTCCAGTGCCACACCCAAGCGTGACGCAAACATCATCTCTGCAACAGTGGCCACTAAACCACCATCACCGATGTCGTGGTAAGCCTTGATTAAGCCACGGTTATTCCAGTCTTGTACCAATGCGAAGAAGGCTTTGAAGTCATCGAAGCTGTCAACATCTGGTGTCACTGAACCAATGGCTTTGTACACTTGTGCCAGAATCGAACCACCCAGACGGAATTGGCCTTTAGACAGGTCGATACGTACCAGTACAGATTCAAGATTTTTCAGTTCTGGTGTTAATGTCTTACGCACATCGGTCACAGGTGCAAATGCAGTGATCACGCCTGACATTGGCGAAGTGACAGATTTGTCTTCACCTTCATCATTCCAGGTGGTACGCATAGACAGTGAGTCTTTACCGACTGGAATGGCAATGCCCAGGGCCGGACACATTTCCATACCAATGGCTTTTACGCCTTCGAACAGTGCCTGGTCTTCACCTTTTTGACCTGCAGCAGCCATCCAGTTTGCAGACAGTTTAATGTCGCCAATCTGGTCAATTTTTGCAGACATCAGGTTGCTGATTGCTTCAGCCACCGCTAAACGTGCAGACGCGGCTGGGTTTAACAACGCCACTGGTGGACGTTCACCCATGGCCATCGCTTCACCGGTATAACCTACCAGGCTTGTGGTTGTCACTGCAGCATCCGCTACAGGCACTTGCCATGGGCCAACCATCTGGTCACGTGCCACCATACCGGTAATCGAACGGTCACCAATGGTGATCAGGAATGATTTAGAAGCAACGGTCGGGTTTTTCAGGACACGGTAAATTGCATCTTTCAGATCTGTCACTTTAGCCGCATCAAAATCATCGCCTTTACGTTCGATGCTTTCGTATGAACGGCTCATACGTGGTGTACCGCCCAGCATCACCTGCATTGGCATATCCACTGGCTTGTTGCCAAAGAGTGGATCTTCAACGGTTAAATGACGCGCTTCAGTCGCTTCACCCAATACTGCAAACGGACAACGTTCACGCGCACAGATCGATTCAAACAGCGCTAGAGATTCTGGACGGATTGCCAGCACATAACGTTCTTGTGCTTCGTTCGACCAGATTTCCATTGGCGACATGCCTGGCTCAAGCGATGGAATCTTACGTAAATCCAGTACCGCACCGAGCTCATGATCGTTGACCAGTTCTGGCATTGCGTTTGAAATACCGCCCGCACCAACGTCATGCACCGATACGATTGGGTTTTCATCTTCCATGCGCCAGCAGGTATCAATCACTTCCTGGCAACGGCGTTCCATTTCCGGGTTTTCACGTTGTACAGAAGCGAAGTCCAGGCTCTCACCCATGGTACCACTGTCTACAGAAGACGCTGCACCACCACCTAAACCGATCAGCATGGCTGGACCACCAAGCACGATAAGTAGATCGCCCGGTTGAATTGCATCTTTTTCGACATGATCCGGACGGATGTTCCCGTAACCACCGGCAATCATGATTGGCTTATGGAAGCCTTTGACTTCGCCATTCACGTTTTGTTCAAAGGTACGGAAGTAACCATTTAAAGCAGGACGACCAAATTCGTTGTTAAACGCCGCACCACCGAGTGGGCCTTCAATCATGATTTGCAGCGGAGAGGCCATACGCGATGGCTTGCCGTAGTTGTCTTCCCATGGCTGTTCAAAGCCTGGAATGTTCAGGTTCGATGTGGTGAAACCGGTTAAACCTGCTTTAGGCTTACCACCACGACCGGTTGCGCCTTCATCACGGATTTCACCGCCTGAACCGGTTGCCGCACCAGCAAATGGAGCAATTGCGGTTGGGTGGTTATGGGTTTCCACCTTCATCAGGATGTGAGCCGCTTGGCTCTTGTATTTATAAACGTATTGACCGTTTTCTTCTTGCGTTGGATAGAAACGCTGGGTATCAAAACCCACAATCACCGAGGCGTTGTCTTTATAAGCTGACAATACATCTGTTGGTGATTCTTTATAGGTGTTTTTAATCATCTGGAACAAAGACAACGGCTGAACTTCGCCATCAATGGTCCATTCTGAACCGAAGATTTTATGACGGCAGTGTTCAGAGTTGGCTTGCGCAAACATCATCAATTCGATGTCGTTCGGGTTACGGCCCAGTTTGGTGAAAGCCTCGGTCAGATAATCAATTTCATCTTCAGACAGTGCAAAACCAAATTCATTATTGGCTTTAACCAGTGCTTCTTTGCCCTGACCCAGAATATCAATCGAGTTTAACGGTTTTGGTGCGGTTTCCACGAACAGTGCGGCTGCATCTGCAATATCAGTAAACACGCTTTCGGTCATGCGGTCATGCAAGATCTGTAATGCTTCTTTAGAAAGCGCTTTTACACCTTTTAGGGTAAACAGCAATCCGCGCTCCATACGGTGCACCGGAATATTACAGTTGGCAAAAATATCCGTCGCTTTAGATGACCACGGCGAAATGGTACCGACACGTGGAGTCACTAAAATTTGGACTTCGTCACTGGCAGGCTGACGTAATTCAAAAGAAGTGCCATCATTTAACAGCTCTAAAGCTGATTGTTGCTGCTGCTCGTTGAGCGCTTGGTCAAACAGATAGATCCATTGGCTATCGAAAGATTGAACAGAACTAATTGACGATAAACGTGATAATAGTTGAGTTTTCTTAAAAGAAGAATGTGCAGGTGCACCGGCCACGATAAACATGCTGATTTTGGCTCCACGGGCAGATCTTTTGGACCTCACCACAATGTGACTTGAAGAGAGCGCATATTCTACTGTGAAATGAGCCAATCAGCTAGAGAGGATTTGATAAATCTGACAGCGAAACGATCAGAGTTTTGATAAAAATCTGTTTATTTCCAGTCAAAAAAATTGAACCGGCCGCGCAGCTTATCATATTTTGTTTCATATCGAGTAAAACTGTATTGATAATTTTTTGCATCAGAAAAATTGTATTATTTTTCAACAGTTCTATACGCATGATGAAAGCTAGCCCAAGATTGTCTGAATAGCCTGCTGCAGAACCAGAAATTAAATTTTTTGTACGAATTAATCATCCTGAAAGCTGAGTACCCATATCCACCCGAAGAGAGCGTTACTGTCATCCGCTCAGGATCTCTTTGGTCTTTGCCTTTGTGAACCTTGAACCCTGAGACTTCACCCCCTCTTAGATGGGATTTTTACGTTCAATATTTCTACTATTTTTCGTCCTGTATTCTCTTGAGTTCAACTTGAGTTATTCACCTAAAAGAAAGAATGAAAATAAGGAAATCCAACCCTTATAATCTCATACCCCGAATATGTCACAAGAGTTTTTTCTATTATGTATTTCACTCCCTAATATCAGGGATAATTTAGTAGTTAATATATCGCCATTCTCAAGAAAAAAACCATATATAAATATCCACCCTAAAATTATCATTGCATCTATTTGATAAATGATTACTTACCTTTCATAAAAAACACTTATCAATAATATGAAGAAATAACATTTAAAATAAATTTCATCCAATTCATTCAACAAAAATTGGTTTAAAATATAAGCTTTGAGTAGCAAGTAAAAATCGAAAAAATATGAATTTTTAAGTTTTGTTACTTTTTTTAACATTTTAAATTAATGCAAACTTCAATAAATTTTAATCCAATCTATAAATTACTGTAATTCCTAAAAAATATTCATATATTTGACCCTGCAAAATCATAGTTTTTATTTAAAAACCACCCCTATATCAGTAAAAAACCTTACTTCCCACTGACTTCATCAGTGAATTTGATGGTTTTATGTTAAGCTCTAGCTCAATTGCTGAGGCAAGGTCCATTTTTGGACTCACCTACGTACATCTTTTTATGCTGTGGATCAAATATCGGCTAGATATTTAAACACCAGATTTCTCATTTTCTGCAGCTTTATGCTCTGCCTGTTTTAGAGCCTTAGTCCGTCACCAAAAGATTTGTTTTTTAAAATAAAGGTGCCTCGCTTAAGGAGTAATTATGTTTCAATTCACTAGTACAACCACTGTACTATTGATGGTGCTTTTTTACGGCATTACCTTTCTACTGTCGTTACGTATTAAACAAAAAAATGAAAATGTCGATGGCTATATGGTCTCGAATGGTTCTATTGGCTTTGGTATGTCTGCGGCCAGCATGACCGCAACCTGGATTTGGGCAGCGTCATTCTATGCAGCTGCCTCTTCAGGTTATAAATACGGCGTTTCCGGTGCCTTGCACTACGGCCTCTGGGGCGCGCTGATGATTTTGTTTATTTATCCTTTTGGTAAGCGCTTTCGTGAGTTGGCACCCAATGCACATACGCTGGCAGAAATTATGCATGCCCGCCATGGCAACCAGAGCCAGATGATTTTAGCAGGTTCCAATATTGTGGGAAGTGTCATCAGTTTGATGGTGAATTTTACTGCAGCAGGTGCCTTGGTCGAAATTTTATCTCCCCTAAGTTTTGTACATGGCGTCTTGATCACCGGGATTGGTGTGCTGTCTTATACCCTCTGGTCTGGCTTCCGTTCCTCTGTATTTACCGATTTTGGCCAGCTGGTGGCGATGATCGTGGCGGCGGTGATCATTATCCCAACGCTGTTCTTCACTTTGGGCGGACCGTCCCTGTTTCAAACGGGTATTCACAACCTGCAGCCTGAACAGCTCGATTTCTTCTCTAAAACTGCATTTCTAGAACAAGGTGCGCCTTTCTTCGTCGCAGTCCTGGCGTATGCCATCGGTAACCAGACCATTGCCCAGCGTTTATTTGCGGTACGGGAAGACTTGATTAAACCCAGTTTTATTACGGCGACGATTGGTTATGCCGCGATTGTGATCGGGTTGGGGATGCTCGGCTTACTGGCCCTGTTTGCCGGAATTCAACCGATTGATGGCAACTTGAATAACCTGATTCCACAAATGGCAGCGACGTATCTCTCTCCATTTATGGTGGCCCTGTTATTTATCATGGTGATCGGTGCGCTGTCTTCAACGGCTGACTCGGATCTGTCTGCGTTATCTGCGATTGTGATGACTGACATTTATGGAAAACAGATTGCCAAAAACCAACCTAATCCCAAGAAAATGCTGTTTATTGGTCGTATAACCATGATTGTCGCCACCATGCTTGGGATCATTATCGCCACTTTAAAATTTGACATTTTATCAATGCTGATTTTTGTGGGTGCACTTTGGGGGTCTATTGTATTTCCGGTAATTGTCAGCCTGTATTGGGACAAAGTGAATTCTCGTGCCTTTAACTGGTCGGTCGGGCTCGCCTTCGTCAGCTTCCTGATTGTCCGTTTTGAATGGATTCCAATCCAGGGCTTGATTGCGCTTGGCTTTGAGCTACTTGCAACCCTGGGTATTGGTGTGGTGCTGGGTCTGATGACCTTTGGTTTCTTCGGCAAAAAAGTCGGTTTGGTGGTGGGTATCTTGGCCAGTATTGGCTTCATGCCATGGACCATCGGCTTCTTGCGTGAATACGGCACCTTATTAAGTTCACTGACTGCTTATGGCAGTAGTGCTCTGGTCTGTACTGTTCTGACCTTAGTCTACAGTAAAGAACGATTTGATTTTAAACAAATCAACAAGATGGTGATTGAATTTCACCAGCTATCTGAGAAAAGTAAATAAGGAGATTTCAGATGACTAGTCAATTATTGACCCTATATGTACTTTTTTGGCCGTTGATCGCAAGCCTGGTCTTGTTCACAATTTGCTTGAATGTCTATAAAGATGCACAACAAGCCAAGGAAACTGGTGAAGGGCTGGTGTAATTTTAACTCTTCATGAAAAAGCAGGCTCATTTGGCCTGTTTTTTTATGGCCGTTTCATATTGTTTGAATCACTTGTCTATATTGAGGAGCAAGATTTTTTCTGCTTTTCATTCCCATGACAATTCATGTCGCCTCACTCTAGTACTGGGCTTGGTTTTTTGGCATGATGCAAAGCAGTAAATAATTGAATAATGATAAATGACACAGATGCGTTGGTTAGAACTGCTTTCGACAGTTCGGATTGGTAGTAAAAAGCAAAGTACTGAACAGGCGCGTAGCCCGTTTCATAAAGATTATGACCGTATTATTTTCTCGCAGAGTTTCCGGCAGCTGAACCGCAAAACCCAGGTCCATCCGCTTACCCAACATGATGGTATTCATACCCGCCTGACCCATTCGCTGGAAGTGTCCTGTATTGGCCGTTCACTGGGGATGCTGGCAGCAGAAAAAATCAAGGATCAGCTGCCTCCGTGGATTACCCCGGCCGATGTCGGCGCGATTATTCAAGCCGCCTGTCTGGCGCATGATATTGGCAATCCGCCTTTTGGTCATGCCGGTGAATATGCCATTCGTGAATGGTTTGATGATGCCTCACATACCGACTTTTTAAAGGACCTAAGTCCGGAACAGGAAGCCGATGTACGCCAGTTTGAAGGTAATGCCCAAGGCCTGCGCCTGCTGACCAAAATTGACTATCATCCGCATGATGGTGGTATGCGTCTGACCTATGCCACCTTGGGTGCCTATTTAAAATATCCGTGGCTGTCGAAAACCATGGCCTCGCAGGGCAATCGTCCAGCCAGTCAGCGCGCCAAATTCGGCTGCTATCAGGCAGAAAAAGACATTCTGAAACAGATTGCCGAACAGCTCGGCCTGATTGAAATCGGACCTTATCGTTATTGCCGCCATCCGCTGACCTATTTACTCGAAGCCGCAGATGACATCTGCTATGCGCTGATTGATCTGGAAGATGGCATTATCCTGAACATGCTCAGCTATGATGAAGTCGAGCCGATTTTCCTGAACCTGATTGGCGATTATGGCATGCCGGAAGAACTGTCTTTGGACAGCACCACCTGGCAGCAAAAAATTGCCGCGCTACGTGGCCGGGTGATGAAACGTCTGGTCGATGAAGTCACCAGCGCCTTTGCCAAGCAGCATGACCAGATTCTTTCGGGCCAGCTGAAAGGGACCTTACTGCAATATTGCTCGGCCGATATTGAAATTGGCATTAACCGGGCCAAAGAACTGGCGCGTGATAAAATTTTTGAACATCCGCAAAAAGCCGGTCTGGAAATTATTGCCCATCAGAGCCTGCAAAGTATTCTGGATGCCTTTATTCCGCTGACCACACCGCATAAAACCTTAAGCTTTAAAGAGCAGCGGCTGATGGCGATTTTGCAGCGTTCCGGTGCCCATTTTGGTCCAGATCACTATGACAATATCATGCAGGTGCTGGATATTATCTCAAAATTCTCGGATCATCAGGCGTATAACCTGGCGCAGGAATTACAAGGCAATAAAGCCGGATTCTTTTAAGTACAGCCTGCCGTTTTGGGAGAACCTCCAAAACTGCTTTATACTTTTGCGCGTGCTGACATTGCTTGTGCAACACCCCGGCCCATCGGCTGTATATCGCAGAGCATCACAGAAAAGTGGATGACTTCAAGATGCAGACGACAGGCTCGGAACTGAAAAATTTAACCGAATAGAAGTGAATAAACTGAATGATTGGATGTCTGATTGGTGAGGTGTTTGCCCTCGAAGCCCCTACGGTCTTATTAAATGTCAATGGTGTGGGCTATGAAGTCGATACACCGCTGTCTACATTTTGCCAATTACAAAAAGGCCAGAAAGTCACCTTATGGACCCATTTAGCAGTCCGTGAAGATGCTCAACTGCTATATGGTTTTCTTGATGCGCAGGAAAAAACCATTTTCCGCACCCTGCTCAAGGTCAACGGTGTTGGTCCAAAAATGGCACTCGGCATTCTATCGACTTTAAGCGTCGACATGCTGATTCACACGGTTGAACATGAAGATATTAACACCCTGGTCAAAGTACCGGGTGTCGGCAAAAAAACCGCTGAACGACTGATGATTGAACTGCGCGACCGCTTTAAAGCGATGGCTGCCGGCAATACACCAAGCAACACCAGCAGCGCACAAATCCAGTTTATGGGGAACTCTGCCGTGGCCGAAGCCGAAGCTGCGTTACAGTCACTGGGTTACAAACCACAGGAAGCACAAAAACTGGTGAATGCTGCCAAAGGCGACTTCACCGAAGCCAGCGACATTATCCGGGCAGCATTAAAGTCGATGAACAAATAGAAAACTCTATCTTGCCTCAAGGCCAGCATGAGATACGCGAAAATGTCATTCGCAACTGTTTGGGGCAGGAAGTATTTGCACAAAAATCTTCCTGCGATATAGTCGAAACGAATCATCTTTTGACGAGTTTTGCGAATGACGATGGTTTTGCTTACTTTTGCCGAATGAGAAATATATTTCGCAAGGTAAGGCCAACCGCAGGTTATTCCCGAAATTTAATTTTCTTGGAACATCCGTCAAAAAGCGCTTTTGACGTCTGCCCCATTAAACTGTATTTACCTGAAGTTTACATAATATATGCAAGACCGTCTTATCAGTGGTTCTGAAAAACCCGAAGATCAAATTGATCGCGCCATCCGCCCCACCTCCCTCGATGACTACATCGGTCAACCGGTGGTGCGTGAACAAATGGAAATCTTTATTGGTGCAGCGCGCGGCCGCGGCGAAGCCCTCGATCATACCCTGATTTTCGGCCCACCGGGCTTAGGTAAAACCACCCTAGCCAATATCATTGCCCGTGAAATGGGCGGCAACCTGAAATCGACTTCGGGGCCTGTGCTTGAACGTGCCGGTGACTTGGCAGCCATGCTGACCAACCTTGAAGAAGGCGATGTACTGTTTATTGATGAAATTCATCGCCTGTCACCAGTGATTGAAGAAATCCTCTATCCGGCGATGGAAGATTACCAGCTGGACATCATGATTGGTGAAGGCCCGGCAGCGCGTTCGATCAAACTGGACTTGCCGGCATTTACTCTGGTCGCCGCCACCACGCGGGCCGGTCTGCTCACTTCGCCGCTGCGTGACCGTTTCGGAATTGTGCAGCGTTTAGAATTCTACTCGGTGGAAGATCTGACCCATATCGTAAAACGTTCTGCCAGTTTAATGGATGTCCCGATGACCGAAGAAGGCGCGGCAGAAATTGCCCGCCGTTCCCGCGGCACACCGCGTATTGCCAACCGCTTGTTGCGCCGGGTACGTGACTATGCCCAGGTCAAAGGCACCGGCGAAGTCACCCATGCAATGGCCCAGCGCGCTCTGGATATGCTCAATGTCGATAAAGATGGCCTAGACACCCTGGATCGTCGCTATCTGTCGATGTTACTGGAACGTTTTGATGGCGGACCTGCCGGGGTTGAAGCACTGGCCGCAGCCATGGCAGAAGATTCAGGCACCTTGGAAGATGTGATTGAGCCTTATCTGATTCAGCAAGGTTATGTGATGCGTACTGCACGTGGCCGGATTGCCACCAATATGGCTTATTTGCAGTTTGGCATGACCCCGCCGGAACCGAAATAACAGCAATGCCTGACCTTCATTGCTTATGAGATGATGAAGGTCTTTGATAAATAACAACTTGAATACATACTCGAACAACAATAATGATGACCGAACAACAACTAATTCAACACCTTCAGCGGCATTTTGATGAGCTGATAGAGCAATTGCAGCCAATCCGGCCCCTACCTTATAGCAAACCATTCCAGTTTTTCAGTGAATCTGAACTATCTGAACCAGCTTTTGCAAGGCAATCTCAGTCCCTGACTGAGCTTCGACTTTAAAAATGAACGCGGCAAAATCATTGATGCAGATCGAGCCGGCATTGAACAGATCGACCTGCATCGGCATGGGCACTGGTCCATTGATGCCATCCATTTTGATCAGCTATGTGTCATCCACTGGATTAGCCTGTATTTTTCTGAAGAACTTAACCCCTTTATTGAAACCTATACCCAACCACCCGCTTCAGTAAAACCGAAACAGAAGCTTGCCCTGATTCTGACATTAGTGGCTGTGCTGGGCGGAATTGGTAGTTATCTGCTGCAAGACGCTGTAGGGATTGTCTTATCTGTGGCTGCGTTCTTTCTTAGTATGATCTGGTATGGCTTACTTTAGCTACGGCAATATTTTGCCAATAAGCAGCCTCAGCAGTTTGAGCGAACTTTCGTGATCAGCAGCTATTTCGCCTTGCATCTACGCGATTATGCGGTAGAGCGGCTGTACCTCAGTCATCCGGACAGTGCCTAAAACCGCGCTATCAAAATTGCCAATAGTCAAGCACAGGCGGTATGGCAAAAAAAGCATAAATCACGTGCCAATTCACCTAATTCAACCTGTACCGAACGATAAATATCCAATCTCGGCTCTATATTCTTTATACCTTTGCCACTGGATTTGACACCTTGTGCCATAGGAGCAAAAAGTCATTATGCTAAACTGCAAAGCCAACCCAGTCGGGCATTTGACAGAACCTCAGACAACTTCAATTCAGTTCTGTACGGCCCTTCCAGACCAAAACTGAAAATTGTAATGGAACAGTATCATGGCGAATAAATTTGAATTTCAAATTCGTATCTATATGGAAGACACCGATGCAGGCGGGATTGTATACCATGCCAATCATATTCGTTTCATGGAACGCACCCGGACCGAATGGCTGCGTGCTTCCGGCGTCGATCATTATTGGCATCAAAACGACTATAACTTTGTCGTACATAAAATTAATGTCAAATATATGCGTCCAATCTTAATGGATGATCTGATTACTGTTACAGCAAGTGTTGTTTCGTGTAAAGCAACGTCATTTGTATTGCAACAAAATATTTATCGTGGTGAAATCATGCTTGCTTCTGGTGAGGTGGAATTGGCATGTTTAAGTTCTGAAATGCGTCCACGTCGCCTTCCGGATGAAATTCGTGGCCTGATTCTAAAAGAGCTAGGACAGGACCAAGACTAAAAACTTATGGCACTACGTAACTATGGCAACACAATTAGAATCATCTCTACAAGTCTCTGATCTTATTTTGCAGGCAAGCCCTGTGGTACAACTGGTCATGTTGGTGCTGTTACTGGCCTCCTTGTATAGTTGGTATCTGATCGCCAAGTTACATCTCAGTTATAAAAAAGCCCAGGCTGATGATGATCATTTCCAGAAAATCTTCTGGTCTGGTGCTGAATTAAATACGCTATATAACAACGCCCAACTCAATTCCAAACGCACCGGCCTGGAAGATATTTTCTATCAGGGTCTGGGTGAATTTCTCAAATTGAAAAAACGTCATGCCCCGACTGCACAAAGTCTAGAAGGTACCGAACGTATTTTACGTGTCGGTTTAAGCCGTGACCAAGGCCAACTGGAACAAGGCTTAGGCGCGCTGGCCAGCATTGGCTCTGTGGCACCGTATATTGGTTTATTTGGAACCGTGTGGGGCATTATGAATGCCTTTATTGGCCTGGCCGATGTCGATCAGGTAACACTGGCTACCGTTGCACCGGGGATTGCCGAAGCGCTGATTGCCACCGCAATTGGTTTATTTGCCGCAATTCCAGCTGTACTGGCCTTTAACCATTACACCGCCAAAGGTGAAAGCCTCTATTCAGACCGTGCCTTGTTTGCTGAAGAGATGGTGGCCTTATTACAACGTCAGTCTTTGGGTTCAGCACGGGAACATGACTAATGGCCATTCAACGTTCCGGACGCTTCGAGCGTATTAAAAAGCCCTTAAAAAGTGATATGAATGTGGTACCTTACATCGACGTGATGTTGGTGCTGCTGGTCATTTTTATGGTCACTGCCCCAATGATTACCAGCGGTATCAATGTCGATTTGCCGCGGGCCAATGGCAATCCGATTGAATCCAAAGATGCACCGGCTGTGGTCAGTCTGGACAAAGATGGCCAGTATTTTCTGAAATACAAAGCTCAAAATTCCAGTCAGCCGCTAACACTCAGTGAACTGACTGCCGTATTAAGTGAAGCGCAGCAACAGGCGCAAGCGGAAAATAAAGAACTGCATGTGGTCATTGAAGGTGAAAAATCTCGTGCGTATGGCGAAGTTATGGCCCTGATGAGCAGCCTTCAGGACGCCGGTTTAACTCAGGTTGGCTTACTGACTGAGCCATTAAAGTAAATGATGAAAAGATTGCAAAAACCACCGTTTCAGCAAAAAGCACTGGCCATTGGCTTCACGCTCGGCGTGCATGTCATTGCCGTGGTGGGTTTACTTTATTTGGGCATGAGCCAGCCACCGGAACCACCCAAACAGATTCGGACCGTGCTGATTAAACCGGAAGATTTACCCCCTGTTACCCGTGAAGAAACCGAGTTTGCTGAAACTGCACATGAAAATGTGGAAGCCGAGATTCAGCAAACCGCGACTCCGGTTGAAGATGCCCCGGTAATTCCGGTCGCACCGCCACCTCTGCCTCAGCCAGAACCGGCCAAAGTACAACCAAGCAATACCGCAGCACAGCAACAGGCCGAACAGCAAAAACGACTGGAAGCACGTGCACAGGCGGAAGCAGAAAAATTACAGGCACAACAGGCCCAGCGCGCCAAGGCAGAAGCTGAACGTAAAGCCCAAGCCGCTGAAAAAGCCAAGGCTACTGCACAAGCCAAAGCCGAGGCCGAAGCCAAACGCCGCAGTGAAGCCGAAGCCCTGCGTAAGGCAGAAGCCGCAGAAAAAGCCAAACTTGATGCACGTCGTAAGGCGGAAGCAGAAGCCAAACGTAAAGCCGAAGCGGCAGATAAGGCCAAGGCAGATGCGGCAGCCAAGGCGAAGGCAGATGCCGAGGCGAAACGTAAAGCCGACGCCGAAGCCAAACGTAAAGCAGATGCTGCGAATAAGGCCAAAGCAGAAGCAGCAGCCAAAGCCAAGGCTGAAGCGGAGGCTAAGCGCAAAGCCGAAGCAGCTGAAAAAGCTAAAGCGGATGCGGATGCAGCGGCGAAAGCCAAAGCCGATGCAGAGGCCAAAGCCCGTGCTGAAGCAGAAGCTAAAGCCTCGGCAGCCAAACAGGCGGCTGAAGAAGCGGCACAAAAGAAAGCTGAAGCCAAACGGATTGCCTCTACAGCCAAACGCGATTTTGAAAACAAGATCCGTCGCGCCTGGGATATTCCGGTCGGCTCTTCTGGCAAAACTGCCACGGCACGGGTTACGCTAACCGACAGCGGTTCGGTGGCCTCGGTGATTGTGAACTCCAGTGATCCGGACATGAAAGCCAGTGTCGAGGCCGCGGTACGTGCTGCTGCACCCTATCCAATGCCTTCGGACCCGGATGCACGCCGTGAAGCACGCAGTTTTACCTCCAGCTTTACTGCCAAATAAGCTGACTCGCCATCCTGTCAAAAGCCGGGATGGCCTGTTATTTTTCAGTTACACTGCACAACAAGCGACAAAATTTTATTCACTTTTCACAGTGTTATAACAGTTTGGTCATAATTCTCTGCTTTAAATCTCAAATAAGCATGGCATTATGTAGAACAATCACATCAACAAGAATTATGTTTTGAGTAAATAGCGAATGATGGAAATGAAGCCTAAACATCTACTTTGCTTGGCAATTTTTACTGCTTTGGGTCCAATAATGGTCTCTCAAACCCATGCCCAGCTACATCTGGAAATTGCCAAAGCACCTGCAGAAGCCCCGAAAATTGCCATCATTCCGTTTAGTAATGATCAAAGCATTTACCCGATTGTTGAAAATGACCTGAACCGTTCCGGCAAATTCACCAGCTCATCAAAAAACTTGCCGGCAAGTGCAGCAAATAATAGTCCGAATGCCGCTGCTTGGCAGGCCGCCGGTGTACCTTATGTAGTGACTGGTACCAGCAAGCCAACTGCAGATGGTGGCTTTGAAATTCACTATCAGCTGTATGATGTGCAAAAGCAGCAGTATTTATTAAACGAATTACTGACTGTACCGGCTTCACGTACCCGTCAGGCTGCACATATGATCAGTGACACCATCTATGAAGCACTGACCGGTATTAAAGGCGATTTCAGTGGTCGTATTGCCTATGTCTTGCGAAATCCGGCCACTCCGGAGCAGCGCTATACCCTGCAAATTGCCGACACCGATGGTGAACAGCCAAGAACCATTCTGACTTCACGCGATCCAATCTTGTCGCCGGCCTGGACGCCAGATGCCAAGAAAATTGCCTACGTGTCCTTTGAAACCAAACGCCCTGCGATTTATGTTCAGGATTTATCTACCGGTTCACGTGAAAAACTGGCCAGCTTCCGTGGCTTAAATGGCGCACCAAGCTTCTCTCCAGATGGTTCACGCATGCTGTTTACAGCTTCAATGCACGGCAATCCGGAAATTTACGAGATGGATCTGGGCACGCGTCAACTCAAGCGCATGACCAATGACAGCGCCATTGATACAGAAGCACGCTACGCACCCGATGGTAAATCGTTTATTTTTACTTCAGATCGTGGCGGCTCAGTGCAAATCTATCGCTATGACCTGAACACGGGCAGCAGCAAACGTCTGACCTTCCGCGGCGCATTTAATGCGCGTGGTACTTTAAGTGCCGATGGTAAAAAACTGGCGCTGGTTCATCGTCCAAGTGGCAGCAATTATAAAGTTGCGATTCAGGACATTAATACCGGCATTACCAATATCCTCACCCCAACCAGCCTGGATGAATCTCCAAGCTTCTCACCAAATGGACAGATGGTGGTCTATGCAACCCGTGAAGGTGCGCGTGGCCTGCTGTCCATTATGTCTTTAGATGGTCGTTTCCGTATGAATTTGCCAAGTGAACAAGGTGAAGTGCGTGAACCGGCTTGGGCACCAAAATAAGAGCAACTGAACAACCAAGTTTCATGGAGATGAAAATGAACGCAGTAAAATTATTTGTATTGCCTGTACTGGCCTCAGCGCTGGTGATGACTGGCTGTGCCAACCGTAAGCCTGCAACCGATGTTCAAGCAGGACAAACACCGACCTCTTCAACCACAGTCAATACACAAGGCTTAAGTGATGATGCAGCCTTGAATGCACAAAACCTGGCTGGTGCATCTGCCAAAGGTGTAACTGAAGCCAATAAAGCATTCTTGGCGAAACGTGTGGTGCACTTTGACTATGACAGCAGCGAACTGTCGAATGAAGACCTGCAAACCTTACAGGCGCATGCACAGTTCCTGATGGCCAATGCCAACTCGAAAGTCGCGCTTACAGGTCATACCGATGAACGTGGTACCCGTGAATACAACATGGCCCTTGGTGAGCGTCGTGCCAAAGCAGTCGAAAGCTTCCTGGTCACCACAGGCGTGAATCCGGGTCAATTGGAACCGGTCAGCTATGGTAAAGAAATGCCGGTTAACCCAGGTCATGATGAAAGTGCCTGGAAAGAAAACCGCCGTGTTGAAATCAACTACGAAGCGGTACCACCTTTACTGCGTTAAGATGGCATCATTGAGCAGAGTTGCTCAATATAAAAAAGCGCTCCATCGGGCGCTTTTTTAATACTCAAACACAAGAGCTGAGCCAAATTCTATTTAAGGTGCATTTGCCTGTGCATCTTCTTCATCTTTGGCGGGTTGCATCGACTCAATCATGTCGTGCTTGTTAAATTTCTTGTACTCTGGCTTTGCTTCATACCCCTTCCAGGCTTCTTTAACCTTGTCGGCGCTAATTTCATCTAAACTAATGCCTTCGCTTGGGGTTGGAGTCGCATCAAACTTTAACGTTGTCATATGTGTGCTCCTATATACTGGTTGATTCTGTTCCTTCACATCAACATAGCACTTTCTAGCAGACTTGCAAGGGCAAAATCACGTCAAATAGTTGAGTTTAATTTTTCTTTTAAGCTGTTCTCATCTAAAATATCGGACAAAGCTTTTTTGATCATGCCCGATCGATTCTTATTCGGAGTTTTCCTATTATGTCTTATCGCACCCTGTCCCAATTTCTACAACAACAAAGCGGAAATTTAACCCCTGAACTTGCACAGGTGATTGAGACCATTGCCAACACCTGCAAAACCATTGATCAGGCTTTACAAAAAGGTGCCTTGGCTGGGGTTCTGGGCAGCGCACAAAATGAGAACGTGCAAGGCGAAGAGCAAAAGAAACTCGATGTCATTTCCAATGATTACCTGATTGATGCCTTACAGAAACATCCCAATGTGGGCGGTTTAGCCTCAGAAGAACTGGATGAATTCACTCCGGCACAGGAAAATGGCCAATATTTAGTGCTGTTCGATCCGCTAGATGGTTCAAGCAACATCGACATCAATATGTGTGTCGGCACCATTTTCTCGATTCTTCCGGCAAAAAATGCCGTCACGCAAGCAGCTGATTTCATGCAGGCCGGTGTTCACCAGGTTGCTGCCGGTTATGTACTGTATGGCCCATCAACCATGATGGCCTTAACCGTCGGTGCAGGTGTAGTGTTCTTTACCTTTGACCCGGAAACTCAGGAATTCCTGCTGACTTCGGAAAATATCCAGGTGGCAGCCGACACCAAAGAATATGCAATTAATGCCTCTAACCAGCGTCATTGGGAAACACCCGTTCAACGTTATATTGATGAACTGCTAGCAGGTAAAACCGGTCCACGTGAAAAAGACTTCAATATGCGCTGGGTAGCCTGTATGGTAGGTGATATCCACCGTATTCTATGCCGTAGCGGGATTTTCATGTATCCATACGATCTGAAAGACCCGAAAAAAGCTGGCCGTTTACGTTTAATGTATGAAGCCAACCCGATGAGTATGCTCATGGAACAAGCCGGTGGTGCGTCGACAACAGGTCGTGTACGTATTCTGGAAATTGAACCGACCGATCTGCATCAACGTGTACCAGTGATCATTGGTTCTAAAAACGAAGTTGATCTTGTTACTGGCTACCACGCTTAATTTTTTCTGATTAACACCTGTGGGTCTGTGCTCACAGGTGTGGATGTTCTCCATGCCTATCTTATTTCTCGAATCGAAAGATAATCCTAAAATTAAGCACCTACGTGGCTTGATTGAACAAAACAGCTACCGTAAAAAACAAGGTCAGACTGTGCTTGAAGGTTCGCACCTTTGTCTGGCATGGTTAGAACAAAACCGGAAAATTAACGCGATTTTCACCACCGAAAATGCCCTGAAACATCCTGATCTGAACGATATTCTGGACCAGTATCAGGGTACGGTGTTTGTGATTGGCGAGTCTTTATATAAAGATTTAAGTACCTTGGGCACCACCCTTGCCTGTCTGGCTATTGTCGATTTGCCAAGTTCCAGTCAGGCGCTTGACTATCAGGCCGATACCTTAATCTTGGAAAATGTCCAGGACCCGGGCAATGTCGGCACCCTGCTACGCTCGGCTGCTGCAGCCGGCATCCAGCAAATTGTCTGCACCAAAGGCTCCGCCTCGTTATGGTCACCACGGGTATTACGTGCCGGGATGGGTGCGCATTTTTCTTTGCAGACCTTTGAAAATATCCAGCTCGAGGAGATTCTGGAACAGTTTAAAATTCCGGTCTATGTCACCAGCTCACACCGTTCCACCAGCCTGTATGTCAAAGACTTAAGCCAGCCATGCGTATGGATTCTCGGCAATGAGGGTCAAGGTGTATCGGATTACGCACTAGCACATGCAGAAGCCGTTACCATTCCCCAACCGGGCGGACAGGAATCCTTAAATGTCGCGATTGCCGGTTCAGTCTGTTTTTTTGAAATGGTACGTCAACGACTCTAATACGTTAATTTATATTAAATAGGCTGGCCCTATTAAAAAAATAGATTACACTAGAAAAATAATAACTTGTAATGTCAACCGAACCATTATTTTTAACGTTAATAGTGCCATGAAGTTAAAAATAATGGTGGGTATCCAATGACAGGATTTTCCATCTCTATGGATTTAGCACCCAAAAAGTCTCAACCTGAAAGTTTGAGTACTCTGAAGAGTACGGCTGAACAACGCCTGAAAACTTTTATGCACGAGGTCACCGGGCGCGCCTTAGTGATGATGGAAAGTGCCACTCAGGGACAGCATGGCATCGCGATGGATCTGGTTCAGGAAGCCTTTATTTCCCTGCACAAATCCTATGCCGATAAAAGCACAGATGAGTGGTATCCGCTGTTCTACACCATTTTAAATAACAAATTACAGGACTGGCGACGTAAAGAAGCCCGTCGTGCACAACCCTTTTCATTTTTCCGCAAAGTCAGCCTGGATGACGATGATGTCGAACAAAATGATCTGGTCGATGAACGTGCACTCAATCCTGCTGAGTTTTTGGACCAAGCCATGACTGCTGAAGAAATTCAGGAGGCAATCGCCAAACTTCCAGTGCGTCAGCAACAAGCGTTTATGCTGCGGGCCTGGGAAGGGTTCGATACTCAGACCACTGCCCAGATTATGAATTGTTCTGAAGGCAGTGTAAAAACCCATTATCATCGTGCTATTCAGGCTTTACGCCAGACTCTGGCACATATGAATCCATATCTGGGAGGATCATCAGAATGAAACAAGATGATTTCTTAAAACAAGTGACTTCCAAACTTGATGGACTCGCCCACCACCACAAAGACAAAGCTGTGGTGATGAATCATGTTCTGGATCAGATTCAGGACCAGCAGACATCACGCTATGGCCTGTGGAAAATGTCCGGTTTTGCACTTGCGGCTGCCATTGCAGGGTTCGTCATTTTACCAAATTCGGTAGAAATGACCGCACAACCGCAAAATCAGGTGGTGGCTACGCCAAAACTTTCACCGCAAATGATGGAAGATCTAGAAATGTTATTGGTGCTGGGTGAGGATAAAGTTCAACATGGCAGCTAAACGTTTAGCATTCGCCTTCTGTGCGCTGGGCTTTTTACAAACCAGCTTTGCTGGCTTTGAGCGTTTCTGGATTTTCTCCAAAGATGCAGATACGAAAATTGTTGAAAGCTGGGAAACCCTCTCAGATGAAGAACAATTGGCCTTAATCAAACGTTATCAGAATTTAAAAGAACTGCCGTCCGATAAAAGTGCTTCTTTGCAACAGCGTATGGACTGGTTTATCCAGCTACCCGATGCAGAAAAGCAGAAAATGCGTGAAACCTGGCAAAAAATGAGTACCCAGGAACGCAAGGAACTCGGCCAAAGAATGCAGAAGGCCACGCCTGAAGAACGCGTGCTGATTCGTGAAGAATATATCAATAAATATATCACGCCGACAGAATACTAAGCGATTAAGCCACACATCAACCCAGTGCTGGTCCATAAAAAAGCCTCTTATCAGAGGCTTTTTTACATTCACTGGATTTATGATTTATGATTTAAACTGACGGCGTACACGATATGCTGCCATACCCAATAAACCAAATAATCCAGCAAGCCCTAGACTTCCACCACCGCTTCCTTCAGTATTGCTGTTTTTCGCGGTATTGATCAGGCTGATGGTCGCCTCATTAGACAGCTCCTGTTCAGCATCAAATACCGTGTATTTCAGCTCATAATCAAACGGGCTATAGCTGTTACGCACCTGAATCTGCAGGTTTCCGCCATAACAAGTTTCACGCACATAATCCCCTGGACATGGACCACTCCGGTCTGCCGTGACCAGTACACTTGAAGGCACATTGGTTAAACGGATTGGCAATTCAAGTCCATTGCTATCGGTATAAAAGGCCGGTTTATTTTGTCCAGACAGCAGTGTATTGACAGGTCCATCGCCATCATCACTGTCATTTTCCAGCGGATTGACATTAATTTTCAAATCCGAACCATATTCAATGGTGTAGCGGTCGGCTTTGGCAATCGGTTTGATGTTCATGAATTTTGCTTCAAGCAAACCACTCGACTGAACAGTTGGATCCGTCACCGACGTAATGGTATAGGCACAATAGGCAGAATCAATATTCTGGGTCACCTGATCATCGACCCGATAGAACAGAATCCGTTTTACATCGGCATCCCATTCGCATTTCAGGTTTGGATCATGCAGCAGTTTACTGCGGTCAAAGGCCACATCTTCTAAACCACCGCCAATACCATAGACTTCTGTACTGATATTAAAGTGTTCCGGTTTTAGTTCCAGCAATTGTGCCACGCTACCATCGGCATTTGGTTCATCATGCTTGAGGGCCAGTGCAAATGGATCGATATAAATAGTCCGATACTTCTGTTTTTGCTTGGAAAATTTAAGTAAATTTTCATAGTTTTGCAGATCTGCCTGATGTTGGGCCAACAGCTCTTTATTTTTCTCTGGTGCCTGAACCAGCGCTTTTAAACGATCAATCTCCTGCTGATAGCTGTCAAACAAGGTCACATGCGACACGTTTTTCAGATTGACAATATCTGCTGCGGTCATACGCATGAGTTCAACCGAACCAATTTCACAGCTGTTTTTCTGTTCTGGGTCTAAAATCAGGGTGCCATCAGTCACACGCTGTAAACCACGCTGATCTGACACTTCACAGCCAAATCCTTCGACATTGACCAGGTCTGCATCATTGCCTAGATTTTTTGGATAATATAACGGCAGGAATAAGTTGTAGGCTGAAGCTGGCTGCATTGGATAGAGCACATCACTTAACTGCTTGCCACTCAAATTCACCGAGCTCATTGAGTTTTCTTCTGTGCTCGCGAGCGTTTCTGGTAGGTCACACCCCCCCTGCTCTGCACTTTGTGCATTCGGGAAAATTAGTGCATTGCGTGATGAGCTGATATTCGGCTGCCGCTCGGTTAAACTGCCATTGTTCAGTGCATAACGGCATGATTTTCCCGTATTAAATGCCAGCACATTAAATCTTAACACTTTGATGCCTGAATCATCATAATAGAAGGTGCTGACGGCCTCATTTTCGACAATGGTATTGTTATTTAAACTGAAGACCGATTGCGTACTGAGGCGGTGTTCCGGGCCATTGGCCAGGTTAAAAATATGCCCCTGCGTTAAGTTCGCTTTATTTTTAGCCACTGTGGTATTGGTTAAAGTCAGACGCGGCTTGCCACAAAAATCAAAGCTACTCAGGCTGTTGCTGTTGCCATTTTGAATGACACTGCTTTGCTGAATGGTGATATTGGCCTGGGTATCTGCTAGATTTGCCGTACAGTCCATCGCCAGCACACTGCCGACACTGGCGCTGTTCCCCTGAATCAGGCTATTCACCACCGTAATTGGCTGTTCCTGATTATGGGCAGCAATATACAGTGCACCACCCCGCGCTGCCTGCGAATCCAGAATTGCGGTATTGGTCAAGGTCAACGGTCCGGCAACCAGTAAAGCCCCGCCCAGCCCATCGCTATAGCCATTTTTAAGGGTCAGATCGTCAAACATGACATTGGCCTGACTGTCGAGCGTATTAACAATACGATGCAGCCCCTGGCCGTTAATAATGGTCTGATGCGGTATCAGCGCCGGATAACGGTGGGTAATAGGATCTTTCTTGCTGTAATCAAGCGGTGTTGCGCCCATAATCCGCACATTGGACTGCGGGCGTAATTCAGCATTTAACTTGTATTCACCCGCTTGCAGACGGATATAATCCACTGCAATATAGTTGGTATTGCCGACACTACAGCCCCCAAAGGCTTTGTTCTGTTTGGCCGCCACCAAGGCTTCACGTAGCGAACATTTATCCGGGTTTTCACCATTTTCATCGGCAAATGTGGTGACATAAATAGTACGGTCTTCTGCGGCCATTAATGACATGGCACTGACAATCATGACTCCCAAGAGTGCTTTTTTATAATTTTTCATTCCCTTTCCCTGTTTTTATTTTTTACGGTGCCAAGCTGCCAATAACATCAACATGAGCACGCCATAGCCAGCCACTGCTCCGCCAGATGTTTTAATTTTGTCACTATCCATGTGGTTTTCAGGTGCCTGAATCACTTGTACACGAATTTCTACATACGGTTTGGTGGTATTAAAACGTGTACTGCTGGTCACCAGTTTAATTTTAAAAACATCTGCGCCATGCCAAGCAGAATCCGGGGTATAAATAATCTTGCCCTGCTCATCAATTGTCAGTTGGCCTTTGGAACTGGTCTGGGTCTGCTCAATCTGCACACAGCCGGCTTGCCAGGCTTTCCCGGTCGGATTGCTGCTAAACAGGCTATCACAGAACTCGGCTGGTACCAGATCACTATCACCAATTAAATCGCTGACCGACATTTCGGCAATTTCACCGGCCAGAATATCCCGACCAATGAGACCTGAGGCATCAGGTACGGTAATTTCAATTGCACCACGGTCACACAAGGTATTATCCGAAGCTCGGTTCACCCCGCGCTGATCTGCCGAGGCACAAGTAACCTGCTCAGTGGTGCCCACTTGTGCATAGCCTTTGTTGACGATTGGAGAGTCAGCCAGAGCTTGGTAATTCAGTAAAATACGTGGGCGAATATAGCCCAGGAACTGCTCTTCTTTGACCTGATACGGGCAGAATAAGGCATCCTCATCTTCGCTCAGCACTTTACAGGCACCTTCCAGGATATTCCCGCTAAAAATATGGCTACCCTGCCAGATCTGGTTCGGGTAATTGGCATCGCCCGTTCCACATTCTTCAGAGACCAGATTGTTTTGCAGCACGCTTTGATCGGCTGCCTCTTTGCTACAGTTAGCAGACTTCGCCGTCACAGGATGTGGATTGGCCAGCAGAATACTGTTGGCAATATAGCCTTTTCCTGCCGGGGCTTCTAAACGTACCCCTGCGCTATTGCCCATTAAAGTGACGTTATTGACCCCGATATTGTCTCTCAGGTTCAGCACATAGCCTTCATTGCGGTTAAAGGTCGTACTGCTGATGGTATTGGCAGCGGCCAGCAGCTTGAGATTTTCGACATCTTCTGTAGGTAACTGGGTGTAGAGGTTGGCAGATGCCAGATCGCTGGTTTTGTTGTCGCTAAACACCGCTGCATAAATCCGGAAGCTTGGCAGTCGGCTATAGATGGCGCCACCCTCGGTGGCATGGTTGTGCTGGATTAAACTGTTTTTAATTTCAATAAAGGCTGGCGCGATATTCTCTCCCTCTTCAGCCAGATTATAGATGGCGCCGCCCTGGTTGGCTCGACCCTGACTCAGCTTGACATAATCCAGCACCAGGTATTCATGGTTCAGAATCAGACCGCCCTGATTGGGACGGCAACTGTCGCTGCCACAGCCTTGCAGGCTGACTTCGCTCAGGTTGACCTGAATACGTTTATCATCGCTGCTTTCAATATGAAAAATACGTTCATTACCAGCCATTTCGATAATGGCATTGTTCAGGCCTTTGATATTGTTTTCTTTCAAGCCGGTGTCATAGGTGGTTTTAATGCTTAAGGGTTGGGTAATTTTTAACTGCTGATTGAGTTTATAAACGGCGTGTTTTTCTAACAGAATGACATTGGAGGAATTTTCGCCACCGCAGCCATTATGACCTTCTTCCGGCAACCCCAAATTAATATACTCGACTGCTTCGCGCAGTGAGCATTCTTTATCATTGGCTTGAATATCTTCAGTGATGGTGACAACAATATTGCTACTATAAGCATGTCCCGCAATAAACAGCATACCAATGCCGATGCTCCGCTTGAGCATAAGCTTACTCCTTAACCTATTTATTCATTTTTATTTTTAAGTTGCAGCTTCCTTGCAACTAAGACTTATTTTGAGTGTAATTTGTCATAGCTAGAGTAATTACTCAAGTTTTTTTGTATTTTACCGATATTCGTCAATTAATGCGTAGATCTGACGCAAATTCGCACCGCTCAGTTTGGTTTTTTCGCCTTTTAGCAGCTGAATCAGTTGTTGCAGGCTTTGTAACAGCATTGAAGTCTGCTGCGGACCATGTAACAGCAAGTAGTCAATAATCTGCTGATCAATCTGAATACCTTTACGTTGCAGCACCGAAGTTACCAACGCCTGACGGTCGGCAAACAGGCTGCCGGTCGGCACTTTCACACTCACAGCCTGAGTTAAACGGGACTGTAAATCGGGCAATTCCAGTTTCAGTTCAATCGGGGCAAAACGTGATGAAAACACCAATTGCCCGCCCATTTCATTGCTGTAATTGATTAAATGAAATACCGCGCGCTGCCAATGCGGCACGCCGCTAATCGCTTCAATATCATCCAGACAGACCAGATCAAAATGATCTAAAGAGGTAATGGCTTCGGTCGGGGCATCCAGAAGTTCCAGCAAAGAGACTTTAATCGCGGATTTGCCAATTTCCAGATAAGAATCGCAAATCGCCGAAAGCAGATGGCTTTTGCCGGTACCCGCACCGCCATAAACATAAAAACGGTTAACCAGCCCCGCATGCAACTGGCGCACTGCGTCAATTACATGGCCCCAGCCCGGACCAGAAAAATCACTGATTCGGGCATCGAGTTGAGGTTCTATATCAAGCTGCAGTTGACGCATATACAGAATAGGCCTTCGTTAAACATCTTTAGGATCAAGAGGATTCATCTTACTCGATTTTTCAGTCTGTTGCAGTGGCTTTGTCTGATCTTTCTCAAGATCAATATCGACATCCACCTGATCAGTTTCTATGCTGATACTGCCCGTTTGCTGGTCATGATGAATGATAGCCGTCGACTGTCCATACCACTGACTGCGTTCATAGCAATCCCGGGCATGACGCAGCAAGACCACAATTACCGCGGCAACCGGCAAGGCAATTAACATCCCGAGGAAACCGGCCAGTTGCGCACCAGCCAGTACAGCAAATACCACTGCTACCGGTGACAGTCCAATTTTATCGCCCAGTAAAAACGGTTGCAGCACGTAGCCTTCTACCGCCTGACCAATCATAAACACCACCAGCACCAAGAACAGTTGCATCCAGTCGATACCGAACTGCAATAAGGTGGCAATGACCGCAGCAATAATCCCGACCGCAAAACCTAAATATGGGATGATACTGGCCAGACCTGCCACCATCCCGATAATCAGGCCAACGTCCAGACCAATCAGTTGCAGACCGGTGGCATAGACCACACCTAGGAGGATCATCACCAGGAACTGACCTTTGACAAACGCGCCTAATACGTTATGGCATTCATTCACAATATGCAGGGTGCTGCGCTCATACGGACGTGGAATTAAACGGCGCAGACTGTCCAGCATACGGTCCCAGTCGAGCAGAAAATAGAAGGCAATAATTGGAATTAAAACAATGGTCCCGCCAATCTGGATAAAGTTCAGACCGGACTGCGCCACCCGTAAAATCATGGCTTGAATGCTGTCGGCGCTGTAATTGGTCTGCACATAGTCCATGATAATGGTTGACATATGCGTGGTATCAATTTCCATCTCATCGACATTAAAGGTTTCAGAAATCCAAGGCAAAAAGGTGGTATTGATCCAGTTAATTCCGACCGGAATACTGTCGCGGGCAATCATCAGCTGTTTCCAGACCAGCGGAATGATGTACCAGACTGCCACGGTCAGTAGAATCCCGATTCCGACAAAAACGATGCTGATGGATAACCAGCGCGGCACCCCAACCCGATATAAAGTATCAACCAGTGGACTGAACAGATAAGCCACAAGAAAGGCGACAATAAATGGAATAACGACCGGCTTGAGTAAATATAAAATCCAAAAAATTAAAGCTATCCCGGCAAGGATAAAAATGCGACGTAAAGTACGATCTGCCATAGAATCTCGCCTTTTTGCAGTGTAATCGTTATATAAAGTAAAATATTTTAATAAAGATAGCATTTTAGCGCATAAATAACATAAGAGTTTCGTATATTCGGGTTATAATCCCCCGCGCGAATGCGGAGACTTCATTATGAGCAACTCAACTTCTAACCCTACCCCTGGTTTAAGCTATAAAGATGCTGGTGTCGACATCGAAGCCGGTGACGCGTTAGTCGATCGAATTAAATCTGTTGCGAAACGCACCACTCGTCCTGAAGTGATGGGCGGATTAGGCGGCTTTGGCGCACTTTGTAAAATTCCTAAAGGTTATGAAGAACCTGTTCTCGTATCAGGCACAGACGGTGTTGGTACAAAATTACGTTTAGCCCTTAATTTAAACCGTCATGACACTATTGGTCAGGATCTGGTGGCCATGTGTGTGAACGACCTGCTGGTTTGTGGCGCAGAACCACTGTTCTTCCTCGACTACTATGCAACGGGTCACTTAAACGTTGATGTTGCAGCCAATGTAGTTACCGGGATCGGTCAAGGTTGTGAGCTTGCGGGCTGTGCACTGGTTGGCGGTGAAACTGCTGAAATGCCTGGCATGTATGAAGGCGAAGATTATGACCTTGCAGGTTTCTGTGTAGGCGTGGTTGAGCAAAGCAAAATTATTGATGGCTCTAAAGTCAAAGCGGGTGACGTTCTGATTGGTGTTGCGTCTTCAGGTGCACACTCAAACGGCTATTCTCTGCTTCGTAAAATTCTGGACGTGAAAAACGTTGACCTGACTCAAATCGTAGATGGCCGTCCGCTGGCAGATGCAGCGATGGAGCCAACCCGTATTTATGTCAAACCTATTCTTGAATTACTTAAATCTGTTGATGTTCACGCAATGGCGCACATCACCGGTGGCGGTTTACCTGGTAACTTACCACGCGTTCTGCCAAATGGTGCGCAAGCGGTAATTAACGAATCCTCTTGGGAATGGCCAGAACTGTTCAAACTGCTGCAAAAAGAAGGCGGTGTTGAACAATTCGAAATGTACCGTACCTTTAACTGTGGCGTTGGTATGGTATTGGCAGTGGATGCAGCGGATGCTGACAAAACTGTTGAATTGCTGAACCAGTTGGGCGAAAAAGCTTGGGCAATGGGTCACATTGTTGACAATGCAGAATCTGTTGAAGGTGCTGACGAAAAAATCCGTGTGATTTTTGCGTAATTGTCTATGTTGAAAATTGCTGTACTTGTTTCAGGCAGTGGATCGAACTTACAGGCCCTGATTGATGCCCGTCTTTCGGGACAAATTGTCGGGGTCATTTCCAACAAACCTGGAGCCTATGCGCTGGAACGTGCCCAAAAAGCCGGTATTGCCACTGCGGTAATTGAACACAAGCAATACCCAGACCGTGAAAGTTTTGATGATGTGATGCATCAACAGCTTTTAGACTGGGAGGTTGATCTGGTGGTGCTGGCAGGCTTTATGCGCATTTTAAGCGCCAAGTTTGTTAAAGCCTGGGAAGGGAAAATGCTGAACATTCACCCTTCTCTGCTGCCGCATTACAAAGGCATGCATACTCATCAACGGGTGTTAAACACGGGTGATGTCTATCATGGCTGTACGGTACATTATGTGACTGCCGAGCTGGATGCCGGTCAGGCGCTGGCCCAAGGGGTACTTACTGTATCGCATCAGGACAGCGTGGAAAGCTTGGCCAATCGTGTGCATGTGCTGGAACATCTGATTTATCCGCAAGTGGTGGAATGGATTTGTAGTGGTACGCTGCAGCACACACCAAACGCGGTGCTGTATCGTGGTCAGGTGTTAGCGCAACCGCTACAGTTCTGTCAGCGCTAAAATAAAAAGTAATATCTATAAAAAAACGCATCCTCGGATGCGTTTTTTTATGACCTAATTTTTCCCAAAAGTAATCTTAAGGTGCCTGATCCTGTAATAAGGATTTAATCATCTGTGCCACTTGCTCAGGCTGTTCCAGTGGGAACATATGACCGCCCGGCGCAACATGAAAAGGAATCCCGAATTTCTTCTCAATTTGCTGTGGAAACTTGCGGGCCAGAAACGGACCTTTCTCGGCCACCACCAGTTGTGCCGGTACTTTCAATTTGGCCTGTGGCAACCACCATAAAGATGGATTGGTACGGAAAATCTGTACTTCATCCATTTTAGGAATGGTAAGCGTCACCCCACCACGTACAGGATCTTCTGTCAGTGCATGGTCGATATAAGCCTGAAAACAGTCCGGATCAAAATCTTGATAAAAGCCTTTGGGTCTGAGCAGCTCGGCCGCCTGCTGACGTGACTCCCAATGATCACGGCGGCGTTTAGACAATCCCGCCGGTGACATTTTATCGAGGGCTTTCAGCTTCAACAGTTTCGCTACATGCATCACTAAGGCTTCTTTACCCATGATCATTGGCGGATCCAGCATGATCAGCTGGGAAAACAGTTCCGGGCGTTGCTGCGCGGCCTGAAAGCTCAGCACCGAACCAAGTGAATGACCCAGTGCAATCACCTTGCGGCCTTGTGCCTGCCGCACAATACTGTCAATCACCTGCTGGGTCAGACTGTTCCAGTGATTATCGATTGGATAACGTTTATCTGGCCCGAGCAAAGGCACATCAATCACGTCATAATCATCTTGCAGATGCTGAAATAGTTTTTGATAGACCCGTGACGGTACGCCATTGGCGTGAGCAAAATGGATTAATGGTTTCATTGTAATTTGGTACTTTGTTCAGATTGAATCTGCTGCGATACAGCGCTGGCCATCCCCTGACCTACCGCAGTGCCCATACGACCCAGCATCGAATCTAGCGGATTATATTCAATGGTATAGTTGACGGTTTTGTCGACTTTTAATTCACGTTTTAAAGTATTCATACTGCCCAGACGGTCAATAATCCCCAGTTTCAACGCCTGATCGCCGGTCCAGAATAAACCCGAGAACAAGGTCGGATCATTGGCTTTTAACTTGTTGCCACGGCCCTGTTTGACTGCGCTAATGAAATGCGCATGCACATTATCTAGTACACCCTGAACATGGGCTTTTTGCGCTGGATCCACCGGTTGTGTCATCGACAGCAGCGCCTTATTTTCACCGGAGGTCATGGTGCGATCTTCGACACCCAGCTTTTGCATTAAGCCACTAACGCCATAGTTCGGCATAATCACTCCAATCGAACCAACTAGACTGGATGGATTGGCAATAATTTCATCGGCGGCTGAAGCAATATAATAAGCCCCTGAAGCACCGGTATCGCCAATCACCGCATACAGTTTTTTATCCTGATGCTGCTGTTTTAAATACTGGATTTCCTGCCAGATTTCATCGGACTGAACCGGTGATCCGCCCGGTGAATTAATATTTAGCACTACCGCCTTACTGCCGGTTGCTTCATAGGCTTTACGCAGTGATTTAATGGTATTTTCACTATTGACGCTCTGTTTATCGGCTGCGATGGTGCCCACAATATCGACCACAGCAATATGCGAACTGCTGGTCACGGCCGTAGCGGAATTATTGCTACAGCCTTTACCCATAATCACCAGCAGAATAAAAATATAGGCAAAGGTCAGGAACTTAAAGAAAATTCCCCAGCGTCTGGCGCGGCGCTGTTCTTCAACAGAGGCTAAAACCGCTTTTTCCAGTAACTTCCATTCGTTTCCTGTCGGTTGTTGTGCTGTGGGTGGATGGCTATTCTTGATTTCATTTTCTGGTTTAGGCGGCCAATCGGACATAAAAACAATCCAAAACTCGAGTTAATTTTACTCCATTATATACGCCGAAAAACTGATTGCTGTCTAAATTGAATATTTTCCCCTATAATATTTTCATTTTTAACCTTTTCTTTAGATTTCACTATACTGAATGACTGATAAACTCGCCCCAACGACTATCTCTCGTTTACTTCATTTTGTCAGTCGACAGCCTCTCAGCCTTTCCCGCTGGGCGGCCCACGTATTGGCGGCATTTTTGAATGTCTTTCAGCTCAGCAAGACCTCTCAGGTGATTCGCCTCAATTTAAATATTGCCTTGCCGCATTTAGATGCGACCCAGCGTGAACAGCTGGCGCGTCAGGCCATTCGCAATGAACTCACCTCTTATTTTGAGTTTTTTAATATCTGGGGTGCAGAAAACCACAAGAATATTTCCCGCATTCATCAGGTGCATGGCGAACAGCTGTTACATGAGGCACTGGCTGCGCAAAAAGGCGTGGTGCTGATTGTGCCGCATTTTGGCACCTGGGAAATCATGAATGCCTGGGTGGCGCAGCATACTGAAATGACCATCATGTATAAACCGGTAAAAAATCCATCGGCTGATGAGTTTGTCCGTAATGCTCGCAGCCGTGAACAGGCCAATCTGGTGCCGACCAATGACAGCGGTATTCGTCAGATTTTTAAGGCACTAAAACAAGGTGGAACCACCGTGATTCTGCCGGACCACACCCCGCATTTGGGGGGTGAAATGATTCACTATTTTGGCCTGCCACTTGAATCCAGCAACCTGAGCGCCAAGCTGATTCAGAAAACCAAAGCCGCCGCCCTGTTCTTATATGCACTGCGCAATGAACAGCAAGGTTTTGATATTTTCATTGAGGCCATGGACGCACAGCTCTACGACTGTTCTGCCAATGAAGGCACTGCAATGATTCACCAGAAAATTGAACAGCTGATTGCCCGGCATCCGGAACATTATCACTGGAGTTATAAACGCTTTAAGGCACATCCAGCCTTAAGACGAATTTATGATATTCCGGCAGATGAAGCCTTGGCGTTAATTCAAAATACCAAACAGGCCAATTCCGCTTAATCGCGCCGCAGCCAAACCCGCGTATGCCGGTACGGTAGCACCTCATTCTCAGTGGGATAAAACTGGATGCTGCCCTGCTGCGCTGTCTGCCATAACGGAATTTTTAAGGCGTTCAGTCGGGCTTGTACCTGCGTGCTCGGATGCCCATAACGGTTATTCAGCCCCGCCGATGCAATTGCCAGTTTAGGCTCCAGCTGTTTTAAAAACTGGTAAGATGAACTGTGCCGGCTACCATGATGGCCGAGCACCAGCACATCCACTTTTAAATCCGGATAATCCTGTAATAACTGATATTCAGTCGGCCAGCCTGCATCGCCCATCAATAAAAAGCGTGAGTAAGGCTGAGCTTGTGCAAACTCAACCAGCAGCACACAGGAGCTTTCATTTTTCTGCTGTTCTACAGGATTTAACTGTTCCGGTTTCGGAGAGAGTACCTGAATCTGGATGCCCGGCTGCCACTGCCATTGCTGTCCTTGCTGGCAATAGTCAAAATGGCTATGAGGATTTACTTCAAGCTGAGCATTGGCATAGACCTGTTGCACCTGTAACTGTGGCTTTAAGGTCTGATAAGCACCGCTATGATCCTGATCCAGATGGGTCAACCATAAATAATCTAACTGCTGCACGCCTTTGACACTTAAAAAGGGCTGGATAATCTGCCGGCCGATACTCCATTTCTGTTCATCATAATGACCGCCCATATCAATCATCATGCTGTGTTCACGATAGCGTAAAAAGATTGCCTGCCCCTGCCCAACATCCAGCACAGTAAGTTCCACCTGCCGAGAAAACTGGTCCTGAAACAGCAAAGGCAATAAACACAGCGCTGACCAGACTTTAGGCACTAGACCTGCGGGAAGAAATAAAATCATCAGTCCCAGCACCAGACTCAGCAGCATCGGTGGACTCAGCGCAACCGGAATCAGTTGTGGTGCAAACAGCAGATCCAGCAACTGCAAACAACCCAATAACAGACTTAGCGCCAAGTCATTGAGCTGAAACAGCAACTGGCTCAGCGGTTCCGCCAGATAAAAACTTAAACCGGCCAGAATATCCAGCGGTACAATCACCAGACCGATCCAGGGAATGGCCAATAGATTACTCAGCGGCGCAATCCAGGCAATCTGCTTGAAGAAGATGATCATCAGCGGAAACAGCGCAATAAAAATTTTCCATTGCGATTCAAATAACAGCCGGAAGCCCTGCCACAATTTCTGCATCAACGTCTGCTGCGGATGCACCGGTTGTTGCCGGAGGGTCTGGTAAATCCTTAACAGCACAAAGCAGGCGCCATAAGACAGCCAGAATGCCGCCGACAGCACACTCAACGGATCAAGCAGCAGCAATAACGAAGCACTACCAATCAGCAAAGACAGCGGCTGTATCGGCTGCTTTAGCAACAGGCAGGCGCCTGCCACCAGACAAATCAGTAAAGTCCTGAGCGCAGGAATTTCAAACCCAACATAGGCACAATATACAAATACACAGCCCATAAACGGCAGCAACAGCAGATAACTTCGGGGCAATTGCGCATATAATTCGGGCCAATAGCGAGTGACCAGGCGCTGCAGCACAAAACACAGCATGGCGGCAAAAATCAGCACATGCGGCCCGGAAATCGCCAGCAAATGACTCATCCCGAAACGCTGAAACTGCTGCTCGGTGGCTTCATCGAGTAAACTTTTATCGCCAGTCAGCAGTGCCAGTATTAAGCCGGGATGCTGCAATGCCTGCTGCTGGATAAAGTCACGAATCTGTAAACGCTGTGTTTCGATCCACAATTTAAATTGCGGCCAGAGTTGCTGATGCTGTCTTAAATGTGCCCCAAATCCCAGCCGATACAGTTCCGATTCAGTCAGTTCCACAATCGACTGGACCTGAAAGCCGCTCATGATATTTTGCTGGAGATACCACTGCTCTACATCAAACGCACCCGGAACGGCAAAACTGTGCGCCGGCAAGGTCTGCCCCTGTAAACGATAATAACGCCCCAGCTGTAGTTCCTGTTCAGCCGGCAGCAAGGCCAGCCATTGCACCGGCTGGCTATGCCGGTTCAGCACCTGAACCGGTTGCCGGAGCTGGCTGCTACCCAGCTGATTGATTTGCTGGACATAGACCACCACCTCTGCCGGCTGGCGGGTCAGTTCACGAAATATCAACCGCTCTTGCAACTGGTTTTGGGCAAAATTCAGCCCCAACAAAAATGTAATGACAAATGCCACACAGGTATTAATCAATTGGATGCCCAGATGGGACCAATGTAAAGCAGCTATTTGCTGTAAAAGCAGGATAATCAGTAACAGGCCTGACAACCAGAGCGGGAAATCCAGCATCGGCCATAGCGTTTTGCCCATACAGGCAATACCTACAATCCAGCCGGCACCCATGATTTTGAACATGTCGTTTTCTGTCTTATTTTTATTTTGAGCAAGCATAAAGCCCACCGGAGTGGGCTTCAAGGGTCATTGATCTGATAATCGGGTTTTAGTCGGGTACCCAGATGCCATCCTGCATATGCAAAATGGTATCGGCCGATTTGGCCAGCTCTTCATCATGGGTCACAATTAGCATGGCCATATTAAACTCACGGCGCAGCTCGCGTAACAGCTCAAAAATCTTGATGGCGGTTTTACGGTCCAGGTTCCCGGTCGGTTCATCAGCCAGCATGACTGCCGGCTTGGTGACAATGGCACGCGCCAAGGCCACACGCTGACGTTCACCACCCGACAGTTCACCCGGTTTATGGGTCAATCGATGCGATAAGCCCACCCGATCCAGCAGATATTCGGCCTGCTGTTTGACTTCTTTAAAGTTGCTTTCCTTACGCAGCATCAAGGGCATTGCCACATTTTCCAGCGCACTAAATTCAGGTAGCAAATGGTGGAACTGATAAACAAAGCCCAGATATTGGTTACGCAAATAACCACGCTCAGCTTCGCCTAAATTGTCAAAGCGCTGGCCATTTAAATAAACCTCGCCCTGACTTGGACGATCAAGCCCGCCAAGGACGTGCAGCAAGGTACTTTTACCTGAACCACTGGCGCCGACAATCGACACAAATTGTCCCTGTTCGATTTTTAAATCGAGGCCGCGCAGTACATCTACTGTGGTTTTACCATCAGTAAAATGTTTGGTGACCTGTTTGGCTTCTAGTACAGTTTTATTCATAACGAAGCGCCTCTGCAGGTTGAATTTTCGCCGCGCGTAACGCCGGATAAATTGTGGCCAGGAAACTTAAAATTAAAGACAGGCTGACAATGACCACGACATCCTGCCATCTTAAATGCGATGGTAAGTAGTTAATGAAATAGGCATCAAACAGATTCAAGCCCAAAACATTATTCAGCCAGGCAATAAAACCACTGATGCTGGAGGCAAAAATAATTCCAAGAATCGCACCGGAGACTGTCCCGATCACGCCAATTACGGTACCTTGCACCATAAAGATTCGGGTAATTGTGCCCGGAGATGCACCTAAGGTCCGTAAAATTGCGATATCGGCTTTTTTGTCAGTCACCACCATCACCAGAGAAGAGACAATATTAAAGGCTGCGACCAGTACGATTAGGAACAGCAACAGGCTGACCATGGCCTTTTCCATCTGAATCGCACTGAACAGGTTACCATGGGTATAGGTCCAGTCTGAAGCATAGAAATTGGCTGGCAGTTCACTCACAATGTCGTTGGCAACGGTAGGTGCGGCAAAAATATCGTCCAGCTTCATGCGTACGCCTTGTGCGCCATCCGGCAGACGTAACAGAGTCGAAGCATCATTCAGGGCGATATAGCCCATCATCGAATCAACTTCGGCACCAATGCTGAAAATCCCCACAATGGTAAAACGTTTAAAACGTGGCACCACACCGGCCGGTGATGGCGTTGCTTCAGGCAAGACCAAAGTAATACTGTCATTTAAACTGAGGCCCAAGGCATCGGTCATTTGCTTGCCCAGCACAATCCCAAACTCGCCTTTTTTCAGGTTATCAATGCTGCCTTCCACCATATGCTGATGAATAATCGAAACTTTCTTCTCATATTCCGGCTCGATACCAGTCACCATAATGCCGGAAACCTGACCGTGTGCGGTCAACATCCCCTGTAATTGGGTAAACGGTGCAGCACCTGTAACATGCTCATGTTGCTCAACTTTTTTTGCAAGTTCAGGCCAATCTGTTAAAATCTGGGTAGATGAAACAGTCGCTTGCGGAATCATCCCCAAGACCCGGTTCTTCAATTCACGGTCAAATCCGTTCATCACAGATAACACTGTAATCAGAACAGCAACACCTAAAGTGAGACCGATCATTGAAACCAGAGCAATAAAAGAAATAAAGTGATTACTGCGCCGAGCGCGCGTATATCTCAACCCTATATATAGCGAGATTGGTTTAAACATACCATCTAGTCCGAGGTAATACATTATGGAAAATTTACAGCATCAAAACGCTCAAAATGAACGTCGCGTGATGTCACGTATCGATGCTGCGTTGAGAATCAACTATCAGCTTATTTCTGATCAAGTTGCTCTTAATGATCCTTACGATCCTAATTTTATGTTGCCGCGTTATTTTCTACTACTCGCTGAATTAGATCAATTTGATCATGCGCTTAACTACGAATTAGAACAATTATCTGAAAAAGATCAACAAATTGCTCGAATCTTATCCTTATTCAACCAAAAATTAAACCTGATTACCGGTTCTTTATACGATGCAATTGTACAAAGCATGTTACCTGTACCAGAACAGGTCAACTTTTCCGAAAGCGGTTTAAGCTTCTACAGCGAGCGTGAAATTGCCGATGGCAGCTATATTCACGTGACCTTAAGTCATCCGGAAAATTTCTTTCATATTGCTGCAACTGCCCAGGTGGTCTATAGCAATGCCGAAGATAATGGCCGCTATCGTACCGGGGCCTATTTTATTACTTTACACCCGCAAGACCGCAGCAAACTGGCCGAAGTCATCCAGCAGTGTCAATCTAAATAAGTTTCAGGATGTGCCTGTTTACGTGCCAACGCCCGGCTTGCACGTAAATCATGGAAGAAATATAAGAACAAGCCAAACAATAAGACCAAAGCTCCGATCAGCACTGTCAAGCTCAGGGCTTCCTGATTCAGAAATGCACCAATTAGCAGGGCCAGCATTGGGGTCATGACAGTGGTCAGTGACAATGTGGTCGCCTGAATATTCTGTACCAGCTTAAAATAACAGAACATGGCAATCAGTGAAGCCATCACCACCGTATACAGTAAAGAGAATAAAGCCTTGGTTTCCGGAATTTCAGTCGGTGCATAAGGCCAGATTATTGGCAACATCAAAATTGCCATCAAGGTTGAAATCAGGATTGAACCAGTGGCCTGTGCCACAGGTTCCACCTTGGCATTCACTTTTTTGACCCAGAAAATGGACATGGCATAAATCAGCACGCTCAGCAGCATCAGACCAATCCCGACCGGCTGTACATGCTGGTTTTCTCCGCCCAGACAGATAATACCCAGTCCCAGCACTGCAACCAGCATCCCGAACCATTGCAGTTTTTTCAGACGCTGCTGAAAGGCAAAACGCCCGATCAGGCCGGCAATAATCGGTGCCAGACCAAACATCAGTGCAATCATGCCTGAACTTAAATAGCTGGTGGCCAGATAGGTAAAAATCTGGGAACCAAACAGGCTGCAGGAACCGGCCACATAACTATGCAATGCCGTCTGATCAACCGGAAAACGCACTTTGAGCAGCAACAAAAAGATAAAGGCCAGCGGCAAGGCAATAAAAAAACGTAAAGCCAGCGCCCACAGCATATGCAGATCCGACACACTCCAGACAATCGCCAGCGGTGTCGAGGCCCAGATAAACACCAGCAGCATATAAGTCAGGGCAATATTATTTTTTGAGGGCATGTAATTCAGCCGGTTTTACGTTTTTGTTTTTGAATGGTCTGATCCAGACTATTGGAAAATTCACGTTTATCGCGCTCAGAAATTGGCGGTGGCCCACCGGTCTGCACGCCAGCGCCGCGTAGAGTATCCATAAAATCACGTAAATGCAGCCGCGCTTTAACATTGGCAGTGGTATAGATTTCACCACGTGGATGAATCGCAATACCGCCCTTTTCAATCACCTGCGCTGCCAGTGGAATATCCTGAGTTACCACAATATCGTTGGCCTGCATCCGCTCAACAATTTCCTGATCGGCCGCATCTGCGCCGCTCATGACCTGCAGGGATTTAATCCGCACCGATGGAGTAATGCCCACATTCTGATTGGCTACAAAAATTACTTCGAGCTGATAGCGGTCAGAAGCCCGGATAATCACATCTTTTAAAATTCTTGGTAAGGCATCGGCATCCACCCACAGCTTAAATGGCAGCACTTTCAATTCCGGCAATTTTGATGTCCCTAGTGTAGCAAAATTCACTCAACGTCGCGGTGGGAAATACAGGCTTTTTCACCAAGATAATGCTGGAGTAATAACACGCTGAATCAGCTGATTTTGCTTAAGCAGCTTAAGCTCATCCTTTGACTTTTCTCATCATTTCGGGCATTTTCAAAGGAGAAATCGGCGCCCCGACTTGAAAAATTTAAAACACCCTCGATTAAATAGATTAAGGCCACTCGACATTCTCTTAACGTGCTTATGAAAAATCAGAACAGACCAGACATTATTACCATTGAAGATCAAAGTTTTGGCAGCCATGTAGAGCATTGGACGCTGCTCACCGATCAGCCGAATGTTGATGTTCCCAAATGGTTAGGTCAGGCACTGGATGCACCCATCATGCCAATGGGGCTATGCGCACAAGAATGTGATATGGATGACAGCACCTGGCTGATTCAGGGTCCGGTCAAACAGCCGATTCAACTGGCGCAGGTCATTGCCGTAGAGGCCAATCAGCCGAAAGCGGTTAAAACGGCCTTTCCATGTTTTGAAAGCCCGTATAAAACCCCGGTGACCATTGAACGGATTATTAGCTGCCCTTCCAATACCCAGGCGGTTTTGGGATTAAATCTGGGTGAAAACACCACGGTCTATGCCTTTGACAGTCTGTATAGCGTCAATCACCACCAGTACCAAAAAGACCAGACTTATATCGCGCATCTGAATGGTTGGGCTTACGAGCTGGAAGCCGTGGCAGAAGATGAGCAACTGATTGTTGATGATCCGGCCTCGATTAAACATCACCGTGCCTTAAATGATATTCTGGCGGCCAATAATGGTGTTGCCCCGGCCAATTTGCAGGAACAGATTGACGCCTGGGAGCCAAAATCTGAAGAAGATAAAGCCCCGGTGACCGTGAATTTCTCCAAAATGGTGGCCTATTTATATGGTGAAGTCTTAGGACAGGAAGATGAAGCCTGGTTCCAGGGCAATGTGGTCGGTAAAACCCAAGCGCAATTTATGAATCAGGATTACACCCTGTATGATGTCTGCCTGATTCATGAAGACAACCAGCCAGCCACTTTAATCCGTATTGCGACCAAAGAACCCAAGTTTGCTGATTTTGAAATTGGCCAGTTCATTCGCGGCAATATCTGGATTCAGGTCAGTATTTACGCGAAAAAACAATAATTTATATTTAAATAAAGACCTGCTTCAATATGAGCTTTCAGCTTGAAGCAGGTCTTTTTTGTATCTTTTGAATTTATTTGATTATATTTTATCCACAGTTTTATTCTAAATAGCACTATTTTAAATTCAAAAATCACTTATTTATCCACAGTTTTAAATTTTAAAGCTTATTATTTAATCTCTATTGATTTTCATAGACTTAGATTAAATCTGTTTAAAAATTGAATATTGAATAAATCCGGTCAACAGAATGAAGAGATGATGTTCTGATTTTAAATCGGCTGAAAAGTTTATTAAGGAAAATGTATTTAGTACTTTATTTAACCAATTTTTTATGTTAATAATATGTGACAAATCGAAAGTATTAACGATAAATAGATCACTGGATATAATATCTATGAAAATCGTGCAAGAAGAAAACTTACAATCTGTTGAACATCAAATGGGTCAGCGTTATCGTCTGGATAAAATGTCCTGCCTGTTTTTTGTTCTGGGCATGATGATTTCTGCCTACCTGCTGCATCAATTTATTTTTTAATCCGTATTCCATATCCCATAAAAAAGCCCATCCTGATGATGGGCTTTTTCGTATACGCTGGATTAGCCGTTGCGTTTGGCAAAGTCATCCATAAAGTTAACCAGTGCCTGAACACCTTCAAGTGGCACGGCATTATAAATGCTGGCACGCATACCACCAACTGAACGGTGACCAGCCAGATTCAACAGATGATTGGCTTCCGCTTCTTGCAGGAACTGTTTTTCCAGATCGGCATTGGCCAGCGTAAATGGTACGTTCATGATCGAACGGTTGGCTTCAACAATCGGGTTGGCGTAGAAATCGCTTGAATCGATATAACCATAGAGCAGTTTGGCTTTTTCAAGGTTGGTCTGATGCATGGCATCAACCCCACCATTTTCCAGTAACCATTCAAAAACCAGACCGGATAAATACCAGGCATAGGTCGATGGCGTATTCACCATTGAACCATTTTTCGCCTGATCTGAATATTTCAGGATGCTTGGAATTTCCGGCTTGGCCTGATCCAGTAAATCTTCACGGATAATCACCAGGGTTAAACCTGCCGGGCCAATATTTTTCTGTGCACCCGCATAAATTAAACCAAACTTGCTAACATCTAGCGGTGCAGACAGAATGCTAGATGAATAGTCACAAACCAGCGGCTTGTCGGTTTCTGGAATGCAGGCAAACTGTAAACCACCGATGGTTTCGTTGTCAGCATAATGCACATAGGCTGCATCTGCGGATAAATCCCACTCGCTTTGTGCGCTAATGGCATGTTTACCATCAATCTGAATACCCGCGTTCACGACATGAATATCGCCATAACGCTGTGCTTCTTTTAATGCTTTTTCAGACCAGATACCGGTATGGATATAATCGGCCTTGTTATTTTTACCGAGCAGGTTTAATGGAATTGCCGAGAATTGTAAGGATGCCCCACCCTGCAAGAACAGTACTTTATAGTTCTCAGGAATGTTCATGAGTTTGCGTAAATCGGCTTCTGCTTTTTCTGCAACCGCAACATAATCTTTGCTACGATGGCTCATTTCCATGATCGAAAGGCCTTTGCCGTGCCAGTCCAGCATTTCTGCTTGGGCTTTTTCTAATACGGCAGTGGGTAATGCAGCAGGGCCAGCACAGAAGTTGTACGCGCGCATGATTTTTCCTTGTCAAGGTGAAACACAATAAAATAGGCATTTAACCACATCTTGCTCGGGCTTGCACAAAATTATTTCAATCTTGGCACGCAGATACAGTCGAAAAATCAATATAGATTCACAAGATAATTTTAACTTTTCCAGCAGATTGGAAGCCTATTCATCTCTATATCTGGCCCAATGTGGATGACCTTTTTCTCTTGATTAAATGTAATTTGCGCTGATCTTAAGCATATATGCAGTAATACGCAGCGATCTGGTAAAGCTTAGTAAAATGTAGTGATTAAGAGTGCACTCACTCACCAAATACCTGAATATTCAAGTTGCGGATTTTACTGCTACCGCCCGGCTGGTCAAAGCTGACGTCATATTGCACCAGATTTTTCAGATATGCATATTCATAGCTAATCTTGTACTGGCCCGGCTGATTACTACCGGTTTCAATACTTTTGGTCATCAGGGTACGCGATTTATATTCGCCTTTTGGAATCACCTTGGCGAAGCGTTTCATGACTTTCTGGTTGTCCTGAAAATGGCTTTTGAGTTCTGGCTCGAGATGATTCAGAAACTGCTCGAACTCGCCATCACGTAAATTGTCATAGGCCGCCTGTGCCACCTGTTCCTGCTGCGGACTCGGATTTGGAATGGCGTCCATGACTTTTTGACCCAGCTGATCACATCCGGCCAAAGCCAGAACACTCAAGCCCATCCATAATTTAAACTGCATATCGGGTTATTCCTGTACGGTACTGTGTAAAAAAGGACGCCGAAGCGTCCTTTTCATGAGAAGAAAAATTATTCTTCAGTCGGTTTTTCATCCTGCTCAGCAGCTGCTGCATCGGTCTCTACCGTATCTAAAGCTGTATTTTCATCAGCTAAATCTTCAGAAAATTCATCTTCTTCCACGGCTTCAATCGCTTCTACACCCACCAAGGTTTCATTTTCACCTAAACGGATTAAACGTACACCTTGCGCATTACGACCAGTTTCTGCCACTTCCGAAGCACGGGTACGTACCAGCGTACCGCCATCCGAAATCAGCATCAATTCTTTCGAGGCATCAATGGCCACCGCACCGACCAGTTCACCGTTACGTTCAGAGGTCTTGATCGCAATTACACCCTTACCGCCACGTTTTTTGGTCGGGAAGTCATCGACCGGAGTACGTTTACCATAACCATTGGCGGATGCACACAGCACTTCACCGGTTTCTGGCACCACGACCAGCGACACAATCCGGCTAACAAAATTGCTATCGGTTGCATCATCTTCGCTATCGGCTGTATCGTCTTCGGCCTCTTCCGCTTGAGCTGCACCAATGGTGACACGCATACCACGCACACCTTTGGCTGAACGGCCCATGGCACGAACATCAGTTTCAGCAAAACGGATTGCCTTACCTTCATTCGAGAACAGCATGATCTGCTGCTCGCCATCGGTAATCGCCACGCCAATCAGGGTGTCTTCTTCGTTCAGTTCAATGGCACGTAAACCGTTAGAACGCACATTGCTGAACTGCTCCAGCTCGACACGTTTAACCGTACCAGACGCTGTTGCCATAAACACATAGAAGTTTTTGCGCAGATTTTCAGCCTGCTCGGCAAATTCTGCAACAATTTCATCATCCAGGTCTGTGGCTGACAGCTCTAGGCCCAGCTGCTTTAACTGAACACGCAAGGCATCCGACAGATCATCACCATCTGCCAGTTCTGCAAATGCGGCTTCAAGTTCGGCATAATGGCTAGCAATTACTTGATTTTGCTGTAATTGTGCTGAGTTAGCTTTCACAAAACTACGGAAATCGGCCAGACGCTCTTTGAATTTCTTCGGTGCATCAATTACTGGCAGAATCGCGGTAATGGTTTCATTGGCATCTAATGGCAACAGGTTGACCATTGGACGGCCTTTCGAACCACGTGAAGCTTGTGGCACTTCAAATACTTTCAGGCGATAGACCTTACCGACATCGGTAAAGCACAGTACGGTCGCGTGGTTCGAGGTGACAATTAAATGTTGGATATAATCATCTTCTTTCATGCTTGTGGCAGACTTACCACGACCACCACGGCGCTGAGCCTGATAATCGGATAATGGCTGAGTTTTGGCATAACCGGATTGTGAAACGGTTAACACCACCTGCTCTTCAGGAATTAAATCTTCACGCGAGAAGTCGATGCGGGATTCAACAATTTCAGTGCGACGTGCATCGCCATATTGCTGCAATACCAGCGCCAGCTCTTCACGAATCACCGCCATCAATAAATTAAAGTCATTTAAAATAGCAGTGTATTCAGCGATTTGCGCCAGAATTTCAGAATATTCTGCATGTAACTTGTCTTGTTCCAGACCGGTTAAGCGGTGTAAACGCAGTTCCAGAATCGCACCGACCTGCGCTGGAGAAAGACGATAAACATCTCCATCCAAACCAAATGGACGGCTTAAATCTTCACCTTCAATTTCATCCGGGCGAATAGACACGGAACCGGCTTTTTCCAGCAATGCCACCACACCACCAGCGGCCCATTCGCCAACCTGTAAACGCTCACGCGCTTCGGCCGGGTTGGCAGAAGTTTTAATGGTTTCGATGATGGCATCAATATTCGCCAAAGCAACGGTCAGACCTTCCAAGATATGACCGCGTTCACGTGCTTTGCGCAGTTCATACATGGTACGGCGAGTCACCACTTCCTGGCGGTGACGGATAAACGCAGCAATGATGTCTTTCAGGTTCATCAGTTTTGGCTGACCGTTGTCGAGGCAGACCATGTTGATGCTGAACGAGTTTTCCAGCTGCGTATTCAGGAACAGGTTATTGACGATGACTTCAGCGTTCTCACCACGTTTCAAGTCAATCGCAATTCGCATACCGTCTTTATCGGACTCGTCACGTAGCTCTGAAATTCCTTCCAGTTTTTTCTCTTTAACCAGTTCAGCAATACGCTCAATGGTTTTGGCCTTGTTAACCTGATACGGAATTTCAGTAAAGACAATGGTGGTACGACCGGATTTCTGGTCTTCTTCAAAATGATATTTACCACGGATATGCAAACGGCCTTTACCGGTACGGTAAGCATCAACAATGCCCGATTTACCGTAAATGATGCCGCCTGTCGGGAAGTCTGGACCACTGATGTGTTCCATCAGGCCTTCAATGCTGATATTCGGATTATCGGCATAGGCCAGGCAGGCATTAATCACTTCGGTAAGGTTATGCGGTGCCATGTTGGTCGCCATACCGACAGCAATACCGGCAGAACCATTCACCAGCAGGTTTGGAATACGGGTTGGCAGAACGTCAGGAATACGCTCCGAGCCATCGTAGTTATCGACCCAATCTACGGTATCTTTTTCCAGATCGGCCAGGAGTTCATGGGCCAGCTTGGTCATACGTACTTCGGTATAACGCATTGCGGCCGCACTATCGCCATCAATCGAACCAAAGTTACCCTGACCATCCACCAGTTGATAGCGCAGACTGAAGTCTTGCGCCATACGAACGATGGTTTCATAGACTGCGTAATCGCCGTGTGGATGGTATTTACCGATCACATCACCCACAACACGGGCAGACTTTTTGTAGGCTTTGTTGTAGTCATTGCCCAATTCGTGCATTGCATAAAGCACACGACGATGAACAGGTTTTAAACCATCTCGTACATCTGGCAATGCCCGTGACACAATCACGCTCATTGCATAATCGAGATATGAATGCTTGAGTTCATCCTCAATGGCAATCGGTCTAATTTCCGATACGCTCATGCATACTCCTTGTTATACAAGCAGATTTCTGCCCGCATTTTATATCGTAAATTTGGCAAAAAATTTAACTCAAAACTTGAGTTAAAAAACGAAAATTTAGCTGGTAATTATAGCATAAATAGTCCTATTTTTGTGTCATCCTGTTCATCTTAATCTCGTTAATTTTCTAATGTTTAAAGATGAGTTTTTGGTACATTTTTAAGCTATTTTTGCCAATCGGTCTTGCAGCTACTTTTCATCAGCATATCCAGCTGTGAAATCCATCGCGCCACATGGCATTTCTGCTCATTTGATCAATATTGCGCTATGCATAAAATATACGCTTTGCGACAAAATTGGCCTTGGATCAAGCAATCTTCTTTTTTGAAATAAAAGACATAAAAAAATCATGCCTCGGACAAGGCATGATTTATATTTGAGAGCATGATGTGAAACCGACTTAGTTCTTGGCCACCGCTTCGTGATCATCCAGCTCCAGATATACTGGCTCGGCCACCACTGGCGGTTTATCCTGCTTCATAATATGCAGAGTCATCATGAATAAGCCCAGGATTAACGGGAATTCATACATTTCTTCCATAAAATCTTTATAAGCCACATCGTGCAGGAAAATAAAGCTGATGGCACGGCCATGTTCGATAGAATCTGCGGCAATTAGACCGACTACACTCAAAATTAAAACCCAGAGCGGCAAGGATACCGACTTAAATTTACGCACAATTTCGGCACGCAAATGACGAGAGAACAGCATAAACACCACAGGCGCAATCAGCACAATTGAAATCGCTCTGAAATACACTTTCGGCACTTCCGGAAAATAATCTCGCCCCCAGCTGATACTGCGGCCAAACAACAATAGCCACCAGCAAATTGCCCATAACCAGAACTGCTTTTGTCCATCCGCCAAATCAAAAGGACGGATATAAAAATAACTGAATATTGCACAGAACAATAATAAGAAAGCCTGAACATTTTCAACGCCACGCACGAGCTGACCATCTAAAAGTGGCAGATGCAAATCGACCAGGAATGGCAAACCTAGACACAGCAGAAATAAGATAAAGACTTGATTGGACAATCGGGTATCAAAACTCAATGGGAGACTCCGGCTGACGAAATCAAAGATTTCAAAAACCGGCATACTAGCATAATTTTTAGACTCTTCTGCTGTTTATTGAATTTAACAATACTAAAAATGTTAAATTTTGATGAATTCCGATAAAAAATTACAGAATAAAAAACGCCCCTGAACAAAACAGCAAAGTAAAAACTTTTACTGCTTGCGCAAGAGCGTCTTTTTAACCGAAGTTCAGGAATTAGATTTTAGAAACCAATTCTGGAACTACAGTGTTCAAGTCACCTACTAACCAGTAGTCAGCTACTGCATTAATTGGTGCTTCTTCATCTTTGTTGATCGCAACGATCACTTTAGAATCTTTCATACCGGCCAAGTGCTGGATCGCACCTGAGATACCCACAGCGATGTACAGATCAGGCGCAACAATTTTACCTGTTTGACCAACCTGCATATCGTTCGGAACGAAGCCCGCGTCAACCGCTGCACGAGATGCACCTTGTGCTGCACCCAGTTTGTCTGCCAGTGGATCAAGTACTTTGTGATAGTTCTCACCTGAACCTACACCACGACCACCTGATACTACAATACGTGCAGCTGTTAATTCAGGACGTTCAGATTTCACGATTTCTTCGTTCACAAACTTAGAAATACCTGCATCGCCTGTAGATGCCGCAGCTTCAACCGCAGCTGAACCACCTTCCGCAGCAACCGCATCAAATGCTGTACCACGTACAGTACCAACAACAATTGCTTCTGAAGATTCAACAGTTGCAATCGCGTTACCGGCATAAATTGGACGCTTGAATGTATTTGGACTATCTACTGCAATAATGTCAGTAATCATGCTGACATCCAGCAATGCTGCAGCGCGAGGTAAAATGTTTTTACCTGTCGTTGTAGATGCTGCAAGGATATGGCTATAGCCTTTACCCAATTCAGCAACCAGTTTTGCGACATTTTCAGCCAGCTGATTTGCATAGGCAGCATCATCAGCCAGTAATACTTTGCTCACGCCCGCAACTTTAGCTGCCTGATCAGCAACTGCTTGCGCGCCAGAACCAGCAACCAATACAGTGATATCACCACCGATTTTTTGAGCTGCAGCCACAACGTTTAACGTTGCACCATTTAGTGCTTTGTTGTCGTGCTCAGCGATAACTAAAATACTCATGATTTATATCCTTCTGTATTAGATCACTTTCGCTTCATTTTTTAATTTTTCAACAAGCTCATCTACAGACTTCACTTGTACGCCCGCTTTACGTTCAGCTGGTGACTCAACTTTTACAGTTTTCAGTTTAGTCCCGGCTGATACACCGTAATCTGCAGGAGACTTGGTATCCAGAGGTTTTTTACGCGCTTTCATAATGTTTGGAAGTGCCGCATAACGTGGCTCATTCAAACGTAAGTCAGTGGTGATGATTGCTGGCAGTGATAATTCAACAGTTTGTAAACCGCCATCGATTTCACGTGTCACTTGTACTTTGTCGCCGTCTACTTTCACTTCAGAAGCGAATGTACCCTGACCTGCGCCCAGTAAAGCACCCAACATCTGACCCACCTGGTTTGAGTCATCATCGATTGCCTGTTTACCTAAAAGGATCAGTTGTGGCTGCTCTTGCTCAACAACACCTTTTAAAATTTTAGCCACTTCAAGTGCGCCAATTTCATCTGCAGTTTCAACTAAAATACCACGGTCTGCACCAAGCGCCATAGCAGAACGGATTTGTTCCTGCGCTTCTTTAGGACCGATAGAAACAACAACGATTTCTGAAACTGTTCCTTTTTCTTTTAGACGAACCGCTTCTTCCACGGCGATTTCACAGAATGGGTTAATTGACATTTTAACGTTAGTAAGGTCAACCCCACTATTGTCCGGTTTAACGCGAACTTTAACGTTGGCATCAACCACACGTTTTACAGCAACAAGAGCCTTCATGTAATCCTCGGCTGTTTTAGTAAATGTAAAAGAGGAGAAAAGTTAAGATAACTCTTCACTTAAATTTTTGTAGGTGTCTTATCTTGCAATGGGTTTGGCATTTCGGTCAAGTCACAATTGCCCAAGAAGCTGTAAAAATGCGTAAAAATAGCTGAACGTTGCGTTCATACTTTTTTCATCCAGCTTAACTCAGCTATGTTTCAGCCAGATTAAGCCATATTTTAACCATTGATTTATATTATCTTTTTATCTTATGTATCACATCAGTTGTTCTGATTAACCAGCCAATACAATAAAATGAATTATTATTCATTTTTTACCTTAGTAAGCTAAAACCTGGCTATTTTGATGTCATTTAGGATAGCAGTTTGTATGATCTGCCAGACTTTGGTCTAAGATGACCATCGGTTCATTTCTGTTTTTGTAATAATTCTCTTTTTCACGCTCTCCCTATAAAAAAGCATGTCGACCTAGGACATGCTTTTTCTAAATTTCACAGCTTAATTGACCATTAACCAGCTGGCCGCCAGCGCCAGTAAACCACCAGATGTACCATCAATCCACTTCTGTTTACGTTCATCCAGCTGGGTTTTCTGGGTGATTTTGGCAAAGATCAGACTTAACGCGCAGTACACAATAAAAATTAGCCCAATAAAAATGCAGGACAATAACAAGCCTTGAGTAACGGTATTTCCAGTTTTATCAATAAACTGCGGCAAAATCGCAAAGTAAATCAGCATGCCTTTTGGATTCAACAGTGCCGTAAAAAATCCTTTGCGCACCGGATGACTGCTGCTGCGACTTTCAATCGCCAGCTTTTTCTTGCTCAATACCGACTTGAATAAACCCACCGCCAAATACAGCAAATATGCAATCCCTAACCAGCGAATCGCTTCAAATAATAGCGGAAAGGACACAATAATCGCGGCAATTCCCAACGCCACCAGAATCGAATGCACCAGATAACCACTACACACGCCGACTGTGGCCATCATGCCTGCTTTTGCATCTTTACCCATCACTTGCGACAAAATGAATAACATATCCGGCCCCGGCGTAAAAATCAGCGGCAACACAGTCAATGCAAAAAGTACCCATACAGACATTTCCTTTTTCCCGTCGTACTTGAGAAAGTGAAAATTAGTATCTGCGAAACGCTATAAAATAGGATTTCAAATATTCTATAATTTAAATAATTTTTCAAATTATCCTCTAATTTATGAAGCAATATCCAAAGTCTGTTCGAATAAAACTGGATCGCATCGACAAAAATATCATTCGAGCTTTACAAAACAATGGCCGCATTCAGAATAACGATTTGGCCCGTGAAATTGGCCTGTCGCCGTCCTCCTGCTTAAGACGGGTGAAAATTTTAGAAGAAGCCGGAGTAATCCAGAATTACACTACGGTGGTGGACCCGCATAAGATTGGGTTTCAACTGATTTTATTTTCCCGGATCTGGCTGGTCGGGCAGGATGCCGAAACTATTGATACCTTCATTGAGGCGATGAAAGAATTACCGCAGGTGATGGAGTGCTATATTATTTTGGGGGAATGCGATGCCATGCTGAAAGTGGTGGTGCCCGATTTAGAAAGTTATCGTAAATTTCAGTCCACCCATTTAACCAAAAAAAATGGCATCACCAGTGTCAAAACCGATTTGCCAAGTCAAATTATTAAACAGAGTTTTCAACTGCCGCTGGAAGATTTATAAGCCTAGCCGGCGATTTTGAAGATTGTTAAGTTGCAGCACGCAAGATAACCTTCTCTTGCTATGCTGCACGTAGTGCTTATGTTTAAGCCTGCTGACCATCCAAAAAGTCGCGGTGCACGTGGCTTAAATCAATCAGGTCATATTCAGCCAGATTAAACACTTTCCAGACCTGCATAAAATCTTCAGTTGCATCGACGGTTTGGGTCAATTGCTGGCTTTCCTGCCACTGACGATCGGAAATCCATAAATAGCCTTGACCTGTTTCCGTATGAACCGCCTGCACCTTACCTTGTGCGTTAATGCCTTGAATCACGGCCTGTTCAGGTAAAATGGCCTGCATGGCTGGCAGGTTAATTTCCACAAAGTGCTTCACCTGTCTTAAACCATAACCGGCAAAAATTTCTTTTTGCGCCGGACTCAGCTGTTCATATTTTTGTTGAATATCCGAAATCATATCTATGCCTTTACATTTTTCCCAAATCATCAATCAGGTTGGGTCCTCGGAATTTTTGTGCTCGTTCTAAATATTGCTCGAGTCAAAAATTAACCCTCTTTATACGCCATCTCCACCTTTATTTTTATTCTACAATGGTGGCACATGCTCACGCCTGACACCTCTATTCTAGTCTTTCACCCGTGAATTGAAAGTCCTTTTCACCTGCATCAACTTAGCCCCGCTCTTTACGCTGCGCCCTTGGATGAGCCTGATCATAAACCTGCGCCAAATGATCAAAATCGACATGGGTATAAATTTGCGTGGTGGTCAAATTACTATGCCCCAACATCTCCTGCACCGCGCGCAAATCACGACTATTGGATAACATGTGACTGGCAAAACAATGGCGCAATAAATGCGGATGCAAATCGACATTGACACCAGCACGCTGGGCCTGCAATTTGACTCGGTTTTCAATTTGCCGCGCACCGAGTGGTTGTCCTTTTTCCGTAATAAACAGCTGCGCATCCGGGACAAAATCACCCTGCCACAGCGGATAAATCTGTAGCCAGCGCATCACACTGTCTTTGGCTTTAGAACCAAACGGTACCACCCGGGTTTTATTGCCCTTACCGGTAATCCGCAATAACTGCCGGTTAAAATCCAGATCTTTAATTCTTAAGCCCTGTACTTCCGCCAGGCGCAATCCACTGGAATACAGCAGCTCTAAAATCGCTTTATCACGGACCCAGAGCTGTTTTTGCCGCTCTGACTCCGGCTCTGGCTGATCTAAAATCTGCTGTACTGTTTCAATATCGACCATGCCCGGCAAAGGACGTGGCTGACGTTTTAGCTGAAAATCATCAGCCGGATTAAACGCCAAATAACCCCCCTGTTCAGCCCATTTCATAAACTGGCGAATAGAAGACAACATGCGCTGCAAACTGCTGGAACTCAACTGCTGCGCTTCGACCTTATGCGCCAGAAACTCACGCAAGTCAGCGGTTTCCACATCGGCCAGCGGCATGTTTTTCTGCTGACAAAAATGAAGGAAATCACCAACATCACGTGCATAAGCATGCAAAGTATGTGCCGACTGATGCTGGATTTCGCGTTGTTTCAGCCACATCTCCAGTAACTGTTCAGCACTTAACTTCATCACACCATCCTATGTTCTGGTAAAAAATTGTCTTTTAAAAAGTAGCTTTGCAAAAATAGTCGTGTAAAAAACGGTTGATCTCCCCGGCGACACGTTCAGCCTGCGAGGATGCAAACCAGTGATCAGCATCGGGCATAATCACCAATCGGGCATTCGGCAACTGCCGGGCCAGAAACTCACCAACGGCAACCGGACTCAATTCATCCTGATCGGCCCAAAGCAATAACACCGGCAGATCAATACTGGCCAATTGTTCCGGATGATAATAGGTCTGATCTTCCACAAACCACTGCGGCAGCTTGGCCCATTGCAGGGGTTCAATCTCACGCCAGTCTTTGGCCTGAAACGGAGTTAAATCCAGTCCGCCCGAAGTAGCCATTAACACCAAGGCCCGAAGTCTATTCGGCTGCTGCAATGCAGCGGCTATGGCCAACACTCCGCCCATCGACTGGGCAATCAGAATGCTGTCCTCTTCAATCTGACTGATCACCCGCGTTTTCAGATCGGCCAGACTCTGAATGCTGGCATCGGCTTCTACCCCATCAAAACCAGGATAAGCAATCACGGTTTTCCTGGCCGATGCTGGCAACCGGGCCATTAACGGCTGCCAGAATTGCTGACTACCTGAGGCACCCGGTAGAAAAACAAGTTTATGCATCATCATGGCTCTGCAGGCAAAACTCAAATCATCCTAACATAAAAAAGCACCGTGAATAGAACGGTGCTTTTGTATAGGAAATGGTCAGATTAGCCCTGGAAATAACGTAAATCCAGACGGCCTTCATAGACATTGGCAGTTGGACCGGTCATCCAGACCACATCGCCTTCTTTCCATTCGATCTGTAACTTGCCACCCGCCAGTTCAATTTCAACTTTGCTGGCCAGTAAGCCACGGCGCATGCCTGAAACTGCTGCTGCACACGCGCCCGTACCGCAGGCCAGCGTTTCACCGACACCACGTTCAAACACACGTAAACGGGCATGCTGTTCATCCAGAATTTGCATAAAACCGGCGTTCACGCGCTGCGGGAAACGCTCATGCGATTCAATTTGTGGACCTAAACGTGCGACATCAGCCGTCAGAATATCCTGCACAATGGTCACAGCATGTGGATTCCCCATATTGACCACATCAATGCTCAGCTTCTCTTCATTGGCCAGCATCAGGTCATATAAGTTATCCGGTTCATCGGCAATAAACGGAATTTCTTGCGGCAGGAATTTCGGCTGCCCCATATTTACCCGCACCCAGCCATTTTGACCCAGTTCCGGCTCAACAATCCCGGCTTTGGTTTGCACCTTGATTTTGGTTTTGCTGGTCAGCTGGCGCTCATGCACAAAACGCGCAAAACAGCGTACGCCATTACCACACTGCTCGACTTCTGAGCCATCGGCATTAAAAATACGGTATTTAAAATCGGCATTCGGAACATCAGGTGGCTCAACCACCAGCAACTGGTCAAACCCGACACCAAAGTGACGGTCGGCCAGACGCTGAATGGTCAGGCTATCGAAATAGGCGCGCTGGCTGATTAAATCAACCACCATAAAGTCATTGCCCAGACCATGCATCTTGGTAAATTCTAAAAACATCCTGATTTACTCCTTAAGGCAATAAACGCTCACGTTCCCAGAGTGATTCAATGGTTTCACGTTCACGAATCAGATGCGCCTGATCACCATCGACCATCACTTCTGCAGCACGGCCACGGCTGTTGTAGTTGGAGCTCATCACAAAACCATAAGCGCCGGCACCCAGCACTGCCAGTACATCGTTTTCCTGAATGGCAAGATCACGCTCTTTACCAAGGAAATCACCTGTTTCACAGATGGCACCGACTACATCCCACTGTTGGGTTTCGACATCGGTACGTGGCGTCACCGGCTGAATGTCCATCCACGCTTCATATAAAGCAGGACGAATCAGGTCATTCATTGCCGCATCAATAATTGCGAAATTACGGTGATTGGTCGGTTTGAGTAAATCGACTTTGGTCAGCAGCACACCGGCATTGGCGGAAATACTCCGGCCCGGTTCCATATACACTTTCAGGCTCAGTTTTTCTAAAGCCGGGCGCAGTGCATTGGCATATTCTTCAACCGATGGCGGAGTTTCATCTTTATAGGTCACGCCCAAGCCACCACCAATATCAATGTGTTTGAGTGTAATGCCCATCTGTTTCAGCTGCTCAATCATCAGCATGACCCGATCCAGCGCATCAACAAAAGGCTGGGTTTCGGTCAGTTGTGAACCGATATGACAGTCAATCCCGACAATGTCCAGATTAGGTAACGATGCTGCATATTGATAGGTATCAAATACACTATCTGATGGAATACCGAATTTGTTTTCTTTTAAACCGGTTGAAATATAAGGATGGGTTTTGGCATCGACATCCGGATTCACACGTAAAGAAATTGGCGCTTTAACCTTCAGTTCAGCCGCCACTTTCTGAATCCGATCCAGCTCTGCATAGGATTCAACGTTAAAGCAGGCAATGCCCACTTCCAGTGCTTTTTTAATGTCAGCTTCGGTTTTGCCTAAACCTGAGAATACAATTTTCGAAGCATCACCACCGGCTTTCAATACGCGTGCCAGCTCGCCGCCGGTCACGATATCAAAACCCGCACCGAGCTTGGCCAATACATTCAGCACCGCAATATTGGAGTTTGACTTGACCGCAAAACAGATTTGATGGTCGATAAAGCCAAAAGCACGATCCATATCTAAATAATGCTTTTCAAAGGTTGCTTTTGAATAAACATAAAGTGGTGTGCCAAATTGCTGCGCCAGCTGTTGTAAAGAACATTGTTCGGCGTGCAAAACCCCATTGATGCGGGTGAAACTCATGAATGTATCCTTTCTATGAACGTTAAGGTGTCGTCGTGGAATTCGAAGCTACAGGTGCAGCAAACTGTTGCTGTACCGGTGCAGGTGTCGGCTCTTCAGGATGTTGCTCTGAATCGACATTGGGATATAACAGATATTTGGCACGTTTGTCGTAATTTGGATCACTCGGCAACTGTAAAGCTCCCGATTGACCACAACCGACCAGTACAAAACTGGCTGTCAATAAACTGATGCAGCAAATGACAGAACGCATCTGACCACCTATTTAAAATTTTCAATGAAGTATAACGCGATCACTGCTGTGACCAAAGTGTTAAACGCTAGAGATTAGCTTGTGCTATAAAAAAACGCCAGTTGGACACTGACGTTTTTTGTTGTGCAATGGCTTATTTCTGTTTTGGCTTATAGAAACCGAAATAGCCAATCAGCAGAATCACAAACCAGATCGGACTGATCATTAAGGCTTGCAAGGTATCTGACTCCAGAGACAGCACATAGATCATACTAATAAAGAAGATGATCACCATCCAGCAGGTGAACAGGCCACCCGGCAATTTAAAAGTCGACTGGGCATGCAGTTCCGGACGGGTTTTGTAATAGACAATATAGCTCCAGATAATAATCAGCCAGACGCAAATAAACAGAATGGTCGAAAGCGTGGTCGCCAGCGTAAAGGCTTTCACGGTATCGGGTACAAAGTATTGTAACGCCGCACCCAACAGCAGACACACCGCCGAGAAATACAACGCATTGGCTGGTACTGCACGTTTATTTAAACGGCCAAAAGCTTTAGGACCCTGCTGCTCACGTGACAGACCAAACAGCATCCGGCTGGTCGAGAATACGCCACTGTTCATCGACGACATCACCGAAGACAGTACCACCAGGTTCATGATAATCGCCGCGGCCGCAATACCCGCCTGACTGAACAGGTTTACAAACGGTGAGATATTTGGATCAATCTGGTTCCATGGCGTTACCGACATCACAATTAATAAGGCCAATACATAGAAAATGATGATACGTACCGGAATCGAGTTCACTGCTTTCGGCAGGTTTTTCTCTGGATCTTTGGTTTCAGCCGCTGTGGTACCGACCAGTTCTACCCCAACAAAGGCAAAAATCGCAATCTGGAAACCGGCCAAGAAGCCCATAGTACCTGTCGGGAACAGGCCGCCATGACTCCAGATATGTGTAAAGGATGCGACTGTGCCGGCATCTGAGGTAAAACCGGTAAAAATCATCCATAAACCGACTGCAATCAGCACAATAATGGCAATAATTTTAATCAGCGCAAACCAGAACTCCATTTCACCAAACAGCTTCACGGTCACCAGGTTTAAGCCCATGATGAAGACAATAGCTGCAATACTGATCATCACCCCTTCTTCAGGTGTAAACGGTATCCCGCCATTAAAGAATTGCAGGTAATAAATAATCGCCGACAGGTCTGCAATGCCGATGGTGATCCAGCACAGCCAGTAGGTCCAGCCGACGAAATAGCCGGCCCACGGGCCAATCAGGTCGGTGCTGAAATCAATAAAGGATTTATATTGCAGATTGGACAGCAACAGTTCGCCCAGCGCCCGCATCACGCAGAACACCATAAAACCAATAATCATATAAATAATCAGGATCGATGGCCCGGCCAGGCTGATGGTTTTGCCTGAGCCCATGAACAATCCTGTTCCAATGGCGCCACCAATGGCAATCAGCTGTAAATGCCGGTTAGATAAGCTTCGCTGCAGATCGCCTTTTTCTTGTGACGAATTTGTATTTTGATACGACATTATTGAATTCAACTTCAGTGTTAACCACGACAAACTAACGTAAAAGAAATCAGAAAACAAAAAGAAATGCCGCTTCATCTATATTTTCTGCGGAATAATTAAATTTAATTTATTTTTCTTATAACAAAAAGTTATCAATTTATCCAAAGGGAGGATTGACAAGGTTTATATCAATTTTCTTGTCAAAACATAAATTCTGTGTAACAAATAAAAATGCAGCACGCAACTATATCTCTTGCTCAGGATGAGCATGGCATATCAATTGCTTATACAGAAAACAAAATATCTATTTTGAGACATAAGAAGAAACAATGATGCAAGATTTACAAACACTCATGGAAACCCTTAGTGGCTGGGTCTGGGGCCCATATATGCTGGTGCTGATTGTCGGTACCGGGATATTCCTGACCTTCCGCCTGCTGTTCTGGCAATTCCGGATGCTGCCGTTGGCCTTTAAACAGGTTTTTGGCAAACACCCGGACAAACATTCCGGCGATATTTCCCAATTCGCCTCCCTCATGACCGCACTTTCTGCCACCATTGGTACCGGTAATATTGCCGGTGTGGCCACAGCCTGCGTACTCGGTGGTCCGGGCGCCGTATTCTGGATGTGGATGACTGCCCTGTTCGGGATGGCGACCAAATATGGTGAAGGTGTTTTGGCGGTCAAATACCGGGTAAAAAACGAGAAAGGTGAAATGTCCGGTGGTCCAATGTATTACATTGAACGTGGCCTGAAATGGAAATGGCTGGCGCTGATTTTCGCCTTTTTCGGTGCAGTGGCCTCCTTCGGGATTGGTAGCTCGGTGCAATCCAACACGGTAGCACTGGCCGTTGAAAATGGGTTTGGCCTGGAAACCTGGATTACCGGCATCATCATTACCGTATTTTCAGCCCTGGTAATTCTGGGCGGGATTAAATCCATCGCAAAAGCCTCTTCGGTTATTGTGCCGATTATGGCGGTTGGTTATATGGCCGGTGGTTTGGTCATCATCCTGAATAACCTTGAACTGGTGGTGCCAGCACTCAAAATGATTGTCACCTATGCCTTTACCGGTGAAGCTGCCGCAGGTGGTGCGATTGGTGCCGCGATCCGTTATGGTGTTGCGCGCGGGGTCTTCTCCAATGAAGCCGGTATGGGTTCTGCGCCAATTGCTGCCGCTGCGGCCAAAACCGACCATCCGGCACGTCAGGGTCTGGTTTCAATGACTGGTACCTTTATTGACACCATTATTGTCTGTTCAATTACCGGTATTGTGCTGGTCATGGGCTTTATTATGGCCGGCCAGTCTTTTGGTGATCAGAACGGTGCAGTACTGACCATTAGCGTATTCGACAAACTGCTGCCTGGAATCGGGGGCTGGGTGGTGACTTTCGGGGTGATCTTCTTTGCCTATTCGACTATTTTAGGCTGGAGCTATTACGGTGAAAAATGTGCGACCTATCTGCTTGGTGAGAAATTTGTACTGCCGTATCGCCTGATTTACATTGCGTCGGTGTTTATTGGCTGTGTCGCAACTCTAGATCTGGTCTGGCTGTTTGCCGATACCTTTAATGGTTTAATGGCAGTACCGAACTTGATTGCCTTATTGCTGCTGTCGGGTGTAATTGCCAAAGAATCGAAAGATTTTATTGCACGACGCAAATCCAGCGAACTTTACTAAAGCGTTTAGACAAAACTACAAGATTAACCACCTGCGGGTGGTTTTTCTTTGCCGCTGTATCAACAATTTGAAAATCAGCATTTCCTCTGTATGCTGTGGGGCAAGATTTAAAAAACACATTCCAGACGTTTATTTATGGCAAAAGCAAAAAGTGTCTATCGCTGTGAACAATGCGGCGCAGATCATCCCAAATGGGCCGGTCAATGTTCAGACTGTGGTGAATGGAACTGTTTAACCGAAGTCAGTATTGCCCCTGCGGTGACCCATCGAGCCCAGCCGCGTATGGGCGGCGGCTATGCCGGTCAGGCTTCAACTGTGACCACTTTAAACCAGATTTCAGTCTCTACCGAAACCCGCCTTGCCACCGGTATTGGCGAATTTGACCGGGTACTTGGTGGTGGTCTGGTCACTGGTTCAGTGGTGCTGATTGGTGGTGATCCCGGGATTGGGAAATCGACCATTTTGCTGCAAACCGCGACCCATATGGCCGCCAGCAACAGCGCAGCCTTATATGTCACCGGTGAAGAATCCTTATCACAGGTGGCCTTACGCGCGCAGCGTCTGGATTTACCGACCGATCAGCTCAAGGTGATGGCTGAAACCTGTGTGGAACGGATTTGTGAGGTACTGGCCCAGCAACGCCCTGCGGTGGCGATTCTGGACTCTATCCAGACCTTATATACCGAAACCTTACAATCTGCACCGGGTGGCGTATCGCAAATCCGTGAATCGGCGGCGCTCCTGACCCGTTTTGCCAAAAATAGTGGCACAGCCTTGTTTATTGTCGGTCACGTGACCAAAGAAGGTGCATTGGCCGGACCACGCGTGCTGGAACATATGGTTGACTGTGTGCTGTATTTTGAAGGTCAGTCCGATTCCCGCTACCGGATGATTCGTGCGGTGAAAAACCGTTTTGGTGCGGTCAATGAACTGGGCGTGTTTGGCATGACCGATAAAGGCTTGCGTGAAGTGGCCAATCCGTCAGCGATTTTCCTGAGCCGTTATGATGAAGCCATTCCCGGCTCGATTGTGATGATTAGCCGCGAAGGCACACGACCACTGTTGGTTGAAGTACAGGCGCTGGTCGATGATGCACATGGTCAGCCACGCCGGGTCGCACTCGGCTTAGAACAAAACCGGCTGAATATGCTACTGGCGGTGATGCATCGTCATGGTGGTGTGCAGACGTCCGGTCAGGATGTCTATGTCAATATTGTCGGCGGGCTGAAAATTACCGAAACCGGCTCCGATCTGGCGGTGCTGCTGGCCTGTGCTTCGAGTATTCGCGGCAAAGCCCTGCCCCAGCAACTTGCGGTGTTTGGTGAAGTCGGTTTATCCGGTGAAATCCGTCCGGTGCCGAATGGTCAGGAACGCTTAAAAGAAGCGATTAAACATGGCTTTAAATATATTATTTTGCCACGTGCCAATGCACCGCAAAAAGCAATTCCAGGAGTGCAGGTGATTGCGGTCGCCCGTTTGCATGAAGCCCTGAGCGAGGCCATAAGTTTAAGTGAAGAACTGCACTAGAGCCTTTGCCCTATTTTTTGAGCTTTTCATGTGAAAAAAGCTGAATTCTGTATTGAAATTCGGGACAAATGCCTGCATAAATACAGGGCGATAAATTTCTTTTTTTAAATAGGAAAAATTGATGGAAGTTCGACAGCGTGGTTTGATGGCTGGTATTTTAACAGCTGCCCTCTTGGTTGCCCCTTTAGCAGCCGAAGCAAAACGTGCCGGTGGTGGTAAAAGCCATGGCATGAGCCGTTCAGCAACACCAACTCAATCTTACCAACAGCCTCGTCAAGCTACTCCTGCACAACAGCCTGCTACTGCGCCTGCGCAGCAGAAATCTGGTCCGGGTGTCGGTGGTATGGTCGCTGCGGGTGTTGCAGGTGCTGCGATTGGTGCAGTGGCTGCCAATGCCTTAGCAGATGATCAGCCAGCCAGCCAGGCACAGGCTCAACAGGAGGAAGAAGGTGGAATCCCAGGCTGGATCTGGATTCTCCTCGCTGCAGCAGTCGCCTTCTTCATTTTCCGCAAGATGGGCGCAAAAAAAAAATTAGCAGCCAATAACCCGTATGCGCCAAATAACGGTGCCAACAACGCACCGTTTGGTCAATCTGCTGCTGCACCAAATGCCGGTGGCGATAACACCAATATCTTTGGTCAGAACGTCGGTGGTTCAGCCCCAAGCAACAATGCGCCATTTGGTGCAGCACCAGTGAATAACGCTGCCTTTGGTACCGCGTACACCAACAGTGGTAACCAGTTACCAGATGGTACGGAGCCAGCAGCCTTTCTGCGTGTTGCACGTCAGCGTTTTAACCATATTCAGTCTATGAATACGGCCAGCAATATTGCTGAAATTCAGCGTTATTTAACCCCTGATCTGTACCAGTCGATGTATCAGGACATCATGGCCAATCAGGATCAGGATGTGGCTGAGTTTTCTAACCTAAATGCGATGGTGGTCGATTCTGCTACTGAAAATGGTCAGTATGTGGTGAGTGTGCGCTTTACCGGTACGGTGAGTGAAGATTTAAACAGCTTGCCACAGCCATTCACTGAAATCTGGCATTTTGTTAAGCCAGCAGGCTCTAGCCAGGACTGGTTGGTTGCGGGTATCCAGCAAGAACACTAATTAAACCTAAGATCAAAAACGGCGGCTTCGGCCGCTGTTTTTGTTTTTGCACCGCCTGCGGAATGTTATTCATTTAGTTGCTTTATTTTGTCCCCAACCGATTATCTCGAGGGATGGAAAGACCTAGAGATGTGATACAGCGATCATCTCTATAAGACGGTATGTCTGCTCTGCGCCATTCAGTACGTTCCTACGTATTTTCGCTTGATCTTACAATATCGCTCTTCACTAACAGACTGCTGATAAAATTCACCCATTAAAAAAAGCCCCGACCTGCGGAGCTTTTTCATGTTTAATTTACAGCGCGTGCTGCGAGCTTATTCTGGTAAAGGAATAAACTGTTTATCACTGTTTTGCACTTTACGTTCACCAACCACCACTTGCAGCTCTAAAGACTGTTCTTCACGTTCAATCAGGATATTCACCGGCTGGTTCGGTTGCTGCAGCGCTACATAATTAATCAGGTGCGATGTTGAGCTAATCTCTTCATCATTCACTCTCAGGATTTTATCGCCACGGCGAATACCGGCTTTGGCTGCAGGACCATTGGCCAACACATCCGCCACCACCACGCCACTTTGTTTTGGCTCCAGAATATTCTGTTGCTGTACCGGCAACAAGCTAATGCCTAACCAGCCACGTACCACGCGACCATCTTTTAAAATCGAGTTCAGTACCTGCTGACAGACCTGAGCCGGAATGGCAAAGCCAATACCCAAAGAACCGCCCGATTGCGAGAAAATTGCGGTATTGACCCCAATTAAATTCCCGGCCACATCAATTAGTGCACCACCGGAATTCCCCGGGTTAATGGCAGCATCAGTCTGAATAAAGTCTTCATAGGTATTAATGCCTAAATCCGAACGACCGGTCGCGGAAATAATCCCCTGAGTGACGGTTTGGCCTACCCCAAACGGGTTACCAATCGCCAGCACCACATCACCGACTTCATTGCCACTGAGTTTAAATGGTAAAACCGGTAACTGATCCAGCTCAATTTTAATTACCGCCAAGTCGGTATCCGGATCGGTGCCGACCACTTTTGCCTCGGCACGACGGCCATCATGCAGAGCCACCACAATCTGATCGGCCTGGGCAATCACATGGTTATTCGTCAAAATGTAACCATCGGCACGTACAATCACCCCGGAACCGAGGCTGTTTTCATTAGGTCCCTGGCGATATTGTTCCGGTAACTGATCACCAAAAAATTCACGGAATGCCGGATCATTAAACAAAGGATGATTAGGCTGCTTGATTTTCTGGGTGGTAAAAATATTGACCACGGCCGGTGCTGCTACTTTTACGGCAGCACTATAAGACACCACCCCGCCAGTACGGGTGGTATCAATCAGCGGTTCTACTTTTTCAGCAGGCATTTTTACCCCATCCGGGGCAACGGGAGCTTTCGGTTTTTGAAACTGTTGCCAGCCCAAAAAGCCAATAATCACGATAATAAGTAACACCCAAGGTAACCATGTAAAGGTCCGGCGCACAGCTCTATCCTCTAAAATTTTTTAATTCATTGATGACTAAGTAATTTATGACCTATTGTAAAGCGAAATACATAAGGAAACATAAAAATCACTAAAGAGTTTTGTGCTGCTTTAGTTACAATTCAAAATATGTTTTGATGACAACAAAATTTAAGGCTTTTGAGAGATTTATGGCTAAGCTGCATGACCTGATCCGCTGGTGTGATCAAACCTTAAAATCAGCCGAGTTTAAAGACTATGCCCCGAACGGCTTGCAAATTGAAGGCAAACCAGAAGTCAAAAAAATTCTGTGTGCGGTAACTGCATCACAAGATGCTATTGAAGCAGCTATTGCCGAGCATGCCGATGTGCTACTGGTGCATCATGGCTATTTCTGGAAAGGTGAACCCTACCCGATTACCGGAATGCGCGGTAAACGTATTAAAAGCCTAATCCAGCATGATATTTCGCTGGTGGGCTATCATTTACCGCTCGATTCACATCCTGAACTGGGCAATAATGCGGCCATTGCTGATATTTTGGGACTGGAGCAACTAGAAGCACTGGACCCGAGTGAACGTCATCCGATTGGCAATATTGGCTATTTAAAACAGGCCATGTCACCAGAAGCGTTTAAAGCCCTATTAAGCGAAAAACTGGGGTTTGATACCATTCATTTACCGGCCAATCCAACCGAAATCCGCAAAGTCGGTTTCTGTACCGGCGGTGCGCAGGATTATATTCATAAAGCCGCAGCACAAGACTGTGATGCCTATATTTCTGGCGAAGTTTCAGAACGTACCTTTTATGAAGCCAAAGAACTGGGCGTCCATTATTATGCTTGTGGCCATCACGCGACTGAACGCTACGGTGTACAGCGTTTGGGACAGGCACTGGCACGCGAATTTAATCTCGAATATGTCTATTTCGAATTGAATAATCCGATTTAAAACTTGGGAGATGAATTGAGGCTGGCTTATACGTATAAATTAAGGATTTATTGTGTAATGTTATTTATAAGCAATGCGCAATTTTGTTGAATAATCTATTACAATAAGCCGACTTAAACTCAAAACCCAGCATAAGCAAGGAATTGAAAACATGACAACGATTACTTTACCAGCATTACCATATGGTTACGAAGATCTTGCGCCACACATCAGCAAAGAGACTTTAGAATTTCACCATGACAAGCACCACAACACCTATGTTGTGAACCTGAACAACCTGATCGCAGGTACTGAGCTTGAAGGTAAAACTTTAGAAGAAATCATCAAGGCAAGTGCTGGCGATGCTTCTAAAGCAGGTATTTTCAACAATGCGGCACAAGTATGGAACCACACATTCTACTGGAACTGTATGGCGAAAAACGGTGGTGGTAAACCTACTGGCGCAATTGCAGCGAAAATTGATGAAGCTTTCGGTTCATACGAAAAATTTGCTGAAGAATTTGCAACTGCTGCTGCAACTCAATTCGGTTCAGGTTGGGCATGGTTAGTGGCTGACGATGTAAACGGCAAACTATCAATCATGAAAACTTCAAATGCAGATACGCCAATGGCGCACGGCAAAATTGCAGTTTTAACGATTGACGTTTGGGAACACGCTTACTACATCGACTTCCGTAATGCACGTCCTAAGTACATCTCGACTTTCCTTGAAAGCCTGGTGAACTGGGATTATGCCAACGCGAAACTTGCAGGCCAACCAGCTGGCGTAGAAAAATAATTTTATTTTTCTGTGTAAAAAATCACCCTTTAAGGGTGATTTTTTTATTTTTAGGGAATAACTGCATAAATCTAAGGCAAATGATTCATTTGTTTAAATAATCTGGTTGACGACCGGCGCATTCCTCCCTAAAATGCGCATCAGATTCTCCAATAGCTCAGTCGGTAGAGCGACGGACTGTTAATCCGCAGGTCCCTGGTTCGAGCCCAGGTTGGAGAGCCATCTAATCTCCCATAGCTCAGTCGGTAGAGCGACGGACTGTTAATCCGCAGGTCCCTGGTTCGAGCCCAGGTGGGAGAGCCAAGATTCTAAAAACCCACTCCAGTTGAGTGGGTTTTTTTATGGCGTTTAGATTGGGGGATTCAATGAGAATCATCATCCTAAAATAGCCCCTACCTGTACCACGGCACCCTGCCCGTCATAGACCAGTAAAAGCCACACACCAAGCTTTCTGCTTCCAAACGCCTTCATTCGTTTATTTTTAATTCAGTTAAACTGAAAAACTACATTTTTTCAGGCCGCGGACTTGACCACCTACCCTTTGCCGCCTAGAATGCGTTTCAGATTCTCCCATAGCTCAGTCGGTAGAGCGACGGACTGTTAATCCGCAGGTCCCTGGTTCGAGCCCAGGTGGGAGAGCCAAGATTCTAAAAACCCACTCCATTTGAGTGGGTTTTTTCTTTATACAAGTATGTGTTGTGTTCAATAGCGCTCAGTCGACTTTCTTCTTTATTGGCTGCCTGGCCACACTGGTGCTGATGCTGCTGGTGGCGGCCTCCTATTTGCGCCCCAAACAGAAATATTTTCCGAAAAAAGTCATTACCCCGTTTGAAGCCAAGATGTTTGCCCGCTTAAAGCAGGCTTTTCCCGAACATCATATTCTGGCTCAAGTTGCTTTTAGTGCGTTAATTACCAATAGTAACTACAAGATCCGTTCCCGCTTTAATCGCAAGGTCACCGATTTTGTTTTGCTGGATCAGCAGATGAATGTGGTGATTATTATTGAACTGGATGATCCCACTCATATTGGCAAAGAAAGCGAAGATGCCGAGCGGGATGCCATGTTGCTTGAGGCGGGCTATCAGGTGATCCGATACACGGAGATTCCGAGTATCAGACAATTGCAGCAGGATATTCTTTAATTAAGGCGCTACAGCTTCAGAAGCTGCTGGGTTTGCATCGGCTTGTTGTTGAGCTTGTTGCTGCGCCTGCTGTTGTTCAGCCGCTTCACGCGCTTTAATCCGCGCAATCATCTCTGCCTGCTGCTGTTTGTATTTTTCCTGATTTTTCGCATCGCTGTTGACAGCCAGAAACGCCATACTGACCAGAAAAACAGGAATCAGCAGACCTAAACTGGCCAACAGAATAATCTTTTTGGTATTGAGTGGCTGATTCGGTCGTTGCTGTTCAGGCGCGGTCATGAGAGAGTCCTCTGTCAGATGCATCAAAATGACGCTCAATATAACAAAATCATTTTCGAGGACAAAGCCTCTGTTGATGTTTGCTTGAACCTGAAGATACAACACAGCCGCCTGTACGGCTACAGACGGCTGCGTTACAGATCACGTCAGACTGCTCATCTACCCGATTAGAGGTTCAGCTGAATCTCGCCAAAAACCTGAGTTAAACAGGCCAGATGATCAAAGCCTTGTTCTGGTGTGTCCTGCATCCGCCAAGCCACATAGCCATCCGGACGTACCAGCACGGCACCGGCATCGGCAATTTCCGATTTTTGCTGCCAGGTGGCATAGACATCGCGATGTTCACGTGAACCAATCTGAATCACATCCAGATAGTCCAGCTTTAACCGGGCCGCTGCCGCTTTCCATGCTGCACCCGATAAACCGGTCAGTAGCGTAAAGCGCCCTTTACCGACAATATCCAGGGTGGAATGTTTATAGCCCTGCGCATCAATCAGCCAGGTATGCGGTAGTTTGGCGCCCGGACGTGTGGTGGCTTGCAAATACAGCTGCGGGTCCTGTACAAAAATTTCTTCATCTGTTTCTGCCAGCACGGCATTGGACAGATAACGCTGGTTTAGCTCCACCCCTTGAGCATTAAACTCATAATGTTTAATCGCCAGCGCCTGATACAGCTTTTCCCGAATCTCGGCCGCTTCCGGTGTTTCCGCAAAAATCCGCTGCAACATCTCGGCCTGGGTCTGCACGCCCTGATCAAAACCAAATACTGCTTTTAAGTGCTTATAGTCAAAACGGGACTGGTTGGCACGCGCCACAATCTGCTTGCCCACCGGCGCCCGTTCATCACTATAAGAGTCCAGTAGCGCTGGCTTGGCCCAGCCTTTAAGCATATAAGCCAGCTTCCAGCCCAGGTTAAACGCATCCTGCATACAGGTGTTGGAACCTAAACCACTCGATGGCGGATGACGATGTACCGCATCGCCACCACAGAACACACGCCCCACCGAATACTGGGTGGCCCAGGTCTGATTGACATACCAGTAAGATACTTTTTCAATTTCGACCTGCTGCACCTCTTCACCCACAAAGGTGTTCAGTCGCGCCCGAACCTGGGCTTCGGTGACTTGCGGCTCGCCTTTGCTGATATCAAAGCCCCAGCCCATAATCCATTCATTCCAGGGCTGAATGGCACGTAGCAATCCCATGCCCAAGTCACCAAAACTGGCTTCCGGATTCACAATCCACTGTAAAATGGCCGGACGATGCGTCACGTATTTGGACAGGTCGGCTTTAAAAGTGACGTACACGGTTCCGGCACGCGCCATCCCCCCTTCTAAGGGCAGTTTCAGCTCTTCAACAATTTTCGAACGCGCCCCATCCATCCCAATTAAATATTTGGCCCGCAGGCTAAATTCAGTTTGGGTCACCCGATTCAGGAAGGTCGCGGTTACGCCGTGCTCATCCTGAGTATGTGATAAATATTCGGTATTGAAGTTATAAATCGCACCGCGTTCGGCCGCATTCTTGACCAGCAGTGCTTCCATTTTCGGCTGGATCAGATCGACAAAGGGACATGGACTGCCTTTGATGTAATCGCCATGACGTTCATCGCCCGTGCCCCAGCAGCTCATCCGGGCAATTTCTTCCCCGACCAGACTGGTGGTGAGTAAACTTTCGCCCATCTGCTGCCACGGCGTGGCAATGGCTTTGACCTGCTCTTCAATGCCTAAGTCACGCAGAACTTCCATCGCCCGCTGATTGGTAATATGCGCACGCGGACTGTTGGCCAGCCAGTTAAACTGGGTAAACAGCTGTACCCTGATGCCATAACTGGCCAAGGCCAGCCCTAAAGTAGAACCCGCCGGCCCCGTACCAATCACCAGCACATCAGTATCATAGTGTGTAGACATTCCGGACTCCTTTCACCGCTGTATCTGTTGCAGAATATTTGTATGCAGTGTAATCCGCTCCATCCAGCCCGCCTATTTCTATGCGTATAAACGATAGTGCTATTGGTTTTAGCTCTAGTCAGCTGCTGGATAAAACACATCAGCTGATGTGAAATGCAGTTCAGACTGTGTTGGGTTACACTAGGGCGATGATCTGCACGGTGGATGAAAGTCATGGAATTACGGCATTTACGCTATTTTGCAGCGGTGGCAGAAGAACAGAGTTTTACCAAAGCAGCCGATAAACTCTTTACCGCCCAGCCCTCTTTAAGCCAGCAGATTAAGGATTTAGAAGAAGAAGTCGGGGTTCGTTTGCTTGATCGCTCCGCGCGGCAGATTCAACTGACCGATGAAGGCCGGGCCTTTTTACCTTATGCCTTGCAAGCGATTGAAAACGCCAAACTTGCAATTGCCGCAGCGCGTCAGGTGGCGCATCAGAAAAACAACCAGATTCATATTGGCTTATTGAACGTGGCCGAGCTGAAAGTGCTGCCGCTGATGCTAGAACGCTTAAAACAGGCCATTCCCAATCTGCAGATTCATATCCAGAGCCTGACCTGTCTGGAGCAGATTCAGCGCCTGAAAAATGCTGAGCTGGATTTAAGCCTGACCCGCTATGCCATTCAGCAGGATGATTTTGTCGATCTTCCCATTTTGTCAGAGAAAATCTATCTGGTGTCAGGGCAAAAATCTGCACCGACCAAGTCGCGGATGAGTGCTGAAGCCTTGCTGCAACAGCGGCTGATTATGTGCGAGCAAACCGCTTCTCCGGTGTTTTATGAACAGGTCAGCCGGCAGGTGCCAATTGAACAGATGCCGGCCGAGCAGTTACTCTGGGTCACCAATGTATTACAGCATATCAACCTGATTAATCTGGGGATGGGCTACAGTTTTGTGCCGGAATATCTGCTACGCTTTCTGGATGAGCATGTCACGATCATTGAAACTGATTTTGAAGTTCAGCCGCTCCATCTGTATGCCAATTACCGTAAAAATAACCATAATCTGGCACTGCAGCTCATTACTCAGGAACTGGCCAAACTCGAAATCTCGGTCACTGAGAGCTGATTAGCCCCGATCTTCCGGACTGATCATCGAGTTTTAGGAGGATATTATTGCGCAGGCATGTGGGTTTGAATAAAGCGCACCAGCTCGGCATTTCTCTGCACAATGGCCTGGGTATGCGAGGCACCCGGGACCAGTTCATATTCAACCATCGTCCCCATTTCTCTTAAGTTATCTACCAGTGCCGTGGTGACAGCTGCCGGCACAGCAGTATCTGCTTCACCCTGAATCACCATAATCGGTTTATCCAGCTTTTTGGTGGCCGGCTGGTTAATGGCCAGGAAGCGCTTAATGGTTGCATTGTCCTGGAAATTTGCCGTCAGCCCCGGATAATCAGCCACAGCAAGACCACTATTTTCAGTAAAGGCATCTATATCTTCTCTAAAGGACTGCATCAGCTCGTCCAGACATTGGCCATTTTCACCATTGTTGCCTTCGGCTTCTGGCACAATATCCTGCGATTCCGGCTGGAAGATGCTGAGGTAATTAAAGTCCGGTTCATAGGCTTTAATGCCGACCGCGACATAGGCAGCATAGGCCATCAGTTCTGCATAGACATTACGGGCCGTTCCAACCGGATACAGACCAACACTCTCTGCCAGCTCCAGATCATGAATGGCCGCCGGCGCGACTTCCGCAATGATATAACCCAGACTCGAAGCCGGTGCTGCTGCCACTGCACCTTTATAATTGGCATCCTGATTGGCAAATTCCGCAGTACCTAAAGAGGCATGACCACCCTGTGACTGCCCCACCGACATCCAGGCACCATGCATGTGTGCACCCAGATCTTCTTTTAAGGCGCGTACTGAATAAATAGCAGACTGGGCCGCACTTTCTAAATGTAAATACGGATGAATGCCCGGCGTGCCCAGCCCTTCATAATCTGGCGCGACAATCACATAGCCTGCGGCCAGTAAACTTTCCGCCATGGCCTTAAAACGCGGATTTAAACTGTTGCGACTCGGTGCACAATGATCAGCAATGCCCACTGTTCCATGTTCCCAGACCACCACACGCCAGCCATCTACCGGACGAGGTGCGGACGGATAAAATACCATGGCGGTAGCTTCTGTTTTCTGGTCACGTACATTTGGCATTTTATAGGTCATGACCCGGATGATCGCACCTTCAATACCATCTTGGGTATAGGCAGCATCAGATACAAAAGTTTTGTCACGGATAAAGTTAAAGTCATTATCATCGCCACCACATGCTGTAAATAACAGCGCCGAGGAGCAGGTTACCGCCAATAACAGTTTTTTAAATGTCGTTGTCATCTTGAATTCCTCTTTATCTTCTTGTTGTTAAGTACTCAGCCTGAGTTCTTTGAATTAAGCATAAAAAAAAGCATCCTGCTCGGATGCTTTGTTGGCTTTTTGCAAGATCAGACTAAATGTATAAGCCTAGAGAAGTGCAAGAAAAATTCCGGTAAAAATCATCAGCCCAACCCAACGGTTATGCCGAAAAGCCCAGAAACATTGCTGCGGATTACGGTCTTTGGTTTTGTGCCATTGATAGATAAAATCCAGTGCCACCGCAGCCAGTGCCACCAGACCAAATGGCATGAACAGATTTTCGATCCACAGCGCCGCGCCAATCAGGAGCAGACTGATCAGCTGCAAGGCAGAAATAATCTCAATATCATAACGACCAAATAAAATGGCTGTCGATTTCACCCCAATTTTGAGATCATATTCGCGGTCAGTAATCGCATATTGAGTGTCATAGGCCACAGTCCAGGCCAGGTTGCCAAAGTACAATAACCAGCAGGTTAAATCCGGGGTTGCACCCACCGCGGTATAAGCCATAGGAATAGACCATGAAAATGCGGCGCCCAGAAATACCTGCGGTAAATGGGTATAGCGTTTCATAAACGGGTAGATAAAAGCCAGAAATAACGCCCCAAACGACCAGTAAAAGGTTTCAAGCGGCAAGAACAACAACAGGCAGGCACTGGCAGCAACCAGCACCAGAAACACCATCACCGCTTCTTTAGCGCTAATGATGCCGGTGGCCAAAGGACGGGTTTTGGTGCGCTCAACATGGGCATCGACTTTACGGTCGGCAAAGTCATTAATGGCACAGCCTGCCGCACGCATAAAGATCACACCCAGAATCATTGGAATCAGCACACCTATGGTCGGTGTTCCCTGAGCAGCAATCCATAAGGCCCACATGGTTGGCCAGAACACCAGTTCGGTGCCAATCGGCTTATCAAAACGGCATAAATAGTAATAGGCTTCCAAGCGCTCACGCCAGGTAATTGAATGTGCAGTTGCCATGACTGTCCTTAACCACGTTGCTGTTGAAAAGAAGAATGTAGAAATTGCTCAAAGCTGGGCAAGAAACTTTCTTGCACAATAAATTTACAGCCATGCCAAGTATAGCAGCTCTGTCTGGTCCAGCCTTCGGGCAATAAAATCACCCGGCGCTCACAGGCCGGATTGGTACGTTGAAACAAAAACCGGCCAATCGGCTTTTTACCAATATGCTTGAACAGGCGTGCTTTTTTTTGCAGGCTTAAAATCGGAAAAATACTTTTGGCTTGAACCCAGGGCTGCTCTTCACAGCCATATAAATAGCTTTCCCGCACCCAGGAGGTATGCTGATGCGGCATGCCCAGCCATTTGGCATCTTCAAAGCTCAGGCGCTGGAAACTTTCGCGCAGTGGCTGTACCTGAAACTGGCCACCGGCCAGATCGGTTAATTGTTGTGTCAGAGAGCCCGGTGCATACAGCCATGTCTTCAATCCTGCAGGAATGGTCTGATCCTGAAATTGACAGGTCTGTTGGCCGCGCATCACTTATTCCCCTTTTATCGCTTGGCCTAGTGTAACTGAAATCTGTTACTAAACCATGGGCTTTTCAGCCAAAAAGCGCAAATGTCATATTCACTATCAATCTACCTCACCTAAATGAATATGAAGGCCATAAAAAAATCCGCGACAAGCGCGGATTTTCTGAGCATGAATCTGAGGTCAAATTACAGGCTGTAGTACATGTCTAATTCAACTGGGTGAGTAGTCGTGTTCAGACGACGAACTTCTTCAGTTTTCAGCTCGATATAAGCATCGAGCATTTCTTTTGTAAACACGCCACCTTTTAACAGGTAGTCATGGTCAGCGGCCAGTGCTTCCAGCGCCATTTCAAGGCTGTGAGCAACGGTTGGAATTTTTGCTTCTTCTTCCGGTGGAAGATCGTACAGGTTCTTGTCCGCAGCTTCACCTGGGTGAATCTTGTTCTGGATACCGTCAATACCCGCCATTAACAGTGCCGCGAAACCTAAGTACGGGTTCATCATTGGATCTGGGAAACGTGCTTCAATACGTTTGCCTTTCGGGCTAGACACGTAAGGAATACGGATAGAAGCAGAACGGTTACGCGCTGAGTAAGCCAGCATAATCGGTGCTTCGAAGTGCGGAACCAGACGCTTGTACGAGTTAGTCGAAGGGTTAGTAATCGCATTCAATGAACGGGCATGCTTGATGATACCGCCAATGAAGTACAGTGCCATTTCAGACAGACCAGCGTATTCATCACCCGCGAACAGGTTTTTGCCGTCTTTAGAGATCGACATATGCACGTGCATACCTGAACCGTTATCGCCTACCATTGGTTTAGGCATAAACGTCGCAGTTTTCGCGTATTGGTGCGCTACGTTCCACACCGCATATTTGAACTGTTGCACTTCGTCAGCTTTACGCACCATGGTGTTGAAGCTCACACCAATCTCTAACTGGCAAGATGCAACTTCGTGGTGATGTACTTCTACACGACCTGGGCCCATGATCTCTTCGATTTTTGCACACATATCTGCACGCATATCGTGGTGAGAATCAACTGGAGGAACCGGGAAGTAACCGCCTTTAACGCGTGGACGGTGGCCAGAGTTACCAGACTCGTAGTCTTTACCTGTAGACCAAGCCGCTTCTTCAGCAATTAAAGTGTGGCGTGCGCCAGACATATCGATGTCCCATTTCACTTCGTCAAATACGAAGAATTCTGGTTCTGGGCCAAAGAATGCAGTATCACCAATACCGGTAGACTTTAAGTAATCTTCTGCACGGCGAGCAATCGAGCGTGGGTCACGTTCATAACCCTGACCTGTAGATGGTTCGATGACATCACAAGTCACGACAACTGTTGGTTCCGCAAAGAATGGGTCGATGAAACCAGTTTCAGCGTCTGGACGTAAAATCATGTCAGATGCTTCAATGCCTTTCCAACCAGCAATTGAAGAACCATCAAACATTTTACCGTCTTCGAAGGTATCTTCATCGATACTGTCTGCAGGGTAAGTTACGTGCTGCTCTTTACCCTTAGTATCAGTAAAGCGGAAATCGACCCATTTTGCACCACTTTCTTGTATGAGTTGAAGGACCTTGTTCGCCATGCTCATTTTGCTCCAATGATATTTTGTTGCACACCCAAGTGCGTGTTAGTAGTTGGCAGTTATTAAGCAATTACCGTACCAACTTTTAAAAGCAAAGTTAAAATATTGAATTTCTTATGAGAAATTAAGATTTAGGGATTTTGCTTTGTGCCTATTATACTAGGGCTATACTGAAATGCACCATATTCAAGCACTCTTTGCGATTTTTCCTGCAAAAGATTTCTCGTGTGTATCAAAATAGTGCAAATAATCAGATTTCATTTTAACACAGCTTAATAATACTGCTGTTTATTTCGCCAATTTCGCGCTTCATGCAATTTTTCTAATGAATTTCAGACTGGATTAATTGAGTGATTTATAGATAAAAACTCTTTTTTCCAGTAAAAATCAGATTTTCATTTATTTCTGCTTATTTTTTCTTCAAGTGCTTTTCTGTGCGCTTTTCGCAAGTCGTGCTCAGCTAAATTTTTATGCCCATTTTAAAATGCGCCATTTTGGTGAATCTGCGTCATTATGCATCATTTTAGGGGTTTGGCAGCAAGAGGGGTCAACATCACAGCGGACACGTAAAAGCCACAAGCTGAATGCAGCTCAGCCATAAACTTAAAAGATTTCATCTGTATAAAAGCTATTCTGCTTGAAAATGTTCAGCCGCACATGTTTATTTTTTGCTATGATGATTTGCACTGCGTTTTCCCCGCATTTTTTCGCTCGAAAAATAGCCGTGTTGTGACCTCCCTCCACTTTGGAAAACCAGGCATTTCAGGGAATTCTTCAAGCACAGTCAGGTGCATAAATTTTGACAGGTTAAGCTCATGCTTTTGATGATCGATAATTACGACAGCTTTACTTACAACATCGTCCAGTATTTTGGCGAGTTAAATCAAGAAGTTAAAGTCGTTCGCAATGACAGCGTCACATTAGAAGATATTGAGCGATGGCAACCGAAGTATTTGGTGATTGGTCCCGGTCCGTGCTCACCATCTGAAGCCGGCATTTCCATTCCAGCGATTCAGCATTTTGCCGGCAAAATCCCGTTATTGGGCGTATGTCTGGGCCATCAGAGTATTGGTCAGGCCTTTGGCGGCAACATTGTACGGGCCAAAAAAGTGATGCACGGCCGTTTATCGGATATGTATCACAGCGATCAGGGAATTTTCAGCAATTTGCCCTGCCCGTTTTCTGCGACCCGTTACCACTCGCTGGTGATTGATCAGGCGACCTTACCAGAATGTCTGGAAGTCACCTGCTGGACCAATGAAGCCGATGGTTCCATGGAAGAAATTATGGGCGTGAAACATAAGACATTGCCGGTCGAAGGCGTGCAGTTCCACCCGGAATCCATTTTGAGCCAGCATGGCCACAAAATCTTCCAGAACTTTTTAGAAATTTATGCCTAATTTGCACAAAGTGAACACCATGAATATTCAACAAGCTTTAAATCATATTACAAAACAGATTCACCTGACTCAGCCACAAATGGAAGATGTGATGCGTGCCATCATGTCGGGCGAAGCCACCGATGCGCAAATTGGCGCCCTGATGATGGGCCTGCGCCTGAAAGGTGAAAGCATTGATGAAATTACCGCAGCCGCACGCGTCATGCGCGAGTTCGCGATTAAAATTGACGTTAGCGATATTCCGTATCTGGTCGATATTGTCGGTACCGGCGGTGATGGCCAGAACCTGTTTAACGTATCGACGGCATCCAGCTTTGTGATTGCAGCCGCTGGCGCCACCATTGCCAAACATGGTAACCGCGGCGTATCGACCAAATCTGGTTCCTCTGACCTGCTGGAACAGGCTGGAATTAACCTAGACTTAAACATGCAGCAAACTGAACGCTGTATCCGCGATATGGGCGTAGGTTTCCTGTTTGCGCCGAACCATCATAAAGCCATGAAATATGCAGTTGGCCCACGTAAAGAACTGGGTATTCGCAGTATTTTTAACCTGCTCGGCCCGCTTACGAATCCGGCCGGAGTTAAACGTTTTGTGATTGGCGTATTCTCCAGCGAACTCTGCCGCCCGATTGCTGAAGTGATGAACCAGCTGGGTGCTGAACACGTGCTGGTGGTGCATTCACGTGATGGTCTGGATGAAATCAGTCTGGCATCTGCCACGACCGTAGCAGAACTGAAAGATGGGGAAATCACCGAATGGACCATTACTCCAGAAGAAGTGGGCATTGAATCGCAAACCCTCACCGGTCTGGTGGTGGAAAACTCGGCAGAAAGTCTGGCCCTGATTAAAGATGCACTTGGCAAAAATAAATCTGAACGCGGTGAAAAAGCGGCCAACATGATTGCCCTGAATGCCGGCGCCGGGATTTATGTGTCTGGTCTGACCAAAACCTATCAACAGGGTGTGGCACTGGCGCATGACATTATTTATGGCGGTCAGGCACTGGAAAAAATGGGCGTACTGGCCGAATTTACCAAAACCTTAAAACAGTACGAAGCTTAAGACGGCAGGATAAAATCATGGTGGATATCGCAAATACCATTTTAGGTAAAATTGTTGATCGCAAACAGGAAGAGTTTGCTGCACGTCTGAAACAGCGCAGTCTGAATGATCTGGAACAACTGGCCCAGGCCGCCACACCGGTGCGCGGTTTTGCCCAAAGCTTGAAAAGCAAACGTCCGGGCGTGATTGCAGAAATAAAAAAGGCCTCGCCATCTAAAGGGATTATTCGTGAAAACTTTAATCCGGCTGAAATTGCCCAGCAATATGAAGCTGCCGGTGCTGCCTGTCTGTCTGTACTGACCGATGTCGATTTTTTCCAGGGCGCTGATGAAAATATCGCGCTGGCCCGTAACCATTGCAGCCTGCCTGCACTGCGGAAAGACTTCCTGATTGATCCTTATGGTGTGGTTGAAGCTCGTGCGCTACATGCCGACTGTATCTTGCTGATTGTAGCCTGCCTGTCAGACCAGCAACTGGAAGAAATGTCGAAAACCGCATTTGAACACAATCTGGATGTACTGGTTGAGGTGCATGACGAAGAAGAGCTGGAACGCGCTTTGCGTTTAAGTGATCGCTGTCTGCTTGGCGTGAACAACCGTAATTTAAAAACCTTTGATGTGGATTTAAACACCTCATTGCGTCTGAAAAAATTACTCGATCCAGCACGTTTACTGGTAACCGAAAGCGGTATTGCCACCCCGGCAGATGTCAAGATGATGCAGGAGCATGACATTCATGCCTTCCTGGTCGGTGAAAGCTTTATGAAACAACCGTGTCCGGATCAGGCCTTTAGCGAGCTGTTTGGTACGCCGCAAAAGGTCTAAGTCTTGGTGCAGTTCAGGAGGCAGGTTTATCCTGAACTGTGCAATTTCACTGCCCTACTTTCATAGGGCGATCATCTTCCTATATCGCCCCATCTTAACATCTCTCATTTCAAGCCAGATGCAGCGCCAAGCTGAATCCGTTTCAGTTCAAATCAGGCGTAATTCAGACTATACTGGATTGAAATTTTATCCTCCTATTTTCGATTATGAGCAAACACGATTCTTCGCTATCGAAAGAACAGTTTAAATTACTCAAAGACTTTAAAAAGCAGATCAGTAATCCGCATCCGCGCGTAGAGCCGGCAGCGCCGGCCATCAAAACTGCCGAACAGGAACAGGCCGAAGATTTTGAGCTGTTTCAAAAAGAAATGCGTGGGGTCCAAAAAATGGATCATGGCAATATCGCGCAGGTGAACCAACCGACCAAGAAAAAGCTGGATGCCCAGACCCTGGCTAAACGCGCAGCCGCCGAAGGCCCCATGCAAACTAATGAGACCATTTTGTCGGACACGCAAGCCATGCTCAATCCGGTGGGCAGTCAGGCCAGTTTAAGCTACCGCATTGCCACCTTGCAGCATAAGGTGTTTGAAGATTTAAAAGCTGGCAATTTGCGCTGGTTTGAAGCGGTCGACCTGCATGGCTGTACCGTGGAAGAAGCCCGGGTGGCCGTGCTGCAAATTATTCAGATGGCCAAAGATGAAAATCAGAATGTGATTAAAATTGTGCATGGGAAAGGCCCGGAAGCCATTTTAAAAACCTATGTCAATGGCTGGTTACGTCAGCATCGCGATGTTCTGGCCTTTGTCAGTGCGCCGGAAAAACAGGGCGGCACCGGTGCGGTGCTGGTTCTGCTAAAACGTGCAGAAAAGAATCCAAAGTTTAAACAATAAGCGGATTTTTCCTCAAAAGCAGGCATTGTTGCGGTTTTCTGCTACAATGCCGTCCTTGTTCAATATCAGTGTAAGTGAACACGTCTTATGTCTATGCAGCAATCCTACGCAAACATTCTTACTGCCGTTGGTGAAGATTTAAATCGCCCTGGTCTCAAAGATACGCCTATGCGTGCTGCTAAAGCATTTTCGTATTTAACCTCGGGTTATAGCCAGACGTTGGCTGAAGTGACCAACAACGCCGTGTTCCCGTCTGATAACCGTGAAATGGTGCTGGTCAAAAATATCGAATTCTATTCGCTATGCGAGCATCACCTGCTGCCATTTTATGGCCGTGTGCATATTGCCTATTTACCGGAAGGCAATGTTTTGGGACTGTCTAAATTTGCCCGTATTACTGAAATGTTTGCGCGCCGTTTACAGATTCAGGAAAACCTGACCCAGCAGATTGCAGAAGCCGTGGCTGAAGTGACCAAAGCCCGCGGTGTTGCGGTGGTGATTGACTCTGCACACATGTGCATGATGATGCGTGGTGTTGGCAAGCAGGAATCGACCACACGTACCGTGTCATTTATTGGTGACTTTAAAACTGATAAAGATGCACGCCGTGAATTTTTAAGTGCCGTACCTGAAAGTTACTAAACCTAAATAATGCTGGAGCCTCGACATCTGTTGGGGCTTTTTTATGTCCTGTTTCTTATACTACCGCTGGTTTCCCTATTATTTTAAGGAATGCAAATGTCTTCAATTTATTTAGCCGGTCAGGGCCTGACCCAAAGTGAATGCAGTGTCGACTTCCCGCGTCCGGATCGTTTGGTCAAAGGCAATCCCAAACGTGATACCTATAGTGCCTATGAACATCCCAATATGAGCTGTGGCATCTGGCAGTGCGAAGTCGGCGCCTGGAATATTGTCTTTGCTGACAATAAACAGGAATTCTTTAATGTGATTGAAGGCGTGGTGCGTATTCATGACCAGCACGGACAATATATTGAAGTTACCGCCGGTCAGGCCGGAATTATTCCACCGGGTTTTGTCGGTACCTTTGAAGTGGTTGCAGCAGTGAAAAAATATTATGTGGTGGTTGAGGCCTAAAATACCGCTTGAGCTTTTTGATGTTTTGGCTGGTTTTATCTTGCTGCTTTGATATAAAAAACGCCCGACAGTTTTGGGCGTTTTTTCATGCCGGGATGAGACTTAAAAGGCTTATTTGGCCAGATAGACCTGATTACGTCCGGCATTTTTGGCGCTATATAAGGCTGCATCTGCGGCATCCAGAAAACGCTGATAATCCGGATGGCCATCATACTGCACTGCGCCAATACTCACGGTAAATTTAAAACTCTCACCTTCAGCAGAACGGATTGGGGTATCTTCAACCCGGCGACGGATGGTTTCGGCAATCATCTGGGCCCGGTTCCAGTCACTATCGACCAGCAGCAATAAAAACTCTTCCCCACCAACCCGGAAAGCATAATCACTACCCTTGCTCGATTCCAGCAGCACTTCGGCTATAAACTGCAAGGCCAGATCACCGGCGGCATGGCCATAGCGGTCATTAATCTCTTTAAAGAAATCGGCATCAATCGCCAGTAGACTTAAAGGTGAGCGGTTTTTGCGCGAGAACTGGATTTCACGAATCAGGATGGTATTTAAATAACGCCGGTTTAACAGCTGGGTCAGCGAATCATTGCCCGTGCCGATATATTCTGCCACCTGAAACAGCTGATCGACCAGATGCTGGATTTCGCGGTTTTTACAGCGAATCTGCTGAATCAGTAACAGCATCTGCTGCTGATCGGAAGTGTCCAGCAGCTGCTGGTTCAACTGATCCACCTGATAAATCCGCTGGATAATAAACTCCACCTGCTCGGCGCTGGCAAAAGCATAGGCTGCTTTATGGATGAACCACAGGCCAAATTCAGATTTGGAAAGTGGCGGATGAAACAGCGGTGACTGATCAGAAAAGGCCTTAAACATCAGCTCATTTTCCCAGTCCAGCAGACAACCGCGCTGGCGGTCTTTTTGCACGGCCACATCCTGCATGGCAGAAAACAGACGGTAGGTGTGTTTCATATCATTATGAATTTCTACCTTGGCCTCATAAGTGCGGCACATGATTTCTGCGGCCAGGCTCAGCACCTGAGTCATATAATCGGCAGCAGCCAGTACATCGGCCTGCGGGGTTTGCAGAAAAAAGACAAAACTTTTGCGCTGGATTTCGCGGATGCCGCGAATAATCAGCCAGGAGGGAACGCCAATACGCGCATGCACTTCCCCGACTTTCAGCTGCTTGGCGACAATGGCTTTAAAATCCTGCTTGAACGGAACCGCAAAACTGTCCAGCAGCCATTGCTGCAAGGCATTTTTCAGGCGGCTACGCACCAGTTCATCGGACAGGAAATAGGAGGCTTCCTGCTCCTGCATCATCTGTCGATAAAATTCGGCCACCAGCACCGTGACATGCTGTTGAATGAACTCGAAGCTATAGCATAAATCGGTTTCAGAAAATTGCCCGCAAATCGCCTGCCACTGCGCTGCAAGTTCCTCTATACGCTCTTGGTTCATACAATCGGCTCACACAGATGAATTACAGCGCAGATTTTAACGCAGCTGTCACATAAGACAATTCTTTTGTGAATTAAATGAATATTCACTTAATAACAATCTGGATTTTCAAGCCTGACTTCACGACTTCAGCTTAAAAGAACCAGGCATAACCAAGACTGGTCTGATGCCAGTCCTGTTGATCCTGCTGCTGATATTCCCAGCCCAGACGAATCGCATGCTGCGGATTCAGCACATATTGCAGCTGGCTGTGCAGTCTCAAATTCCATTGCTGGGTATCTTCCCAATACGGTAATTCTACTTGCAGCACGCTATTCAGCTGCGGACTCCAGATATTCTGGCAGCCCACTGTTGGCCCAACACCCACGCGCCAGCCACGATCCAGTGCTTTACCGGCCTGTAGATGGTTTTGTAGCTGGGCATAGCAAATATGCTCGCGGTCGGCACTGGCCCAGCTATAGCCCATCTGGACCTGTAAATTGGCCACGCCATGCTGTTCCTGAGTGCTGAACTGACCATGCTGATCGAGCGCTTCCTGGTTCCAGCCCAGATTAAAACCCCAAGACAACGTCGTTTTAAACGGCGTAATCGGGTTATAGGAGTTCACCGCCAGCACGTCGAGCTGACTCAGTTTTAGGGTTTCATCCCGATATTGCAGCGCACCCTGTAAAAATAGCAATTGAGTCCCAGTGCGAAAACCACCTTGCGGATCGAGCAGATCATGATAAGCCTGCCGATGGCCCAGTTCGATAAAGGATTGTCCCTGCACTTCACCAGTGCTTAACGTCAGATTACGCGCATGATGGCCCTGACTTGGATCAACGTTTGGGACGTCCGGCGCGCGGCGCTGCTTGTCGACCTGTAGCTGGCTGCGCAGGCTAAGTAACTGGCGTAAACGCGGCTGGGCGAAACCGGTTTCAACTTTGCGGGCTAAAAACTGCAGGTACAGATCATCATAGGCCATTTCCAGTATTTTGGCCTGCTCTAATGCGGTATAAGACTGTAATAACGTATTTAAATCGGCAGATTCGGCAAAAGCCAGCTGATGTGCCGCTTGCGCCAGGTCTGTACCATGCTGGCGGGCTTGAGCCAGTAATTGGGTTTCCAGCGCCGGGCGATACACGGTGTCTTTGACCAGATCTGAATCTGCCAGCGCCTTGATGGTTTCAACCGGAATCGACGCCACTTTAAACTGTTGCTGTAAATTCAGCTCTGGACGGACCAGATCAATCAGGCCCAATAAACGATAGGCACAGTTATCACTGACAAAATAATAGGGAAAGCTGACGTGCTTCATTTCCCAGATATGTTCCACCAGAAAACGGGTTTCATCCGGGCTTAAATCCAGCTCGTATTCCCATAAATCGCGGCTTTCCAGATCACCATATTCCTTAACCTTGCGGTAATACGGCATGAGGGAATATTCACCCGGATACTGTCCGGTCAGACCTTTCCAGGCATAGGACCAGCTTTGCTCACCCGGCACTGTGGCCGCATAATTCACCGCATAGGAAATCAGGTTCAGTTCCTGCTGATCTTTCGGGTCCAGTCGCAGCAAGGTATGCCCGAACATGGAGCTGGGATTGCCCATAAAATCGGTGGCATAAATTAAAGTGGTTTTGTATGGACGAATCTGGCCAATCCATTCATCCAGTTCCGGACAGGCCACGGCAGCCAGTTCCGTCTGTGGAATATTCAGTTGTTGCACCAGCCAGCGGCTACGTGCCGGAAAACGGCATTGTACCGATTGATTTGGCTCGGCCTGCTGAAACAGCGCTGCAATATGCGCCTGTAATTCCTGATTTAAATCGGGTGTTTTGGCCTCTGTTAAAAAATAGCCGGCATAGCTGACAGTACTCTGCCCCGAAGTATTGGCATACATTAAGCGTTGCCAGGTATTTTGCTGTGCCAGTTGCTGCTGTTCAGCACGCTGGATATACAACTGTGCCGGCGTTGAAGATTCAGGAGAAGACGTCGCGGCATACGCCACAGGAGATAACAAAGCAGCACATACAAAAGCAAGAGGTTTCATTCAGCAGATCAATTCTTATTCGGTTCTTATATAGAGAAAAACCCTGCCAGAAGACAGGGTTTTATGGGATGCTTAATTAGACGTAGGCTTTTAAGATGTCGTCTTGTGCCATCACTGACTGTAAAGAAGCCAGCACTTCAACAGAAGTCTGGTTATCAGCTGAATAAATTTCAGAGAAGTTTTGTTTGGTCACTGCAAAGAAACGTGCTTTGTCTTCTGCTTTAATGCTCAGTAATTCAGCCAGTACGTTCAGGCTTTCACCCTCGCCTACAGCCATATCACGCGCCAGCGTTTCGGCATTTTCATTGGTAAATGTCACCACTTGCGCAGTTACAGTACCAGTACCGCTACAGCCTAAAGTACCGAAGGTAATACCGAACAACTGGTTTGCAAAAATACCATTGGTTGTAGCAGCTAAAATTTTAGGCACTTTACCAGACTGACCTGCCCAAACTTGAGAACCAATACCACAGCCGGCATCAGCGTCTGCAAATGCTGCTGTTGAACCTGCTGCCAATACTGCTGCCAAAGCTAATTTTTTTAACATAAAAGTCTCCAGAATTTATTATCTGAGTTTGTTATTGTTTCACAATGTGTAATTTTTATTACACTGTTTAAAGATAACGCATCCGCCAGCGAACACAAAACACTTTATACCAAAGTGGAAAAATTATTTTTCTGTATCCTTTAAGTGCGCAGGTTTCAGTTGCCAGATGCCATTTGGCTGACGATCACCCAGAATTTTCAAGACCAGCACCAGACTCAGCAATAACAGCAGATACCAGGACCCCAACTTGCCCCAGCCAACCATATGCCAGCTGTCGACCTGACTTGGATACAGCCAGATCTGGTAAAAGGTGCTGATATTTTCTGCAATCCAGATAATAAAGGCCAGTAACAACAAGACCGGTAACATCGGCAGCTGCATCCGGTGATGCTGCAATTCAAACTGGATACGGGTTTTCCAGAATATCAGTACGCTCCAGGCAAACAGCACATAGCGGATATCCGGCACAAAAAACTTGCTCATAAAATTAATATAAGACAGCACCGCCAGACTCAGCATATTGGCAAAACCCGGCAAGCGAGTAAAAGATACCCGATACAAACGCAAGGACCGGGCAAAGAAACTGCCGACGGCCGAATACATAAACCCGGCAAACAGTGGTACGGTCATAATTTTAAAAACGGCCGGCTGCGGATACTGCCAGGACGCAATCGCCGGATGGGTCAGAAAAATTTCCATGATCATCGCCAGCAGATGAAACAGTGCAATAACTTTGGCTTCGGCCCAGGATTCTAGCTTGAGATACAGCAGTAAAATCTGAATGAGGACCGCATAAAACAGCAAATAGTCATAACGGAAAAAACCGTAATAGTCCTGGCTACCCAGACTGGCGGTAAAAGCAAAAGCAATCAGCAATAAAATTCCAAATAAGGCAGCCGAAGCTGCCTTATAAGTGAATTCAAAACCTGATTTTAAAATTGTGATCAAGGCTGAATCCTAATATTGTTGCATCTTCTTAAAGGTACTTGGCACTGTATTCATGTACCGTATCAATAAAGACTTTCGGATTGGCCGGATCAACCCATTGGGTAATACCATGTCCTAGGTTGGCAATATAGCCGGTTTTTTCACCATGCGCATAGGCATCATCCAGCATGGCTTTGGTCGCCTTGGCAATTGAGTCCGGGCTTCCATATAACGTGGCTGGATCAAGGTTGCCCTGTAACGCAGCACGGCCATTCACGGTTTGGCGCGCCACATTTAATGGCGTGGTCCAGTCCAGACCAAAAGCATCGGCACCGGTGGCCACCATTGGCTCCAGCCATTGACCTCCGCCTTTGGTAAATAGAATGACCGGAATTTTACGGCCATCTTTTTCGCGTTGCAGACCCGCTACAATTTTTTGCATATAGTTCAGCGAGAACTCGATATATTCACGATGCGCCAGTGCCCCGCCCCAGCTGTCAAAAATCTGCACCGCTTGTGCACCAGCATCAATTTGCGCATTCAAATAGTCAATCACAGCGACTGCCAGACGGTCGAGCAAAGCATGCAGCACTTCCGGCTGGGCATACATCATCTGCTTGGTAAAGCGGAAATCCTTGCTTGAACCACCTTCAACCATATAAGTCGCCAGCGTCCACGGACTGCCAGAAAAACCAATTAACGGCACCTGTCCGCCCAGAGCCGAACGAATGGTCGACACCGCATTCATGACATAGTCCAGATCTGACTTGGCATTAAAATTCGGCAGATTGGCGACATCCTGCTCGGTACGCACGGTTTTATGAAACTTCGGACCTTCACCAGCTTCAAAGTACAAACCTAAGCCCAAAGCATCCGGTACGGTTAAAATATCGGAGAATAGAATGGCTGCATCCAGCTCATAACGGCGCAAAGGCTGTAAGGTCACTTCACAGGCAAATTCGGTATTTTTGCACAAGGAAAGAAAATCTCCGGCCTTGGCACGGGTTTCACGATACTCAGGCAGATAACGTCCTGCTTGACGCATCATCCATACCGGCGTGGTATCTACGGGTTCACGCAACAAGGCACGTAGAAAACGATCATTTTTTAAGGCCGTCATTTACTTTCCTAACTTCGACTGAATCTTGCATCTATCATATCAAAAAGGCAGAAATTTTAATAACTTCTTTAGTCCTTTAAAAATGCCGGACTGTAAAAGATAAAAGTGATATTTACACAAAACAGATACTGCATCTCCTCATTTTTTCTGTAATACTTGTGTAGTTTTTAAAATGTAAATGAATAATTCTTAAGGTTGACTTACATGTTCGTTCGCACAGTACTCGCAATGAGTTTAAGTTGCATGTTTGCTGGTACAGCCCTGGCTGCAACCACTGCTGAACAGCCGTTGAATCCTCAATTGATTAGCGATACAGCGGTTGAAGATCCGATTGATCCGCTTGCAACAGACGCATCAGCGGCAGTCGTACCTTCAGAAGTTGAAACGCAGATTACGCAACAAGAAGAACAAGATTTGAACAAGGCTTCAGCGACCCTTGAAGACCTGCAAAATGCCGAAGATACCCAGGCTGATATCGGCAGCGCACCGACAACTGCTGCGCCTGCAACAACTTCAGCCAGCACAGCGCCAGCCAAAGCCTCTTGGACTTTAGATGGCCTGAACAATGCCAGCTGGTATGAAAATATTGGCAAAGGCCAGTTCCCGGTCTATGCGCGCGCGCATGTGATGCTCAATAATGCCCATGCTTCTCCGGGTGCGATTGATGGAACCAGCGGTAAAAATACCCTGAAAGCGATTGCCTCTTTCCAGCAGATGAACGGGATTAAACCGACCGGTGTGCTCACGCAGGAAACCTGGGATGCTTTAATTGCCCGTCAGGGTTCAAAACCGGCTTTCGTGGAATACACCATTACTGAAGATGACCTGAAAGGTCCGTATGTGAAATCAATTCCGGGCGATTATGCACTGCAAGCCAAAATGAAAGGCCTGCACTACACCAGTGTCACTGAAATGCTGGGTGAAAAGTTCCATATGGATGAAAACTTCCTGAAAAAGCTCAATCCAAATGCCAACTTTAACAAAGCCGGTCAAAAACTGATTGTGGCCAATGTGCGTAATGACCTGCCGGAAGATATCCACCTGATTGTGGCGCATAAAGGTGCTAAACAGCTGTATCTATTTAACAGCCGCAACCAGATGATCGCATCATTCCCGGCCAGTATTGGTAATACCAACACCCCTTCACCAACCGGGACTTATAAAGTGACTGGTGTGGCACCAAACCCGTGGTACAGCTACTCGCCAAGTAACTTTATCCAGGGCAAGAACATGAAGCCGCTGTCCTTACCACCAGGTCCAAATGGTCCAGTGGGGAATATCTGGATTGGCCTGAGCAAAAAATCCTTTGGTATTCACGGTACGCCAAAGCCGTCGATGATTTCTAAATCCTATTCGCATGGCTGTATCCGTCTGACCAACTGGGATGCCAACGACCTGGGCCGTAAAGTCCGTTCAGGGGTTACAGTTAAATTCCTCGAATAATCAGCTCATACCCTATAAAAAGCCTGCCGATGCAGGCTTTTTTTGATTACGAAGGTTTGAATGTATGACGTTGCGAATCTGGAACGATATGTTGCATTCCATGCCTAGAACAGCCACCAGATAAAACACTAAGATAGCCTCAAGCTCAAAAAGAATTAGAGGATTATCTGATGAACGCCTACTTACATCATAGTGAAGAACGTGGTCATGTCAAAGCCGGCTGGTTAGACACCAAACACAGCTTTTCATTTGGCAGCTGGTACAACCCGAAATACATGGGTGTTAGTGTGCTTCGTGTAATTAATGATGACCGGATTGCCGCCCACAATGGTTTTGGTACCCATCCGCATGACAACATGGAAATTTTAACCTGTGTACTGGATGGCACCATTTCGCATAAAGACAGCATGGGCAATGAACGGCATATCAGTGCGGGTGAATGGCAGCTGATGAGCGCCGGAACCGGGGTTCAGCACAGTGAAATCAACCAGGGCGATGTACCAGTGCATATGCTGCAAATCTGGATTCATCCAAATGTGCGTGATGCAGAGCCAAATTATCAGCAAATTAAACTCGACCCACGTGAACAGCCGAACCAATGGCACCTGATTGTTGGCCCGAACGAACAGGCTCCAATGCATATTCGCCAGCAGGCTGAAGTGAAAACCGCGGTACTTGAAGCCGGCCAAAGCCTAAACGTACAGGCGACCCAGCAGCTCAACTATGTGCATGTGATTCGTGGTGAAGTGCAGATTGGTGAACATACGGTTAAAGCTGGTGATGCACTGTTATTCGCGGAACATGCGGATATTCAGGCAATCGAAGAAAGCCAGATGATCTGGTTTGACTTACCGGGCAAATAAACCCGTCCTTCTCTCCCAAGGGCCATGATGATTTTGGCCCAATAGCCGCTCCATTGAGCGGCTATTTTTATGTCTTAAAGCCGGCCTTGATTGACTTTTACCTGAGTGTGAACAGTCTGTTTAAGCTGCACACTTTGCAGCAACTCAAATACCATTTATGAAAATAAACTGAATAAAATCGGCCGATCGCCTGTAACCCCCCGATAAAACTCTCAAAACTAAAACTATTTACATTCTCATTGGTAAAAACACTCTACATGAGAAAAATTCTCAGTTATGATAACTGCATAAAAATCATCCTGTGAATTGACCATGAATGCTTATACTGCAGCTCAGGCCAATGTCTTGACCATTCGGCAACTGAGCAAACAATTCGGCTCGCGTTTTGCGGTGCATCAGGCCAGCTGGTCTGCACAGCGCGGACAGATTCTCTGCCTGCTGGGCCATTCTGGCTGTGGCAAAACCACCATGCTTCGTCTGATTGCCGGATTAGAAACCCCAAGCAGTGGCTCAATCCAGCTTGAACAGCAAATCCTGTGGAATGAACAGCAACAGATTCCAGCCGAAGCGCGCAATATTGGTCTGGTGTTTCAGGACTATGCCCTGTTTCCGCATTTAAGCGTACTGGACAATGTCATGTTTGGCCTGAAAAAACTGCCCAAAGCACAGCGTCAGGCGGTGGCCGAACAGGCGCTACAGCATGTTTCGATGCAGCATCATCTGCACAGTTATCCCTATACCCTGTCTGGTGGCGAGCAGCAACGCGTGGCCCTGGCCCGTGCCCTGGCACCTAAACCGCAGGTGCTCTTGATGGATGAACCTTTTTCCAATCTCGATCATCGCCTGCGTGACCAGATCCGGCAAAATACCATCGAAATTCTGAAGCAGACCGGCACCACCACAGTTATTGTTACCCATGATCCGGAAGAGGCGCTGCAAATTGCCGATCAGATTATCCTGATGCATCAGGGTGAAATTATTCAGATCGGTACGCCTAAAGCCCTGTACCGGCAGCCAGCCACCTTATTTGCCGCCCGTTATTTTTCTGCCCTGAATGAAATTCCGGCGCAGCGTGTCGCGCAGCAATTACTGACCTGTTTTGGCGCACATCCCATCAGTGAAGCGCTGGCGCATCACCAAGAGCCAATCCGCTGCTGTTTTCGTCCACATCAGGTGCAGGTGTTTAGCCAGCCGACTACCGGTGCAATCCCGGCGACCGTGCTGTCCTCCAGCTTTATGGGGCATGCCGAACAGCTACGCCTGCAACTGGACCCCGAGACTATTATTCTGGCGCAGGTCAGCCCGGCACACACCGCTTATCAGGAACAGGTCTATGTGAGCCTCGATCTGCAGCAGTGTTTTTTCTTCGTCCAAGATTCACAGCCGGCAGCCACCACCACGACTGAAGTGGCCAATACTTTTTAAATTGACAATAAGGAATGAAAAATGATGAAAGTAACAATCAAAATTCCACTGCTGGCCAGCGGCCTGCTGGCGCTGAGCGGTCTGGCGCAAGCCGCGCAGGTAAACCTGTATACCACGCGTGAACCGGTGCTGATTCAGCCCTTATTAAAAGAATTTACCGAAAGCAGCGGCATTAAGGTCAATACCGTGTTTATTAAAGATGGCCTGCTGGAGCGAGTGAAAGCTGAAGGACGCCGTTCACCGGCCGATGTGATGCTGACCGTCGATTTTGGCAATCTGGTGGATCTGGTCGAAGCGGACCTCACCCAGCGCGTGAATTCCAAAGTATTAAATAATGCCATTCCGGCCAATTTACGTGCAGCCAATGGCCACTGGTATGCCCTGTCAATGCGTGCCCGTGCAGTCTATGCCTCCAAAGAACGTACCCCACTGAACGCCATTCATTATGAAGATCTGGCCAATCCGCAATGGAAAGGCAAAATCTGTATCCGTTCGGGCAGCCATCCCTACAATACCGCGTTAATTGCCGCCTATATTGCCCATCATGGTGAAAAAGCAGCAGAAACCTGGTTACGTGGGGTTAAAGCCAATCTGGCACGTCCGGCCAGTGGCGGTGACCGCGATGTGGCGCGCGATATTCTGGGTAAAATCTGTGATATTGGTGTGGCCAATACCTATTATGTGGGCACCATGCGCAATGGCAATGCTGAACAGCAGCGCTGGGGCAATGCCATTAATGTGGTGTTACCGCGCTTTAAAAATGGCGGCACCCATGTCAATGTTTCAGGTGCAGTTGTAGCCAAACATGCGCCAAATCGCAAAGAAGCGGTACAGTTACTGGAGTTCCTGGCCTCAGATCAGGCTCAGGCCATGTATGCACAAAGTGGTTATGAATATCCGGTCAAACCAGGCGTGAAGATTGATCCGATTATCGCCAGTTTCGGCAAGTTAGATATTGATTCACTGCGTTTAAGTGAGATTGCTCGCCATCGTAAGGCAGCCAATCTGCTGGTTGATAAAGTCCAGTTTAATCACTAAACCTGAATCATCAGATAGCGCGGGCAGACTGCTGCTCGTGCTATCAGTCTTTTGTCCATGTCCAGCCTGTTGATCCCCCGATGACCCAGAAAAAATCTCCTGTAACTGCACTTTTTTCACTCAGTGGCCTGTTTACCCTGCTGGCCTGTCTGCCTGTGCTGGCTTTGCTCTGGACGGCCTTACAGGGCAATAGCGAGATTTGGGACCATCTGCTGCAATATGTGATTCCTCCCACCCTGATTGAAACCGGCCTGTTGCTGTTTGGTGTCGGGATTCTGACGATTCTGATTGGTACCGGCAGTGCCTGGCTGGTCACGGCCTATCAATTCCGTGGCCGTGGTTTTCTGGACTGGGCACTGTTACTGCCCTTGGCCGTACCGACCTATATTATTGCCTATAGCTATATTGATATTTTGCATCCGATTGGTCCTGTGCAGACCCTGCTGCGGGACTGGCTTCAGCTAGAAATGCAGCAGCTCTGGTTTCCGAATATCCGCTCGCTCTGGGGCGCGATTTTTCTGCTTAGTTTTGTGCTGTATCCCTATGTCTATTTAAGCACCCGTGCCATGTTCCTGATGCAGTCAGCCAGCCTGATTGAAGTAGCGCGCAGTCTGGGATTAAAACCGGAACAGGTATTTTTCCGGGTTGCGATTCCGCTGGCTCGCCCGGCCATTGCGGTTGGTGCCAGTCTGGCCCTGATGGAAACCATCAATGATATTGGTGCCACCGAATTTCTGGGCATTAAAACCCTGACCCTGTCAATTTATTCGACCTGGACCAACCAGTCCGATCTGGCCAGTGCCGCCCAGATTGCAATTTTTATGTTGCTGATCATTAGCCTGCTGGTACTGGTAGAACGGCTGGGGCGACGCAAACAGCGCTATATGAACTCGGCCCAGCGTAGCCGGCTGATGCCCGCCCAGCCAGTGACCGGCGCCAAAGCCTGGCTGCTATTCGGCCTAGGGCTGATTCCGGTGATTATTGGTTTTCTAATTCCGATCAGTCATTTACTGGTCGAATCTTATCAGCGTTTACAATATGCCGGTTTCTCTGAATATCTGCTGCAAGCCTCAATCAATACGCTTACCTTAGCCAGTATTGCCACTTTTGTGACCATGCTGATTGGCTTTATGATTGTGAGTACCGCACGGTTTAGCCGAAGCAGCTGGCTAAGCCGGGTTGCCAGTTTGGGCTATGCCATTCCGGGCACCGTACTGGCCATTGGCCTGATGCTGTCTTTGGGCGCGATTGATCACGCCGTAGCGGATTTTCTGGAATTCCAGCTTGGTCTGGATACCGGCCTGCTGTTTTTAGGCACCAGTTTCACCTTAATTTACGCCTATGCGGTACGCTTTCTAGCCATTTCAATTGGCGGGATTGAATCGGGGTATAACCGGATTCATGGCGTTTTTGATGATGCCGCACGTAATCTGGGCCAGAGCAAAGGCGGGATTCTGACCCGTATCCATTTGCCTTTATTACGTCCTGCACTGATTTCAGCAGCCTTACTGATTTTTGTGGATTGTATGAAAGAGCTGCCGGCCACATTGTTGCTACGTCCGCTGAATATGGAAACCCTGGCCACGCAGTTATATGCCGAAGCCTCACGTGGTACCTATGAAGAAGGCGCAATTGCAGCCTTATTGATTGTTCTGGTCGGACTGATTCCAGTGATTTTACTGGCACGGTTGGGGAAAACTGTACGTTAATCTGAACTAGATGAACTGGCTAAACTCTGCTTCAACATTGAGTGCAATGTTTAGCCTTCTCTCTTTTTATAGTGCAAATCGTTTAAAGAGAATAGCCTTATAAAATAGAGATACACTTTTGATTTTTAATAAGCTTGGGATAAAGAATTTTATTCAGAAATAGTTTAGGCAGATAGGACTTTGTTGCACAAACCTAGCATAGACGGCTTCTTCAGCAATATAATTTTCAAATGAAGAAGCCTACACACAAAATCTACCGCACAACCAATTGGCCCGCATATAACAGAGCTCTCATTAATCGTGGGAATATTGCTATTTCGTTCGATCCAAACACTCAGTGGTATGCACAATCACAAGGCAAGCAAGGTCGAAGTCAAACTTACTCAGACACCGCTATTCAATGCTGTTTAATGATCAAATCTTTATTCAGACTCTCTCTACGCATGGTCACAGGTTTTGTTCAAAGCCTGATTAAACTATGTGGATTAAGTTGGACAGCGCCAGATTACAGTACGCTTTGTCGAAGACAAAAACATATTGATATTGCGATTAGCTATCAAAAAAATAGTGATGGGTTACATCTACTTGTAGACTCAACTGGCTTGAAGTTTCTAGGTGAAGGTGAATGGAAATGTAGGAAACATGGACCTGAATATCATCGCCAATGGCGTAAGCTGCATATTGGTATCGATGCTGAAACCCTGCAAATACGTGCAGTACAGCTTACTACAAATAATGTGAGCGATTCGCAAGTACTCGGTGATTTACTTGCTCAAATTCCTTTAGCTGAACGAATTGATTCGGTCTATACCGATGGTGCTTACGATACGAAGCACTGCAGACAAGTCATTTTAGATCGACAGGCACATGCGATCATTCCGCCAAGAAAAAATGCGAAGCCCTGGAAAGACAAAAAGCTGAGATCTTTAGAAAGAAATGAATTGTTGAAAACGGTTAAATGCCTAGGAAGAGCAATTTGGAAAAAGTGGTCTGGGTATCATCGCCGAAGCTTGGTAGAAACCAAGATGCATTGCATCAAATTATTGGGAGATAAACTCAGTGCACGGAGTTTTCAAAGCCAGGTGAATGAGATTCATGCACGTGTGGCAGTATTAAATAAATTTATGGAATTAGGCCGAGCTCATACCCAAGTTGTCACTTAAATTTAAACAACTTAGGAAAGCTCTATCTTTAAAATCTTTATGCAACAAAGCCATCTTCATCTGTCGCATATACATTGCGACAGGTGAAAGATTATCGATGATTATTTTATATAAAAGCAATCTATATAAATATTCGTTTTTCATATTTTATGGATTTTTATTTTTAGATATTCGAAGCAAAATAATATATCTTAAAGGTATTTATATAATACTTATAAAATATGTTTAGCTCTCCTCTTTAAAATAAATCAGCTCCATATAAAGAATATAAAAATAAAACGGAGCGCAATAAAAAAAGCCCTGACAATGTCAGGGCTTTTTGAATTTGGCGGAAGCGGTGAGATTCGAACTCACGGAGGACTCACACCCTCGTCGGTTTTCAAGACCGGTGCATTAAACCGCTCTGCCACGCTTCCAATGGCGGCTATCATATAAAGAAAATTTTAACTTGGCAAATATTTTTCCAGGTTTTCGCAACCGACTGTACAAAATAAAATCAAAATCATTTAATTTGCTGAATTTTCAAACTTTTCATAGCGAATGTCGACAATATACCAGTGTTTTGCACCTGATGGCGTCTGCACTACTGCTTCATCATCCACACTTTTGCCCAGCAAGGCGCGCGCCATTGGCGAGTCAATTGAAATATGTTGTGGATGATGATCATAAATTTCATCAACCCCGACAATTCTTAGGGTTTTCTGCTCGCCATCATCATTTTCAATATCGACCCAAGCGCCAAAATAGACCTTGCCCTCCTGTTCAGGTGAAAAATCAATAATTCGCAGCTCTTCCAGCCGCTTGCCGAGGTAACGTACCCGACGGTCAATCTTGCGCAGCAGCTGCTTGTTATATTGGTAATCGGCGTTCTCCGAACGATCGCCGAGACTGGCCGCCCAGTTCACTTTTTTGGTAATTTCAGGGCGTTCTTCATGCCACAAATGCTGAAGTTCCGCGACCAGTTTGTCATGTCCACCACGGGTAATTAAGCTCGATTTCATGGCCTTTAACAGCAGAAAAATATGCCTGTAGCTTACCAAAAACTGCTGCCTTCTCCCCAATTACTCCACTTTTAAAGTTTATAAAATATTTTTCCTAAATAGAATCATTTACTTATGAAACAGTTTTTTATTTTTTTATGGACAAAATTTGACAACTCAAATTTTGGTCTTTATTATGCGCACATCTTTTAATTGTGATCATTTTTTAACCTGTGTGGCGTAGCCACATTTTTTATCTTTCATCCCATGTCATTTTGAATGACGTCATGAGTGCCCACCCTCTTATTGAATTTATCAAACTTGAAAAAGTCTGAGGCCTTTTGCCTCCTGCTTTGTAGGGCATAAATTACTTGTAGCGGAGACAACATGCACAGTAGTTCAACTTCTGGGTCGAGGCTTGGCCTTCACTCTTTTTTCAACTCTCTCCCTTTAAAAGTCTTAGTATTAAGCAGTGCGTTAATTCCGTTTCATAGTATTAATGCAAGTAAAGCAGCGTATCAGTTTGATCGCGTGGTCAATCACAATAAATTGACCGTGGTTTCTGTTTCGAATCCGACCACCGTGTTTCAGAACAGTCAGCATCTGCATGGCTTTGGTTATGACCTGGTGCGCAACTATGCGCATAGCTTGAATGTCAAACTCGAGTTTAAAACCGTACCGGACAATGCGACAGCGTTGCAATGGGTGGCGTCAGGTAAAGCCAACTTTGCCATGACCACTGCCAGTATTCAGAGCATTGAAAACAAGCATCTGACCGGTTTTTCGGCCACCTGTGGCGATTTAAACACCTTGCAGAAAAATGGCCTAAACAGCAATTTAAACTGGGTATTTAAACATGCCGATGATCCGCTGAGCCAGACCGCCAGTGCCTTTGTCTGCCGTGGCAAACAAAGCGGTGCCATCAACCAGCTGGCCTCGTTCTATAACCAGAATGTGGTTAAGCAGGAATCCTGGAATACTATCCAGCGCGACTTAAGCAATCGCATGCCTTTATATAAGGCCAGCTTCCAGCGCACTGCGCAGCAGTATGATCTGGACTGGCATTTACTGGCGGCCATTGGTTATCAGGAATCGTACTTAAAGCCGAACTCTGTTTCACCAACCGGTGTTCGTGGTTTGATGATGCTGACCAACAGCACAGCCAAAGCCATGGGCGTCAGTAACCGTACCGATCCAACCCAGAGCATTCAGGGCGGTGCCAAGTATTACAACCTGATGCTGAACCGTTATAAGCATATTCCGTTTCCAGACCGTAACTGGTATGCACTGGTGGCCTATAACATGGGTCCGGGTGCCGTGAGCCAGATTCAGAAGCGTATTCAGGCCACCGGTAAAAACCCGAACAACTGGGTCAACCTGTATGCTTACTTAGACGGCAATAAAGCCAAGAACGGACGTTATCGTCAGGCCTTACAATACGTGACCCGTATCCGTGCCTATCTGGAACACATCAAGACCACGCCGCAGCTGGTGAATATTTAAATGCTTCACCGTTGATCTTCAAGGCAAAAAAAAGCTTACCTTCGGGTAAGCTTTTTTGTGTCGGGTCACAATCAGGTGGTTTGCGCCAAAACGTTTTTGAACAGGTCTTTTTGCTCTTGGCTTGGTTTTGCAGTTTGCAATGCCATTAATTGAGACATATCGCCTTGTACTTTGATTTTACCGGTCATGAAGGCTTGCATGGCTGCAGCCATATCAAACTCCAGGAACACTTTACGTAAGGTCTCAGCATCCATATTCAGGGTTGTTTTTGCATTTGCAGACAATCCTTTCTGGATTTTGCCACCGTCTAAAGCTAATTCTGTATTGCCTGAAGCATCCGTAACAACCAAATTAATTGCAAGATTCGCAAGCGCAGGTGGTAAATTTAAGTCACCAGCTTGAGCCGTCAGGTTCTCTACGGTTGCAAACCAATCATCAGATAAAAAAGCAGGCATGATTATTCCTCAATTTATTTGTTCATTTGTGTCGCCTGTCCAGACAACATTTTTGTGAAGCAATGATGCTTGTGACCTGTTATAGCATGTAATCATAAAAGATGGCTAAGATTTTTTGTACGATGCGTTCAAATTTTATATTTTTAATACAATATTGAAATAATTCAAATATATAAAAAAAGCACTGAACTGAAGTTCAATGCTTTTTTTGACTATTTAGTCAGCTGCATAGCCTAAATTGACCATGTTGATGCGGTTGGACTGACCATCTTCATTCTCGTGCGAATAACTGCCTTTAAAGTCAAACTCGCGCTCGCTATCGAGTGCTTCAAAGTCAAACAGCTCGCGGTCTGCCAGTTGCGATGGTGATACATTTTGCAATGCACCAAAAATACTGTGCAGACGTTTTGGATGAGCATTGTCCCATTCACGCAGCATGTCATTGATAATCGCACGTTGCAGATTTTCCTGCGAACCACACAGGTTACATGGAATAATCGGGAACTGGCGCATTTGCGCGTATTTGATGATGTCTTTTTCTTCCACATAAGCCAGTGGACGAATCAGCATATTCTTCTTGTCGGAAGATAACAGCTTCGGTGGCATCGCCTTTAAGCTGCCGCCATGGAACAGGTTCAGGAAGAAAGTCGCCAGAATATCATCACGATGATGCCCCAGTGCCACCTTGGTTGCCCCAATTTCCTGGGCAAAGCCGTACAGTGAACCACGACGCAGACGCGAACACACTGCACAGTAGGTTTTGCCTTCCGGGGTCAGACGCTTGGTAATACTGTAGGTATCTTTTTCCAGAATATAATACGGGATATTATTTTCTTCCAGATAACGCGGCAGCACATCTTCAGGGAAGCCCGGCTGTTTCTGGTCCAGATTCACCGCCACCACATCAAAATGAATCGGGGCAATACGTTTAAACTGCAACAGAATATCCAGTAAGGTATAACTGTCTTTACCACCCGAAATACACACCATGACCTTGTCACCGTCTTCGATCATCTTGTAATCACGAATGGCATGACCCACCTGGCGACGCAGCTTTTTCAGCAAACGGTAATACGCAGAGCTGGTTGGCAGTTCTGGTTTAAAATTAAATCCTTGATCGGACTCAACTGGCGAGAACATAGACGAGATTTACCCATAAAAAAAATACCGCGCAATTTTAGCCGATTCAGTCCCGGCACGCATCAAAAGAATGTAATTTCCTGCTTGTCATTTTTTGTCATCTCGCTGTCTTTATTTTTATGCTAATTTGAACGTTTGCGTTCATCTTTTAAGCAAGATGCTTATCTTTTGGACTTTTCCACAGTTTTCCACAAAAGCTGTGGATAACTTTGTGGATTTAAAACAACTTGACAAGGTCACTTGCCTGCAATTGAAGGCTTCTATTTAAATTGATCATTTTTTAATCAATTTTATTTATAATTAAAATCAATGGTTTAAGTGTGTCAAGCAGACCAGAATAAAAAAAAATAAATATTTTTTTTGATTGTTCTGTCAGCAAACAGGGCTTGATTTTTACAAAGTAAACGGGGAAATAAATGTAAAGACTCTTTTCATCAATGTTTTTTTTGTTAAACTCAAACCACCTGTTTGGGGACAGTATGAACTTCGTTACCATAATGAATACGATAATGTATAAAAGATTACATTTTAAACAACTGGCTTTTTGGGGATGTGTGACGCTGCTTGCGGTTGCATCACACAGTCATGCCGGACAGATTTATGTCTATAAAGACAATAATGGCTCTACCCTGCTGACCAATCGTAAAAGTTCAGACCAGTCCCTGAAAAAAGTCAAAGTGACGTATTATCCCGACAGCAATATTCATCGTTATAGCAACTGGGGCAGCTCTGAAGCATCGGTCTTACCAAGCTATAGCCGCAATAAAAATGCCTTTGACCATATTATCCAGCAGGCCGCGCAGCGCCACGGTATTTCGTCTGGGCTGATTAAAGCCGTCATGCACACCGAGTCCGGCTTTAATGTCAATGCTCGCTCTCCGGTCGGGGCCCAAGGCTTAATGCAGCTGATGCCGGCCACTGCCAAACGTTTTCAGGTTTCTAATGCCTACGATCCTTATGAAAATATTATGGCCGGGGCCAAATATCTGGCCTGGTTACTAAAACGTTTTAACGGTAATACATCCTTAGCATTGGCCGGTTATAATGCCGGTGAAGGCAATGTCGCCAAATACGGTGGCATTCCGCCCTTCCGTGAAACTCAGGACTATGTGCGCCGCGTGACCAGCCGTTATCACAATCTGTATGCCGGTGGTGTCAGCAGTAGCGATCAGGGACCGTTACTGGCCCAATCCAATACGCTTTCTTCTGGTTCGCATTTAACTGCAGCCCAGCCTGCACGCCCATCGCGTGAAATTATTGTTGCCGCAGATGGCAGCTTTACCGATGCACCGGTCCGCTCCTATGCCACGGCACATGCCTCTGCTGCAGCCCGAATCACCATTTCGGACTAAGACGATTTTTTGTTGATTTTCACGATTTTTTCTTGAATTTTTAATACATTCACCGCATATTTACTTGCATGATTTATGAATCAGATTACATTTTCATTTTAAGAGGATTTACTCAATGATGCGGATTGGTTTGTTCTTGCTAACCAACCTCGCGGTACTGGTTGTAGCTGGCATTATTTTGTCACTCTTCGGTGTCGGTAGTTACCATGGCGCGGGTGGCTTAAATCTAGGCAACCTGTTGGTCATCTGTTTTGTCTTCGGTATGGTCGGTTCTTTAATTTCCCTGTTCATGTCTAAATGGATGGCGAAAAAAACCACCGGTACAGAGCTGATTGACCCGAATGCCCCACGTAACCAGGCTGAAGCGTGGTTATTAAATGAAGTTGCACAATTGTCGCAACGTGCTGGCATTAAAATGCCAGAAGTGGGTATCTTCCCTTCTTATCAGTCGAATGCCTTTGCAACCGGCTGGAACAAGAATGATGCTTTGGTGGCGGTTTCAACCGGTCTGCTGGAGCGTATGAACAAAGATGAATTACGTGCCGTACTGGCGCACGAAATTGGTCACGTGGCCAATGGTGACATGGTTACGCTGGCGTTAATCCAGGGTGTGGTCAACGCCTTCGTGATGTTCTTTGCCCGTGTTGCCGGTGATTTCATTGATCGTAACGTATTTGGCCGTGAAGATGGCGAAGCGCCAGGCATTGCCTACTTCGTGATTACCATTGTATTAGATATTGTCTTTGGTATTTTGGCGTCTTCAATTGTGATGTGGTTCTCGCGTCAACGTGAATACCGTGCAGATGAAGCAGGTGCACGTTTAGCAGGTAAACAAGCCATGATTTCTGCGTTATTGCGTTTACAAGCAGAGTCTGAGATGCCAGATGCAATGCCAAAAGAAATGAAAGCCTTCGCGATTTCTGCCGGTCAGGAACAAGGGTTTAGTCTGGCAGCGTTATTCCAGACCCACCCGACCATTGAACAGCGTGTGGCAGCATTACAGCAGTTAAACCTGCCTTAATAATAATGCCCAACCGTTAAATAGACAAAAGCCTCCATATGGAGGCTTTTGTTTTTATGTGTGATAGATACTGGTTGGAATGATGACAGCTTACTTAAAGATTTAAACCCTGCATCCACTGCCAGACCCATTGCAGCCCGGCCAAGGTCGCCACCACCAGAATGATCAGGAACAACAGGCCTAATAAATCAGGAAGATGAATCCACAGCCAGGCCACCACAGGATTACGCCAGAATGCCGAATATTGCTGCTTCTGCTCCAGTTTTTCATGCAAGAAAGGATGCACCACATGATGGTCACTCTGGATATCATATTCCTGCCGGATATGATCATGCACAATATCCAGCGCCTTACGGCTAGGGCGAATAAAAATATCAAAAATCGTCCCGGCAATCGGAATAAAGCCCACCACCGCATCCATAACCGCCAGCTTCATGACCGGATTCAGTTTGGCTTGTGGCACGCCGACCTGTTTGGCTTTATAAATTGCATAACAGGTCAGCACAAAACCGGCCAGATCGCCGGCCACCGGAATGGTACTTAAAGCCGCATCAGCGCCCACGCCCTGTTTGGTAAACGGAATCCGCACCACCGAATCCATCATATTGGCAAACTTGGCCAGATCACGCTCCAGGCGAATCACCTCTTGCCGGGAAAGTTTGGGTTTGGTGCTGTGCAGCTCTGTCATGAATCAACCTGATTTTTATCTATTTATGTCATGTTTTTACTATACTCGAGCGCGCTGCTCAAACGTTTTACTGCTTTGTAAATACAGGCTAAAACAACAGCTGTGAGGCAATAAACAGATAAACCACCACCCCGCTGGCATCGCAAATTGAGGTCACCAGAGGTGCCGACGCACTGGCCGGGTCCAGTTTCAGCTTATTGAGAATAAACGGCAGGCTCATGCCAACCAGACAGCCCATCAGCACAATGCCCAGCATACTTAAGGCCAACACCACCGCCACCATCAAATCGCCACGCACATAACCCAGTACCGACACGGCCAGTGCCATGGTGCCACCTAAACAAAGCGCCACCAGACTTTCCCGCCCGAGCAGATAGAACCAGTCACGAAAATGCACATCGCCGGTGGCTAAAGCACGGACCATTAAGGTCGCCGATTGCGCCCCGGCATTCCCGCCACTACCGACCAGCAAGGGCAAGAAGAACACCAGCACAATATGCGCGGCAATAATCTCTTCAAAATGGGCAATCCCAAAACCGGACAGCAAACTGCCAAACACCAGAAATACCAGCCAGAACACGCGCTGGCGATATAAAGATAAAATTGGTGCATTTTTCAGGCTCAGGTTGGGCAAGGATTCAATCGCACCGGATTTTAAAATATCTTCAGTAGTTTCGGCCTCGACAATGTCCATGGCATCATCATAGGTGACAATCCCGACCAGACGCTGCGCCTGATCAACAATCGGCAAGGCCAGAAAATCATAATGCGCCAGCTTCCAGGCAATCTGTTCCTGATCTTCATCGACCTGGCCCATCACCAGATCCGTGGTCATGAGATGCTGCAGCTGTACCTCTGGCGCGGCCTGAATAATCTGCCGCAAGGACACCACACCGAGTAGATGCTGTAGCGCATCGACAATATAAATCAGGTACAGGGTTTCCCGGTCTGCCGCCACCTGACGCAACTGTTCAATCGCCTGCTGGATCGTCAGCTCTGGGGATAAAGTCACAAAATCCGAACTCATGATCGCCCCCGCAGATTCTTCCGGGTAAGCCGCCAGCTGCTGAATTTGCTGACGTTTTTCCGGGGCCAGCTCGGCCAGAATCCACGGCTGTAGCGTCGGACTCAAACCTTTAAACAGGTCGGTCCGGTCATCTGAATGCATGGCACTCATCAGCTGCAACAAATCGGCTGGGTCCAGCTGTTCGGCAATTTGCGCCTGCACAGTTTTTGGCAAAAACTCAAAGATCAGCGCGGCCTGCTCCAGGGTGGGAATCAATCGAACCTGCGCTTGCAGCGACAGCTGTTCAATCCAGACCGCCAAATCGGCCGGATTCATATGCGCAATCAGGGTCTGTACCCGCTCTGGATGCTGCTGCAAAATGGCCTGTTCCAGTGCCTGAAGTTCAAAAGGATTCAGCATAAACTCTCATCATTATTCTTGGTTATTTTTTAAAATGTAAAGTGATTTGCACTGCATCTGCGTGCTGCCGCAGTGTCCCTGAAGCAGCAGCATTTTTCTCTGTATAAACCCGGCGGATCAGGCCTGTTTCAGTTTAAAGATCGAACGCACCAGTACATACATAAAGGGAATAAAGATCAGCACCAGAACCGTACCGAAAATCACCCCACCCAGCACACTCACGCCAATTTCCTGACGGCTGACCGCACCGGCCCCAAAGGCAAATACCAGCGGAATGACCCCGGCCCCAAAGGCCAGCGAGGTCATCAGAATAGGACGTAAACGCAGACTCGCTCCTTCCAGTGCGGCTTCCACGGCGCTGCGCCCCTGCTGCTGCGCCATCGAAGCAAACTCGACAATCAGAATCGCATTTTTACAGGACAGGCCGATGGTGGTCAGCAGTGCAATCTGGAAATAGATATCATTCGGGAACCCGGCCAGGTAGCTGAACAAGATATTACCACCAATACCCAGTGGAATCGCGCTCATCACCGCAGTTGGAATGGTCCAGCTTTCATACAGCGCTGCCAGACACAGGAAGATAAAACCAATTGATACCAGATACAGCAATAAAGCCTGATTGCTGGACTGCTTTTCTTCAAAGGACAAGCCGCTCCAGGCCAGATCAACACCGTCCTGCTGGTCAACCAGCTGCTGAATATCCTGCATGGCCTGACCAGAGCTGGCACCGGCTGCGGTATCGGCTTCCATTTCCAGTGCGGTATAGCCCATAAACCGGTTCACCACTTCTGGTCCGCCGCCCCAGCTCAGGGTAGAGAAATTACCAAACGGCACCATCTGCCCGTTGGCATTACGGACCGACCAGGCCTGCAAATCTTCCGGGGTGGCACGGAACTCGGCATCACCCTGCATAATCACCCGTTTAATCCGGCCACGATCAATAAAGTCATTGATATAACTGCCGCCCCATGCCGCCGACAAGGTGCTGTTAATCGCGCCTTGGCTCAGGCCATTGGCCATGGCCTGTTTCTGATGAATATTGACATTCAGCTCGGCTTTTTCCGGATTGGATTTTTTATCCAGATTGGCAAAGCTGGAATAACGGTCGGCCTGACTGCGCAGGCTCTGGAATTGCTGCTCCAGATAATCACGGCCCTGCCCATTTAAATCTCGCAGCCAAAACTGCAGGCCATCGGTCTGGCCTAAACCGCGCACCGAGGCCGGCATCCCAATCATAATCTGCGCATCTGGATGACGCTGGAAATGCTGCATGGCCCGCTCACGAATTGCCTGCGCAGCATTGTCACTGCCCGGACGATCATCCCAGTGTTTCAGCGCAATAAAGCCCTGCCCCAAGTTCTGACCAGTACCTGAGAAATTACGGCCATAGCGAATCATCACCAGATCAACATTGGCCTGTTCCTGTGCAATAAAATAGGCACGAATCGTTTCCCCAACTTCACGGCTTTTTGACAGGGGCGCGCCTTCTTGCAATTTAAATTGTACCGTGAGCATGCCCTGATCTTCACTTGGAATAAAGCTGGTCGGCAAGGCTCGATAGAACAAGGCAAATACCCCGATTAAAGCCACAAAAATCACCAGACAGATGGTGCGATGTTGCAGGGTCCAGCTTGAAGAACGCAGATAATGCTGTTTCAGATTTTCCAGTTTCTGATTAAACCAGGCGGCCCATCGGGCGGTTTTCTGCTTTGGCTTTAAAATTAAGGCACATAAGGCCGGGGTTAAAATCAGTGCCACCAGCAAAGATAAGGACATCGCGGCCACCAGGGTGATGGAAAACTGACGGTAGATGACCCCGGTCGAGCCACCAAAAAATGCCATCGGAATAAACACCGCGGTCAGTACCAAGGTAATCCCGACCAGTGCCCCGCTAATTTCCTGCATCGACTGGATTGCCGCCTGTTTGGCTGAAAGCTGCTGCTCATGCATCAAACGCTCAACATTTTCTACGACCACAATCGCATCATCGACCAGCAGACCAATCGCCAGTACCAATGCAAAAAGAGTTAAGGTATTGATGGTCATGCCCAGCACATACAGCACTGTCAGGGTACCTAAAATCACCACCGGTACAGTGATGGTCGGAATTAAGGTGGCACGCCAGTTCTGTAAAAACAGGAACATCACGATCACCACCAGAATAATCGCCTCGATAAGGGTTTTGACCACCTCTTTCATCGACTCTTTCACAAACGGCGTGTTATCGCGTGGATAGACAATCTTGTAGCCTTCAGGCAACTGTTTGGAGAGATGATCAATTTCCTGCTGGATTAAAGCCGAGGTCGCCAGTGCATTGGCACCAGAGGCCAGGGAGATGCCCAACGCAGCAGAAGGATAGCCGTTAATAGTATTAAAGGACTGATAATTTTCTGCGCCCAGCTCAACCCGCGCCACATCTTTTAAATAGACAAAACTGCCATCCTGAGCCGACTTTAAAATTACATTTTCAAATTCTTCGACAGTTTTTAAACGTGAACCGGAGGTGACTTTGGCATTTAAATACTGATCGGTTGCGGTGGGTAAATCGCCAATACTGCCGGCTGCCACCTGGGTATTCTGGGCTTCAACAGCGGCCCGAATATCGCTTGGCATTAAGGCATACTGTTTCAGTTTTAAAGGATTCAACCAGATTCGCATGGCATATTGCGAACCGAAGACATCCACCTCACCCACGCCTTCAATACGCGCCAGATCCTGTTCCAGATGGGTCATCATATAATCGGACAGTTCAATATTGGAACTGTGACCAGCGCTGTCATACAACCCGATGACCATATGGGTATCACCCAGAGATTTGAACACATTCACGCCTTGGCGCTGTACATCTTCAGGCAAACGGTTAATGGCGCTGTTAATCGCATTTTGCACCTGTACCTGTGCGGTATCTGGGTCTGTGCCATTTTCAAAACTGATACTGATACGGCTGCGCCCCGAAGAATCACTGCTCGAGCTAAAATACAGCAGATGATCTAGCCCTCGAATCTGCTGCTCCAGCACCTGGGTCACGCTCTCCTCCACTGTTTCTGCCGAAGCTCCAGTATAAGTGGCACTCACGGTAATGCGGGGTGGTGCAATATCTGGATAACGCTCGACCGGCAAACCTAAAATGGAAAAAATACCAAACGCCATGACAATAATGGCCAGGACTCCAGCAAAAATAGGACGTTCAATAAAAAATTTTGACAGCATAGATTTGGTCACATGATGGGGTTGAGCCAAGATTTGGTTGAGCACTTCTGAAGGCGCTTTACCCTAGCAAATTTATATTGATATTCAGTGACTAAAGCCAAAAATACAAGAAAATATTACATAAAGATGTGCTGAACGAAAAATAAGGAGAAAATGTGGAGATAAAAGATTTATCTTGCTCTAGCATCATTTACATTGTCGCTATTTTGCAACCTGTCATGAGAATGCAAGTTTTTCCTTCAACACTACGCATGCGTCAAATAAAATAACAGCATCATCAGAGGACCACATGCTAAGAAAAACACTGATACTGACCAGCATTCTCACTTTAACTGCTTGTAATAGTGATGATCGTGATAATCAAACGCATAATCCCACTCCAACGCCGACACCACCGGCCTATGTTGAACCTGAAATTATTATTGTCGGACATCGAGGCGCTAGCGCCTTGCGTCCTGAACATACCTTGGAGGCTTATCAAAAAGCCATTGAGGATGGTGCAGATTTTATTGAGCCTGATCTGGTTCCAACCAAAGATGGTTATTTGGTTGCTCGTCATGAAAATGAAATTGGCGGTACGACCAATGTCAGTGAACTGCCACAATTTGCAGATCGTAAAACCACCAAAATCATTGATGGAGTCAGCTTAACAGGCTGGTTTACCGAAGACTTCACCTTAAGTGAACTGAAGCAGCTGAAAGCCCGCGAACGTATTCCAGATATTCGCCCACAAAACACTCAATATAATGATCAGTTTTTAGTGCCGACGATAGAAGAAATTATTGAACTGGCTGATCAGCACTATCAAAAAACAGGAAAAATTATTGGGCTGTATATTGAGACTAAACACCCAACCTATTTCCAGGATTTAAATCTGGCCATGGAAGACCGTTTATTGAGTAGCTTGGCGAAATATGAATATTCGCGAAGTATTGCCCCGGTCTATCTACAATCTTTTGAAGTTAAAAATCTGCAATATCTACGCAGTCAGCTAGATCGTTTAAACACCTTGCAACATGCAAAAATCATTCAGCTCTACAGCGGACAGAGTTCTCAGCCTGCTGATGCACTAAAAGCAGGTCTGGGGACTACTTATGGTCAATTGGCCAGTGCAGAAGGACTTAAAACGGTTGCGCAATATGCTGATGGTGTGGGACCAAGTAAAACCTATATCGTCAGTAATCAGGGAGTAATCACCAATTTTGTGAGTCTGGCACATGCACAGGGCCTGAAAGTACATCCTTATACCTTGCGCCCAGAAAATGAATTTTTACCTGATCGCCTCGATTGTAGTCCAAATCCTGCTGAGAAGTGTGAAACAGGGGCGTTGGCCGAGTTTGAAATCTTCTTTAAAGCCGGTGTTGATGGTGTCTTTACAGATGATCCTGGACTAGGACGTCAGGCTGCAGACCTGTTTTTAAAACAGTAAAAATTCTCATATATTAAAAAAGACGCGGCATGCGTCTTTTTTCTACTCTCAAACAAAACAGCCTATACGATATGCTCAAAATTTACGGTAATGCCCATCAGTAAATGAATTAACTCGGCCTGTGAATTACACTGGGTTTTTGCATAAATATTTTTAAAATAGGTTCGAACGGTACTTAAACTGAGCTGACAATATTCAGCGATCTTTTCTAAATCATGCTCATTAATAAATAACTCGCATAACTCAATTTCCCGGTTTGACAAGTGATATTGCTGTTTTAAAAAATCTGCAGCTAAATAATATTTTTGCTCGGTTTCAGTCACAAAAACAGCGATATAGGCCTGTTCTGGTAGTCCTTCAGTATTCTTTAGCTGGCTTAAATTAAAAGGAATAATGGTGAGCATTAATGTCGTCTGATCTGGAGCAGACAAGGCCATAACCCCACCCGGCTCTTTGTTCCATTGACTTAAATTCGAACCTGCCCCCTCAATGAGCTGATCGAGTTTGGCCTGAAAGCCGCGGCCCACTTTTAAATGATTATAACGGTCCAGCTCAATCAGGCTGGAGCGATTAAGAATTGCTTGAGCCTTTTTATTAGAATAGATCAAACAGGACTGCTGATCGAGTAGCAGCACGCCCGTTTTTAAGTGATCTAAAATATGGCCTAAAGCCAGTTTCTGCTGCTTGGCCTGACAAAGCTGCCGATGAATTTGTAGTGCCCGGCGTAAATGCTTACCTATCCGCTTAAGAAATTCATGCTCTTCCGGACTATAAGGCTGAGCATCGGGCGCCCGGTGAATACCCAAGACCGCCCAACGATGTTGCCCCTGATCAAGTAAAACAGCTGCGATATGACAAATCCCGGTCGGTTCCAGACAGCGCTCATAAAAGATATATTCATCTGTGCCTGGCATCTGGCCATAGGACTGCAAGTTTTGTTCAATAGTATCCCCCACCCCGATTTGCTGCCATAACGGCGCATGCAGTTTCATATCAATGACTTTAATCCGTTCGTCCTGATAGGCATCAATACAGGCTTGCGGAATATTATAAGTATGCACAAAGTCATAACTTGGACTCAATTGGTCCAAAGCGGTAAAAATCGCGGTTTTACTGTTGGTGTAGTGCACAATGGCTTCAATTACTTGCGGCCATAAACGCGTATCCATCGCGGCATCATAAATTAACCCAATGATCTGGTGTTCTTGTTCTTTCATCTCTCCCCCAGCTTAATCATTAAGCCCTACCAATTTAATACAAAAGCTCATCATACATTTAATTATTTTTGAACCATTTATCTATTTCTTACTTTTTTATGCATTAAGTTTAGTTTTACTGCATTGTGTTTTTTATTGACCTGCATATAAAAAAATCCCCGCAATTGCGGGGATTTTTATGATCGAATGACCAGCAGATGTATTACATCATGCCGCCCATACCACCCATGCCGCCCATGTCAGGCATTGCTGGTTTTTCTTCTGGGATTTCAGTGATCATGCACTCAGTTGTGAGCATTAAGCCCGCAACAGATGCAGCATGCTCAAGTGCAGAACGGGTTACTTTCGCTGGGTCAAGAATACCCATTTCAAGCATGTCGCCGTATTCACCAGTTGCAGCGTTATAACCGAAGTTACCTTCACCATTTTTCACAGCGTTGATCACAACAGATGGTTCATCACCTGCGTTTGCCACGATTTGACGAAGCGGCGCTTCGATTGCACGGCGCAGGATGTTGATCCCTACGTTTTGGTCATCGTTGGCCCCTGTTACACCGTCAAGTGCTTTGGCAGCACGTACCAGTGCAACACCACCACCAGCAACCACACCTTCTTCAACTGCAGCGCGAGTTGCATGAAGCGCGTCGTCTACGCGGTCTTTTTTCTCTTTCATTTCAACTTCAGTTGCAGCACCGATCTTGATCACTGCTACACCGCCTGCCAATTTAGCAACGCGTTCTTGAAGTTTTTCTTTATCGTATTCAGAAGTCGATTCTTCGATTTGCGCACGGATTTGTTGAACACGCTCAGCGATTTGGCCTGCGTTACCCGCACCATCCACAATCACGGTGTTTTCTTTAGATACAGTTACTTTGTGTGCAGTACCTAAGTGTTCAAGCGTTGTTTGGTCTAACTGCATACCGATTTCTTCAGAAATCACAGTACCGCCAGTCAAGATCGCGATGTCTTGCAGCATTGCTTTACGACGGTCACCGAAACCAGGTGCTTTCACCGCACATACTTTGATGATGCCGCGCATATTGTTCACAACAAGCGTCGCAAGCGCTTCACCTTCAACATCTTCAGCGATAATTAATAGTGGCTTACCTGTTTTTGCAACCGCTTCAAGAACCGTAATCAGTTCACGGATGTTGCTGACTTTCTTGTCTACCAGCAGGATGAAAGGGTTTTCAAGTTCAGCAGTCAATGTATCTTGTTTGTTGGCGAAGTATGGAGAGATATAACCACGGTCAAACTGCATACCCTCTACAACGTCAAGCGCATCTTCAAAGCCTGAACCTTCTTCAACAGTGATTACGCCTTCTTTGCCCACTTTTTCCATTGCTTGTGCAATTAAAGCACCTACAGTGGTGTCAGAGTTTGCAGAGATCGAACCGACTTGTTCAATTGCTTTCGAATCAGATGCAGGTTGTGCAGTTGATTTGATTTCAGCCACTAAAGTTTTCACCGCGATGTCGATACCGCGTTTCAAGTCCATTGGGTTCATACCCGCAGTCACTGACTTGATGCCTTCGTTCAGGATGGCTTGCGCCAATACAGTTGCAGTTGTGGTACCGTCACCTGCAATGTCATTGGTTTTAGAAGACACTTCACGAACCAGTTGCGCACCCATGTTCTCGAACTTGTCTTTTAACGTGATTTCTTTCGCAACAGAAACACCATCTTTAGTGATGTGCGGTGCGCCGAAAGAACGGTCGATCACCACGTTACGGCCTTTAGGACCTAACGTTACTTTCACTGCATCTGCAAGAATGTTGACACCCGCAATCATTTTGCTACGAGCTGAATCACCAAATTTTACGTCTTTAGCTGACATGATTTACTCCAATTTTAAATCTTAACTAAATCTGATAACCATTGAGTTAGTGAGAAATTAGCCTTCTAAAACAGCTAAAATGTCAGACTCTTTCATAATAAGCAGTTCTTCACCGTCTACTTTTACAGTGGTGCCGGCATAGGTACCAAACAATACTTTATCGCCAACTTTCACATCTAATGCACGTACGCCATTGTCTGTGATTTGACCATTACCAACTGCAATGATTTCACCCTGAGCAGGTTTTTCAGCAGCAGAACCTGGCAATAAAATGCCGCCAGCAGTTTTTGTTTCTTCTTCGACACGACGAATTACTACACGGTCATGTAATGGACGAATGTTGCTCATAAATAACTCCATCAGACTAAGTCTTCGTTAGATAACTGATGACGACTTATTTATTCCTTTGGTCATCATCAAAATGAATTTTAGATGTCACTTTTGTGGGGATGGAAAAAAACGCTTCAAGGGGAAAAATGAAAAAAAATCTGTTTTTTGTCTTTTTTTTCGCCAGCCATCAGACCACTGTCGCTTTATTCCCCATATTTCTAATACGGTTCAAATTTTTGTGTGCGTTCATTAAAAAAATAGGCCTGAATTTCACCGCTGTCATGAATCACATTAAAGCTGTTATTAAAACGATGATGCAGACGATAAGACAGCGCCGTGCCGGCATGAATATCCAGCACCGGATGACTGGCCTGCAAATGATAAATCTGGTTTAAATCATAGACTGCGGACTGATGCAGATGACCATGCAACAGCCCGAACAGGCCATGCTGACTCCAGCTTTCCAGCGCCATTTTGCCAAGCATTGGACAGTCTTTTACCCCATGCGGATCATCCGGCGGGGTATAAAACGGTTGATGCGCAGCAATCAGCTTGATTTTATGCGCCGGCGCCGCGGCCAGAATCTGATCGACCAGCTGGATTTGCGCCAGCGAAATATGCCCGCGGGTATGGTAACGCCGCCGGATACTGTTTAAACCAATCAGAAAAAAATGCTCGGTTTCCAGCACAGTTTCCATCTTGCCAAAAAACAGCTGATAACGCGCAAATGGATTGACAAAACGGGTCCATAAATCAAACAGCGGAATATCATGATTGCCCGGCACCACCAGATACGGCCGCTCCAGGCTGTCGAGAAACTGCTTACAGTCATAAAACTGTTTAAAACGCGCACGCTGGGTTAAATCACCACTGACCACTATCGCTTCAGCCTGATGCTCCAGGCAAAATTGCCGGATGGCTGCCATGCAGACCGGCTTTTCGGTGCCAAAATGCAAGTCAGACAGATGCAGAATCATAAGGCACCATCATATTTAAGGCATTTTTTTCCACTGTGACTTTTAGCGGTGGTCGCATCCGGACAATTTCACCATCAATGGCCACCTGCATGGTTTTTAGTTGTGCATGAATCACCACCTGATCTGCAGCAAAAGTATATACATCGGGCGCTTGTTCAATTTCCCCTTTCACCAGCTGCCATAAAATTTTAAACAAGGTCAACTTATCGCTTTTCGCCACCACAATGCCAGCCACCTTGCCCTGTGCCACCGCTGCAGCAATACGCAAATTCATCTCCGACAATTGCAGCTGGTTATTGCCAAAAAATACCAACGGAGTTTTCACCGGAAACAGCTGGCCATCCACTTCAACTTTTAATTTCAGTTCCTTGCGATGACGAATCAGCACATCCAGACCGGAGGTATAGGCATGTAAAGGAAAGCGACCCAGATAGCGGTTATACAGCTCCCGTTTCTGGATAAATAAAGGATATAGCCCCAAGCTGGCATTGTTTAAATAGATGTGTTCATTGATCCGCGCGATATGTGCCTTGCGTGGCCGGCCGGTTGCAATCACATGCGCTGCCTGAATAATATCCACCGGAATATCAAATACGCGGGCCACATAGTTAAAGGTACCTAAAGGTAAAATGCCCATGGGAATATCGGTATGAATTAGTTTGGCCGCCACAGCATTCAAGGTGCCATCGCCCCCTGCGGCCACCACCACGCCATAATTGTCCGGGTCCTGATGACGTAAAAATACCTGCGCCATTAATTCATCAAAACTGGCATACTGTTCAATATCAAAGGACTGGATTTCAAAACCGTATTGGGAAAAAATCTGGATCAGCTCTTCATACACCTCGGTTTTATGGGTCGCATGAAAGCCTGATTTTTTGTTATATACAATAGACAATGGCTTGAATTGTTCAGACATTTTGTCCACATCTTTAAAGCATTTGTTCTAATTTCAGCCAATTAAGTGGAAATTTAAAGCACCTTTATGTAAAAATCGAATTATCACCATTTATTTAATCAATAATGATTCTCAGAAAAAATTTAGATATAAATTATTGTTTTAAAAGGAAATAAGTAAATTAAATAATATACATAAATATAAAAAATAAATAAGACCACCTTTTATTTAAACATTATCTTTTTGTTTTTTATAAACTTATTATTTAGATTGCATTAACTACCAAAATAATTCCTTTAGTCCTTTAGTCTTATTTTTTTCGTCATTTTGTGCTTTAATACAGCCACTTTTTTTTCATATTTCATCTGAGCGGTTCATTTCGTCTCTCAGATTGTACTTTGTACAACAGTTTGTACACATTTTAGATAGGCCTCACCATGACCCAAGTGAACGCACCAGAATTCGTTCGTCACCCTAAGCTTATTGCTTGGGTGGAAGAGATTGCTAAATTAACAAAACCAGCAAAAATTGAATGGTGTGACGGTAGCGCAGAAGAATATCAACGTTATATCGACTTGATGATCGCTAACGGCACAATGCAAGCGCTTAACCAAGAAACTCACCCTGGTTCTTATCTTGCAAACTCTGATCCTTCTGACGTAGCTCGTGTTGAAGACCGTACTTACATCTGCTCTGAAAACCAGGAAGATGCCGGTGCGACCAACAACTGGGAAGCGCCTGCAGTAATGCGCGAAAAATTGAACGGTTTATTTGACGGTTCAATGGCAGGTCGTACGCTGTATGTGGTTCCATTCTCAATGGGTCCACTCGGTTCACACATTGCACACATCGGGATCGAGTTAACTGACTCTCCTTATGTTGCAGTCAGCATGTCTAAAATGGCTCGTATGGGTAAAGCTGTTTATGACGTATTAGGTACAGATGGCGAATTCGTTCCATGTGTACACACTGTAGGCGCTCCGCTTGCCGAAGGTGAAAAAGATGTTGCATGGCCTTGCAACAAAGAAAAATACATCGTGCACTATCCAGAAACACGTGAAATCTGGTCTTACGGTTCAGGTTACGGCGGTAACGCATTGTTAGGTAAAAAATGCCTGGCATTACGTATTGCATCGTTCATGGGTCGTCAACAAGGCTGGTTAGCTGAACACATGCTAATTCTTGGCGTAACCAATCCTCAAGGCGAAAAACACTACATCGCAGCGGCATTCCCATCTGCATGTGGTAAAACCAACTTCGCGATGCTGATTCCACCAGCAGGTTATGAAGGCTGGAAGATTGAAACTGTAGGTGACGATATTGCCTGGATCAAACCAGGTGAAGATGGTCGCCTATACGCAATCAACCCTGAAGCTGGTTTCTTCGGTGTAGCACCTGGTACAAACACCAAAACTAACCCGAACTGTATGGCGACGCTGCACAAAGACGTGATCTATACCAACGTTGCTGTAACAGACAACGGCGAAGTATGGTGGGAAGGTCTTTCTAAAGAAGCACCTGCCAACCTGACCAACTGGAAAGGTCAACCACACACTGGTGAAGAAAAAGCAGCGCATCCAAACGCGCGTTTCACCGTATCTGCAGGTCAATGTCCTTCAATTGATGCTGACTGGGAAAATCCAGCAGGTGTTCCAATCTCTGCATTCATCTTTGGTGGTCGCCGTGCAGACACAGTGCCTCTAATTTCAGAAGCATTTGACTGGGTTGATGGCGTGTATAAAGCGGCAACCATGGGTTCTGAAACCACTGCTGCTGCGGTTGGTCAACAAGGTATCGTTCGTCGTGACCCATTCGCAATGCTGCCATTCGCGGGTTACAACATGGCGGACTACTTCTCTCACTGGTTAGAAATGGGTGAGAAAGTGGGTGCGAAAGCTGAAGCTGCAGGTAACAAACTGCCTGGTATCTACAACGTGAACTGGTTCCGTCGTGATGCTGAAGGCAACTTCGTATGGCCTGGTTTCGGTCAAAACATGCGTGTACTTGAGTGGATCATTGACCGTTGTGAAGGTCGTGCAGATGCTGTAGACACTCCAATTGGCCGCGTTCCAACTTACGAACAGCTGAACTGGACTGGTTTAGATTTCTCTAAAGAGCAATTTGAAACTGTGACAGCACAAGACAAAGATCAATGGATCAAAGAACTGGAAAGCCACACTGAGTTATTCAATAAACTGGGTGAGCGTTTACCAGAAGCATTGAAAAAACGTCAAGCCGAGCTTTTAGAAGCGGTTAAATCTGCTTAATTGCTGATTAACATGAAAGAGGTCGCGAAAGCGGCCTTTTTTATTGCCTGCCTATACACGCTACATTTTACCGGCAATAAATTTCAACACATCATTGAGGAAAGCAGTCGTCCCCAGGTCAGGCTTTTATGGCATACTTGAAAGTATAAATTAGAGATCATGAGCCATAATAGCAATGCACAATACTTATAAACTTTTAGGACTTGCCTGTACGGTTACCCTGCTCACTGCCTGCCAGAGTGGGCCACGCGAATTTAATGGCAATGTCGGTTATCAGATCGAAAGCCGCACTGACAGCACAGCCACCCTGGCTTACACCCTTGCAACACGCAACAATCAGCAATTAGATGAACAGCGCCTACAACGTGCCTGCCAGAAAGTGCTGGCCAGCAATAAAGTCTTTAAATTAAATATTCTCAGCGTCAATGAAATTGCCAACCCGGCGGCCGGTAATAATCTTACTGCTCCAGGACGTCAAATTGGCGATACCCGTGCCACCTTCAGCCTGTCGAATACCCCTGGCCTGCACAGCAGTGAAAATCCGGCCACACGTGATGCCCTCACTGCCCGCCCAAGCACTTTAACTGTGGTGCGCTATACCTGCTCTTAAGCTTCTGCAAGCCAATAAAAAAAGACGCTGTTTACAGCGTCTTATAAAAACTGACATTACGAAATTCGGGCGACTCATCTAAATCGGGCCAAGTGGTGGCACTACGCTCATCCAGCTTTTCATATTTGGGATGGCTAAAGTTTTTCACTCGGCTGTCCGCCACCCACACTTCTGGGGCAAATTTTAAAAACTCATCCAGGAAAAAACGGTTGCATTGATCGTATAGCACATCCGCTGCGAGTAGTACATCAACCTGCTCGGCTTTGTAGAGATCATCCAGATATTCCAGCTCGACGCCATTAAGTTCGGCATTGGCCCGACAGGCATCCAGACTGACCTGATCAATATCACAGCAGATCACCCGCTTGGCACCTGCCATTTTGGCAGCAATCGCCACCACACCTGAACCTGCGCCAAAATCCAGCACCACTTTATTTTTCACATGATGTGGTTCAGCCAGCAACCACTGCGCCATGGCCAATCCTGAGGCCCAGCAGAAAATCCAGTACGGCGTATCATTCCAGATCCGGCGGATGACTTCATCATCGAGTTTATCGGTGGGAAAAACCGGCGGAATCAACCAAAGTGAAATCGGTGTTTCAGGCAATTGCTGTGCCTGCAGTTCACAATGTGGAATCACATCATGCAAAGCACTTAATAGATGTTCAGGGGCTTTAGGAAATTGAAAGGTGCAGCTCATTGGTTTTTTATTCTTTATGTATTTCAGCAAAAATCTGATGTTAGAGGTTTTACCCTCATCCCAACCTTCTCCCTGAGCCGTATACGGCGCAAGAGAAGGAGTATCCATTATTTTTACAATGAATTTTCCCTCTCCTGAGCAAGATTTAAAGCACTGCTTTTAAATCTAGCGCAAGTGGAGGGTTAGGGAGGATTTGATTAACCCAAAGCCTTCTCAGCCGCTTCTACGGTTTGACGAATCAAGGTTGTAATCGTCATCGGACCAACACCACCTGGCACTGGTGTGTAAGCAGAAGCGATGTCTTCGATACCAACGAGTTGGATATCACCAACACCACCGCCTTCACGTGGGTGGAAGCCCGCATCAACGACCACTGCACCTGGCTTAATCCAGTCTTTCTGAATCAGTTCAGCTTTACCAACTGCGCCCACAATAATGTCTGCCTGCTTCACGAATTCAGCCAGGTTTTGTGTGCGTGAGTGACAGGTGGTTACAGTTGCATTGGCTTCTAGCAGCATCGCCGACATTGGTTTACCCAGAATAGCCGAACGACCAACCACCACTGCATGTTTACCCGCGATTTCGATGTTGTTTTCTTTCAGAATAGTCATGATGCCCGCTGGTGTTGCCGAACCATAGGCCGCTTCACCCATCGCCATACGACCATAACCCAAACAAGTCACACCATCGACATCTTTTTCAAGTGAAATGGCATCGAAGCAGGCACGCTCATCAATTTGTGCCGGTACCGGATGCTGTAACAGGATACCGTGTACATCAGGATTGGCATTGAGTTTTTCAATTTCAGCCAGTAACTGCTCAGTGGTGGTTTCCTGTGGAAGCTCGATTTTTAAAGAGTCCATACCGACACGGCGGCAGGCATTCCCTTTCATACGTACATAAGTTGCAGATGCACCGTCGTCACCTACCAAAATAGTCGCCAGAATTGGGGTACGACCTGTTTTCGCCTTTAATGCTTCTACGCGTGTTAACAAGTCAGCTTCAATTTGCTTTGCTAATGCACGACCATCCAAAACTAATGCCACGGCACATCTCCAAATGTTGATAGGAATCAATTTTGCAAATAATACATGATAATTTAGGCAATTTTCTTTCATATGCCGAATTTATGTGCATATGCGCGATTTATAGTATTGTTTTTTTCCCAGAGCTTGCTAATATGTGCATCACCAAGACGTGGCGGGGTGGCAGAGTGGTCATGCAGCGGACTGCAACTCCGTGGACGCCGGTTCGATTCCGACCTCCGCCTCCAATCTTGGTAAAAATGCCCGAGTGGTGAAATCGGTAGACACAGGGGATTTAAAATCCCCCGCCCTCAAAGCGTGCCAGTTCGAGTCTGGCCTCGGGCACCATTTTAACAGATCTTAAAATGGTGCAGTAAAGAATCCAGCGTCAAGCTGGTTTTTTTATGCCTGCAATTTAGCTTCTGCGTTGACCCTGTCCATGACCCCACAACAGCCCCTGCTTTTTCTACAACAGCTACAACAACACCATCCGGCTGCATTTAAACGCAATTTTCTGCTGTATGGCGCAATAAAAATCAAAGGCATGCTGGATGAGTGGAAAGAAATCCTCCCCTGGGTGCTGGCCCTGCTGATTTTTATTCCGCTGTCGATGGTCCTTGCAGATGTGATTCAGCAGCACTTGCCACAGTTTGATGCCGCACAAAGCAAAAGTATGGCAATTTTAGCGCTCATGTTGCTGTTGATGCTCACGACACCCTATGTGATTTACCAACTCAAACACAGTGCAGCGGCCTTATATCGCATGCTCCGCCATACCCCAATCAAACTGGCGATCGTGATTTTAGTGCAGGCACTGAATGTCTATTACTGGCAAAGCGTGCTATTGCAAGGGATACTGTTCTTTTTTGCCCTGAGTTTTGGCTTTGTACGTTTTTATAAAGAAAACCTGTTTCGTCATGAGGCTACACCAGAACAGCAATACTGTTTGCAGCAGATTCGCCGTGCAGCGTACTGGTCATATCGTCAGCTTCGTAATACCCACCTAAAAATGTACTTTTATCCCAAAAGTTCGGCACGCTATGCAGACCTGGCGGTACAGCGGATGAAATATGCCAATCTGCATCAGCAAATCATGCAGTTTGAACACAAGTTTGCGCAGCAGATTAAATTTATTGATCTGGACAGTTATCTCAACGAAATCAGCCAATAAAAAAACCGGGACAATCCCGGTTTTTTATAGAAACAGGGTTTAAGCACTGGCCGGCAGGTCTTTAATTTCCACCAGAGCCGGCGTGTATTGCAGACGGTGATAACGCGCATCATCCAGTTGATAATCTGCTGCTTTGACCGTGTTCACGAATTTCCACTCGGCCAGCATCTCATCTGCCGTAAAGCTGACGGTCAGATAACCTCGCTGATTCAGGTTGCAATAACTCAGCTCATCAATCAGGGTATTAAAGGCAAATTCAAATTCGTATAGCTTGGCCGCCGGAATCTGCAGATATTTTTCCATCCCCGGAGAGGACACCGAACTGGTGGCCAGCTCCACCCCGACAAAGTTCTGCTGGGCATCATACAGCTGTGCAGACCAGGCATTATGAGTATCGCCCGCCAGCACCACCACTTTTTTACCCAGTTGACCCAATACGCTATACAGTGCTTCACGCTCGTAAGCATAGCCATCCCAAGCATCCAGATTATACGGCACCACGGTCAAAATACGGGCCTTATCCTGTGCGGTTAAAGTGGGATCGCCCTGTAAATAACGGCTTTTCAATGTGACCAGCTCTACCAGCATCCGCTCGACATTGGCCAAGGTCTCTACGGTTGCATGACCACTGGTGATTTGCCCGAGCACCTGCAAGATTTCCGCCGGAATCAGCATTTTCGCCATCAGCACCTGTTGCCCCAGCACATTCCAGGTGGCTTGAGATTGAGTCAGCTGCTGGGCCAGCCAGGCAAACTGAGTACGTCCAAGCAAGGTACGGTTAGTGTCAGTTAAATCTGCGCTAAATCGGGCGGCATCCAGACCGGTCGCGGTTAAATAATGGGCATAATCCAGCTGCTTGTGACGTGCTAGTACCCGCGTATCCAGCATATTCAACTGCACCAGCTGACCGAAATTGAACTGGCGGTAAATATTCAGATGGTCATTTTCAGAGACCGGACGAATTGGCATCCACTCAAAATAGGCCTGCAATGCAGCCAACTTGCGTGCAAAGAAATCACCTTCGTTGTCCTGATGATTCTCCGCCCCTTCCATCCAGGTGTCATTGGTTAGCTCGTGGTCATCCCAGATTACAATAAACGGATGGCGCTGATGCACCGCCTGTAAGTCGGTATCCCCACGATATAAGGCATAACGCTTGCGATAATCATCTAAACGGATAATTTCCTGATTGTTATCTGCGGCCAAGGTACGTCCCAGTTTTTCCGCATCTTCAGTGGCATAACCATCGGCGCCATATTCATAAATATAATCACCCAGATGGATGACCACATCCAGATTTTCCTTGGCCATTTCCTTATAGACATGGAAATAACCGGCCGGATAGTTGGAGCAGGAACAGACCGCAAACTTTACAGCAGCAGTATCAAGCGGCAAGGTTTTGGTCTGGCCCACCAGTGAGCTTTGCGCGCCATAGCGGAAACGGTAGAAATAGGTCTGATTGGCTTCTAAACCGTCTGCATCAACTTTGACGGTAAAGTCCTGCGCCTGTGTGGTTAGCACTTTGCCCGTATTTACAATGTGCTGAAACGCCTGATCGGTCGCGATTTCCCACTGTACTTCCAGACGCATAGCCGTATCTTCGGGGCTAAGACGGGTCCATAGAATCACCCGGTCTGCCAATGGGTCACCACTGGCCACGCCATGTAAAAATTGTATTTGTGGCGCATCAGGAGATGGATGCTCTGGATCATCATCGCCACAGGCAGTTAAGCTGAGTGGCAAAGACAGTGCCCCAAAACCAGCAATGGTTTTTTGAATCAGTTCACGACGGTTCATGTGCGTTGTCATACGGTTTTCCTGTTGTTTTTATTTGATCTACCTTAGAAAACCGAGGTTTAGCTTTGATCTCATTTTGATGAAAAAATGATGACAGTCGACATCCAGCCTGCTTCGAGTTTAGGCTAATACAATGATTTGCTTGAAAAGAAAGCAATTGTAAGCAAATTTACTTGCCAAGTTTTCCATCCTCCTCTATTATTGCGCACATGCCCGAGTGGTGAAATCGGTAGACACAGGGGATTTAAAATCCCCCGCCCTCAAAGCGTGCCAGTTCGAGTCTGGCCTCGGGCACCATTTTAATAGATCTTAAAATGGTGCAATAAATTACCCAGCGTCAAGCTGGTTTTTTTATGCCCGAAATTTAGGGTCTGTTGACATTTCATAATGGTAGCCAAATAAAGATACAAGCTAAGGCAACAGAATTTTCATAGCTTTGCTTTAGCTTGTCATAGCGTGTGGCAATTCCTCTAAATTGCTTTAATCTAGCA
>NZ_VOXS01000006.1:0-215132 GCF_013420655.1 Acinetobacter sp. Q186-3 | reverse complement strand
CCATTGTGTTTTTGGATCGAACCAAATGGCAATATTCCCACGATTAATGAGAGCTCGGTTATATGCGGGCCAATTGGTTGTGCGGTAGATTTTGTGTGTAGGCTTCTTCATTTGGAAATTATATTGCTGAAGAAGCCGTCTATGCTAGGTTTGTGCAACAAAGTCCGTCTGGTATGAAAAAATTTGGCAATAAAAAAAGACCTGAAATTTCAGGTCTTTCTTCAACACAGTGAAAGTCGGACTTAAATCGACTTCTTGTAAATACTGCAAGATGGATGAGTACCTTCCTGTAAACGTGCCACTTTACGCTGTTCTGCCGCTTCAAAACGGCAGCGTTTCCAGTCATTGTCCAGATTTAAGGCCGGCACCTGTTTGGGTTTGCCCTGCTCATCAACTGCGACCATGGTGAAATAGCAGCTGTTGGTATGACGCACGGTGCGTTTTTGAATATTCTGCGCTTCGACGCGAATGCCAATTTCCATGGAAGTACGGCCTACATGGTTTACACTGGCCAGGAACGTCACCAACTCGCCGACATGAATTGGTTCCTTAAAGTTCACTTTATCTACCGAAAGTGTAACTACATAGCTGCCTGAATAACGGCTGGCACAGGCATAAGCCACCTGATCCAGTAATTTTAGAATTGTTCCCCCATGAACATTACCGGAAAAGTTTGCCATATCTGGCGTCATTAACACCGACATGGTTAATTCAGATTGATCTTCTAAGATGGGTTTAAGCTGATCTAATGGGGACATCTTGTTTTCGGCTCTTATAAAAGACAGGATATGTGAATATTATTATATCGTTTTTAACACAAATTAAATGTTCAATTCGGCAATAAAGTCATCATTATTATTTATGGTGATTGGGGTATTATTTAGAAAAATATATAGTGTTTTGCGCTATTACTTGAATTTTCAATTATTTATCCACATCCCGACACCACTTGAACAGGATTTCAGCAGGCGCGTCAGGAGGTGGATTTTTTCCATTCGGGCAGATGAGTTCAGCCCAAAATTGGACTTTTTACTGCCTGAGCTTTTAAGCCGGGTTGATATGACGCAACATTTCCGGCGACACGTGACCATAATTTAAAACATTTTGTACATCGAGCTGGGCTTCAATTTCATAGGAACCATCAGCATTAATTTTTTTAATGGTAAAAATAATTTGTTCCATGTTGGCCAGTTGTACAGATTGTCCAATGTGTAATTGCTTCATGCTCATGCCCTGCTCAGTTTTAGCTTCTAAGATAAATCATTATATTCTAATGCGGCCAGTATAAGAGCTTTATTAACAATAGGTAAACTTAAATAGCTGAATTAAAATACACTTATATATAAACTTTAAATATTAATCGCAACCTTTTGAGCATGAATCGAAATACCTTTATTGAATAACATCAGGCAATTAACGCCAAAAGCAAATTGCAATATGAGCATTCTTGCCATTTTTATTCGACTTAAGTTATAGAAAAAAACCGGCAGCATTCTAGCGCCCCGAATGTGTATCAACAGTATTTTGTTGCAGGTTATAGGTTTGAATCCGGTGACCATCGGCATAGCCTTTATGCTGATAGACCTGCGAAATCTGCCCCAGCTTGCCATAGGCGGCGACCACACCGGCCTGCATGGTGGCTTCGCGGCCCTGCACATCAAAAATATGTGCTTTTTCGCGTAAATCTGGCTGAATCACAATATCGGCATGTTTCAGCTCTTCCTGAGCCAGATGCTTCTGCATGATATTAATATTCTGGTTAAACAGCCCCCAGACATGGCTGGTTTCGGTATACATCGGCTGGGCCAGAATATCGACCGCAATCACAATGTCCGCACCCAGTTCGCGGGCGACATTTACCGGCACCGGACTGACCAGTCCACCATCGACATATTCGGCATCGGCAATTCGGGTTGGAATAAACATGCTTGGAATTGACACCGACGCCCGTACCGCCTGTCCGGTATTGCCGGCATTAAACACCACTTTCTTGCCCTGTTTTAATTCAGTGGCCACCACATACATCGGAATTGGCAGCTGCTCTAACGGCAACTGGTTGACCTGCGTATTGACATAGTTCTCGACTTTTTTGCCATCGAAGAAACCTTTCATATCCAGTTTGATGTCACGGACATCATTGGCTTTCATGTTCAGGGCAATCTGACGCAGCTCATGCGCACTTTTGCCGCTGGCATAAATCGACCCGACTATACTGCCGGCACTGGTCCCGACGATAAAATCTGGACGGATGCCATTTTGTTCCAGCACTTCAATCACGCCAATATGGGCATAACCGCGCGCGCCGCCGCTGCCCAGTACCAAGGCAATGACCGGGTCCTGTCCGGTATATTGCGGCAACGTTTTAAAACTCATGCGTGCGTTCTGCTGGCTGGCCTCTGCCATTGCCGAGGTCGCCAGTAATTGGGAGGACACCCGCTGATGCTGTTCTGGCAGATGCTGACAGGCGCCTAAGGTCAGCATGACTGCCCCCATCACACTGATAAAGCCAAGATTTTTATTCAACATGAATTCCTCGATCTGAACTCGACAGGCCTGCTGTAGTCTAAGGAGATTTTCTGCAGTGCATTGTTTAAATTCGTTAAACTGTCATCTGCTCAGTTTAAACTTAAGTCGGGTTTTTTAAAATTCTAGCCAATGTCTTCTTTATCTTATTCACAGATTTTTCTGATTTTCTTTAAGCTGGGATGCTTGTCTTTCGGGGGCCCAGCCGCGCATCTGGTGTTTTTTCACCAGACTTTTGTACAGCGTTTGCACTGGCTCAAAGATGAAGACTATGCCCAGGTCGTCGCTTTAGCGCAACTGTTACCCGGCCCGACCAGCAGTCAGGTCGGACTGGCCATTGGCTATTTAAAACGTGGCTATTTAGGCTCGGTGGTGGCCTGGCTGGGCTTTACCTTGCCCTCGGCCTTACTGATGACGCTACTGGCCTTTATCGGTCAGCAGTTATTTCCATGGATCAGTTCGGCGTATTTTCATGCCATTCAACTGATTGTACTGGCGGTAGTGTTCTGGGCCTTCTGGCAAATGCTGCAAAGCTTTTGCAAAAGCTGGTGGCAATACCTGCTGATGCTTGTCTCTGCGCTTATGATCTGGTTCCTGCCCTTGTCATATAACCAGATTTTGGTGATTGTGCTGGCTGGTCTGGCCGGCATGTGGATTGCCAAAGCACAACCTCAAAGCGGCAGTCATACCACGCCGAGTTTTCAGCTGGAACAGCGCAGTTTCGGCTCGACTACACTCTGGCTAATCTTATTTATCTGTCCATTTCTGCTGCTCGGTGCGCTGAACTGGATCAATCCGAATCTGCTGGCTGAAGGCTTTTTAGGCTTTTATCAGTCTGCTGCACTGGTCTTTGGTGGTGGGCATATTATTTTACCGCTGCTGCATCAGGACTTTGTCAGTACCGGCATGATCTCAGCCCAGCAGTTTGATTTAGGCTATGCCTTTGCCCAGCTCATGCCGGGTCCTTTATTCAGCTTTGCCAGCTATGTCGGCTATTTTCTGGATTTAACTGCCTATCCTGTGCTGAACGCGATCATTGCCACCATCGCCATTTTCCTGCCCTCGTTCTTTCTGATTTTTGCTACCCTGCCGCATTGGTCCTGGCTGATGCATCAGGACAAAATCAAACATGCGGTGATTGGTATTAATGCCGCGGTGGTGGGTTTATTGCTCGCGCTCATTGTTGATATGGGACAGGATTATTTAACATCAGTGCTGGATCTGGCGTTTGTGATGTTTGTGATTGTTTTACTGAAAAGCAAACTGCCGGTGTGGGTCAGCCTGATTGGTAGCTTTGGCGTGTATATGGGTTTGCTGTCTTTGCTAAGCTAAAGCATCTAAAAGATAACCTGCTATTAATAAAACAACAGCCTCATGATGAGGCTGTTGCTGTTTGTATTACCAAATATCGGAATTAACCCGGTCTTTAAATTTAGGATGATTGTCCAGTTTAAATTCCGGTTCTTTCACGCCACGCTTCAGTTGTGCCTTGAAGTCTTTTAGCAACATCAGCACAAATGGCGTCAGCAGTAAAATGGCAAACAGGTTGATGGTGGCCATCACGCCCATAAACAGATCGGCCATCGACCAGATCAGTGGTACGGTGGCAATCGCGCCGAAATACACCATAAACAGCACCAGCAGACGGAAAATCAGCATGATCTTGCGGTTGTTGTTAATGAACTGCACGTTACCTTCGGCATAGGCGTAGTTCCCAATAATCGACGAATAAGCAAACATAAACAGGAGAATGGCCAGGAAGTCATCACCCCAATGGCCAATCTGGCTTTCCAGCGCCATCTGGGTCAGGGTCACCCCTTCAAAACCGGCATTCTGATATAAACCGGAAGACAAAATGATGATTGCGGTACATGAACAGACAATAAAGGTGTCCACGAATACGCCCAGCATCTGTACCAGCCCCTGATTCACTGGATGTTTTACATCCGACACAGCAGCCGCGTTTGGTGCAGAACCCATCCCCGCTTCATTGGAGAACAGACCACGCTTGATGCCCATCATCATCGCCATCGACACCATCGCCCCAAAGAAACCACCGGCAGCGGCATCAAATTCAAAAGCCTTGCTGAAAATCAGGCGGAAAATATCCGGAATAATCGGCAGATTAATCACGGCGATATACAATGCCACCACCAGATACAGCAGCGCCATAATCGGGACAAATTTCTCTGCCACTTTGGCAATACGTTTAATCCCGCCAAAAATAATCATGGCGGTCATGACAACCAGAACCAGACCCAACCAGGACAGTTCAAAACTGAATGCACCCATTGGAACAGTCAGATTGGCCTGATTCCAGCCCCAGGCATGTGATGTGGCACTGATAATCGAGTTGGCCTGCACCGCGTTAAACACGAAACCGTAAGTTAAAATCAGGGCAACCGCAAATACTACACCCAGCCATTTCTGTTTCAGGCCTTGGGTAATGTAATAGGCCGGACCACCACGGAACTGATGGTTGCTGGTATCACGCACCTTAAATAGCTGCGCCAGTGAAGATTCGACAAAGGCCGAACTCATGCCTAAAAATGCGGTAAACCACATCCAGAACACCGCACCCGGACCACCAATCGCAATCGCAATCGCAACACCGGCAACGTTACCGACCCCGACCCGACTGGCCAAACCGGTCACAAGGGCCTGAAATGGGGTAATCCCATAACTGTCTTCGCCTTTTTTACGGCTCGACCTCATGGCTTTAATACTGTGCCAGAACAGGCGAATTTGTACAGCGCCGGTGATCAGGGTATAAAATATCCCGACACCGACCAGAAAGATCACCAGAAAATCCCACAGCGGGGTATTTAGAAGCGTCACCCAGGACATTAGGGTTTCATTTAATTGTTCATTCATTTTTTCGCACCCTTTGCTGATTGAGTCATCCTAAAAAGAAAAGCCTTTTAACAAGGCTTTTCCACTCAAATTACTTAAACAAAAAACTTAAGAATGACTTGAATGACAGTCGCATTAATCAAGTCGACAAAGAAAGCACCACACAGCGGTACAATCAGGAAGGCTTTATGAGAAGCACCGTACATATTGGTAACGGCCTGCATGTTGGCAACCGCAGTAGGTGTTGCACCCATACCAAAACCACAGTGACCCGCAGCCAGTACAGCAGCATCGTAGTTTTTACCCATAACACGGAAGGTAATGAAGGCCGCATACAAGGCCATGGTGATGGTTTGCGCGCCTAGAATGACCATTAGCGGGCCCGCCAGATCTGCCAGTTGCCATAATTTCAATGACAGCAATGCCATCGCCAAATATAAAGACAATGAAGCGTTACCAAATACGTCAATCGCACGGTCAAAAATAGTGACTTTGAAAATACCTTCTAATACGTTACGCAGAATTACCCCACCAGCCAAAGCCCAGACGAAAGTTGGCAACTCAAACAGCGTGCCTTTGGCATAACCGGTCATAAACTCGGCAAAGGCCAGACAGGCTGCAAATAAACCTAAAGTGGTAATGGCATTGTCTGCGGTAATTAAACGCACCTGATGCGGATATTCAAATGGCACAAACTCACCCGGTACCGGTTCAACTGGCGTATTGTCACGCTGTTCAATTTGCGCATCGGTACGTGGTGTAGCCAACTGATAACGGTTGATCAGCAGTTTGGCCAATGGCCCACCAATAATACCACCAATAATCAGACCGAAGGTCGCACTGGCCATCCCCAGGGCCAAAGCCCCCTGAATACCATGTTCAACCTCAAGGATTTCACCCCATGCACCCGCAGTCCCGTGACCACCGGTTAAGGTAATGGAACCGGCAATCATACCAATTAGCGGATCAATGCCCAATACTGTCGCCAGACTAATCCCGACAAAGTTTTGTACAATGATGAATAGTGAAATTGCGATCAGAAAGATCACCAGACCAATACCGCCTTCACGCAGTTTGGCAAAGTTGGCACTTAAACCGATGGAGGCAAAGAAAATCAGCATAAAACTGGTTTGTAGCGCACTACTGGTGGTAATGCTGTAGCCCCAGAAATTGTGCACGATTAAAGACACTACCGCAGCGACCAAACCGCCCGCGACAGGTTCCGGGATGTTGTAACGTCTTAGAAAATCAATATTGTTAACTAAAAAACGTCCTAAAAGGAGAACGATTACAGCCGCAATTAAGGTGTAAAACGCATTAAAAGTAAATTCCATGGCAATATCCATTTAATATGGTCAATGCTTATTGTTTTCCGGTTCTGATTATTTAAACCTGATGATATAAGCACCTTTTATGATAAGGCTGCTCTGTTTAATTTAAATAAACGGGAAAACTCTGCAATATGAATAATGTAAATCAGAAAAAGTTCTGAGTTGGCGAAGAAGCATCTGAGCTGGAGCGCAAGACTCAGCTTCGCTCCTCAAATTCATATCAACCGGCACTGCCTGAAAAAGAGGGAGTGAAAAATAAAATACAGACACTTCAGTGGCAGGGTAATGTCAGGCTGAAATCTCTGAATAGGCTTACTATAGAAAGATAATCTCATATAGGCTCCTAAACATAGAAAATGCATTGCTTCATGTAGCCAACAAATACATCTTAATTCATAGAAAAAGCTGAACAATACAGCTTAAAAAATCGCACATTATGCATCTTTTTCTCTAAAAATCTTTATTTTTTTAACGCTATTCGCTATTAGTCTAACTTATTGCTTTTAACTATAAATTTAAGCAACTGAATTTAAAATTGTTTTTTTAAAAATCGGTAAATAAAAAAAAGAGGGGGCAAGCCACCTCTTTTTTGGTTCAGCACTTAGAAGTTATAACGTGCCATTACACCAATACGATTATCTTTACCTGTTTGGCCATCAGCTGTTTCACGTTCACCGTAAACATATTCAGCACCCAAGGTAATTGGTTGTACCGGGTTATACATGACATTTAACCAGCCTTGCTGTAATTCGTCATTTTCTTCACCTACAGCATCATCAAAGAAGACTGCACCATAACCTAATGTACTACGAAGTTTTGGTGTAATTTTCAAAGTAGCGCCTAAAGTAAATGCATCAAATTCTTTTAAGTCGATGTCATTACCATCTACTGAATAACGCTCATTCCCATTGGTGTATAGAATAAACTTGTCATCACCCGTTACATGAGAGTAGTCGGCATTTAAAGTTAAGGTTTCAGTTGGTTTAAAGTTTACACCCGCAGCCAAGCCCCAGCCAAAATCTGTTTCGTCAGCTACATCACGCGCACGAACTTCCTGGACCAGCGCTCGACCTGTCAGCGTACCTGCACCTTCAGCAAATTTATGTGCAACTTTTGCGGTTGCTGCCGGCAGTCTGTTATCGTCATGTCCTTTTTCTAAACCAACAAAATAAGTCGTGTCTGCATTAATTTTGTCGCTATAACGCACTTGTGGTGTACGGTAAGTACCAATACCGAGTGGTGAGTTAAAGTCCAGCATTTCAGGTGTAGTTTCACCGGAAAGGAAGGATGAAGTGGTTTGACCCAATAACCAGTTGTCCATAGTTAAGTAAGCGTGGCGAATACGTACGCTGTCATTAGTACCACGGAAATCAATCTCAATTTTACCGCCGACATCTTTCCCTGCGACTGGACCTTTAAAGTCTAAACCAAGGCGTGTAGTGGTTGCGGTTGAATCAAAACGGTCTTCAGTTGCGTTATTGTCATCGCCCAAGCTAACGGCGTGGATACGGTTAAAAATTCCATTACCACCTTCAATTTGATACGCAGCATCCCCACGCACAAAACCGTACAGATTGACTTCAGCACCGCCCTTCGACTTTAAGGAAAATGGTGAAGCCGATTTTGCTGCAGGTGCCGGTTGTGCCTGAACTTGCTGAATCTGGACTTGTTGCTGTTGCTGAACCTGTTGCTGCTGTTGAATTAAAGCTTTGAGTGCTTGTACTTCTTGGCGTAATTCTTGAATTTGTTGTTGTTCAGTGCTTGCTGCCTGTACCGTAGAGGCCATTGCTGCTGTAATTGCGACCGCTAATGTTTTTGTGATAAGTGAAGTTTGGATTTTACGATCCATGAGTTTCTCCAGAGTAAAAAATAATGCGCATCCGTGCTCTTTTAAGACATTTTAAATACTGACTCAGATGGCAAGCATCCCTAATTTAAATGTCATTTAATCATCACACTTTTGCTATTTATCAACTAATTAAAAGTCTTATCGATAAAGAATTACACAAAACTGTAATCGTTTTATGCTTTCAATCTAACAATTAATTTATTTTATTAAAATCAATTTTAACGTATAAGGATAAAGGACTGATCAATTTTTCTAATTCTCGTTTGTAAAAATATCGAATTATCATAGTTTTATCGAAAAGCAAAAGTTACCCACCCGGTTAAATATTAGACTATTGTATATAGCGACAGTTGATTAGAACATAAACATTTTAAGGGATTTTTCATGGATAAAGGACAAGTACAACTGGTCGATCAGGCCATTAGCTCGCGTCATTCGGTACGTGCCTTTTTGGATCGGCCGGTCGATCCGCAAATGATTAAAGATATTCTAAGCGTGGCCAGCCGCGCACCTTCTGGCACCAATATTCAGCCATGGAAGGTGTATGTGGTGACCGGTGAAAAGCGTCAGGAACTCATTGATCGGGTCTGTCAGGCACAAACTGAACTGTATTTGCATCCTGAACGTGCGGCCGATTATCAGGCCACCTTTTCCTATTATCCGGAACAATGGTTCTCGCCTTTTATTGAGCGGCGCCGTGAAAATGGCTGGGGACTGTATGGCCTACTCAATATTGAAAAAGGTGAAAAGCAGAAGATGGCCGCGCAGCATCTGCGTAATTTTCAGCTGTTTGATGCACCGGTAGGCCTGTTTTTTACCCTACACCGTGACCTGGAAATTGGTTCAAAAATGGATCTTTCCATGATGATGCAAAACGTGATGATTGCCGCCAAGGCACGCGGGCTGGACACCTGTCCACAAGCAGCCTGGAATAGCTTTCATCGCATTGTACTGGAGGTCTTAAACGCCCCGGCCGATGAAGAACTGGTCTGTGGTATGGCCCTGGGTTATGCCGATCCAGAGCATATTGTAAATAGCTTTATTACCCCGCGCGTACCGGTCGAAGAATTTGCCGTGTTTGTAGAATAATTTTTTAGCTCTGGCCCTCACGCTGCAACAGCTTAAAGAGCGAAGAAGAAACCACCCGGGTTTCTTCTTTTTATTTGTAAAGATGAATCGGGTTTAGGCGGTTTTTAATTTCCGCTCCCGATGCATAATGTACATCGCACTCACCCCAATCAGAATAAACAGCAGCATCACACTGCCCATATTTAATAAAGCATCCCAGATCAGTACATTCAACATTAAGCCGCCAATTAAACCGCAGCTAAATTGCATACTGCCCATAATCGCGCTAGCTGTACCGGCACGGGCACCCTGCTCCGACATCGCCAACGCCATGGCATTGGGGCCGGTAAAACCAATTCCGGCCACAGCTAAAAACAGCCCGGCAAAAACCACAACAATCGGCGCATGGCTCATCAGCCCGGCGATGACCAGAATTAGCGCGCCAGTGCCCTGCACCGTACCGCCTATTTTTAAACGGGTCATTAAAGAGCTGCTGGTTGCCAAATGCTTGTTTAAGGTCGAGGCCAGCATAATACCGACCGCATTGGCACCAAAAGCAATCGAAAACTGCTGCTGGTTCAGGCCATAACCATCCATCAGAACAGCGGCAGAACTGCTGATATAACAGAACATCGCCCCACCGGTAAAACAGCCGGCAATCATCGGTAAATAAAAACTGCGGTCTTTAAAAATGGCCAGATATAAGGTCAGCACCTGATAGAAATTCAATTTCAGACGGCGCTCTGGCGGCAGGGTTTCCTGAAAGAAAAAATGAACACACAACCAGCAGACTAAACTCATCATGGCCAGACAGACAAAAATCGCCTGCCAGTCAAAAAAGCTCAGCACAATCGCCCCCAGACCCGGCGCAATAATGGGCGCAATTGCGGTCACAATCATCATGCTGGAAAAAGCCTGCGCGGAAGCCTGCATATCCAGCCGGTCACGAATTGCCGCACGGGCAATCACCACCCCGACACAGCCCCCTAAGGCCTGTAACACCCGCGCAGCAATCAGGCTCCATTCATCCTGGGCATAAACACAGAGCAGGCTGGCCAGAAAATACAGCCCCAAACCAAAATACAGTGGGGTTTTACGGCCAATCCGGTCACTTAAAGGGCCATAAATTAACTGTCCAATCGCCAGGCCCAAAAAATAAGCCGGTAGACTATTGGCCACCATTTGTGTGCTGACCCCAAAATCATCTGCCATTTGGGGCAAGGCCGGCAGATACATATCAATCGACAGCGGACCAAGCGAGGTCAACAATGCCAGCAGTAAAATCCAGGAAGATGGATACTGCTGCTGCGGGCTTGCACTGGCATGGGAATCGGACATATTCATATTTCTTTTTTAAATGACTGATTTAAAGACAAGGTACACAGTCCATAGTATTATTTCAGGGTACTGAAAGTGAAGTTTCACATAATTGCTGCCCGCTGCATAGCATCTGGCTTCGTTTAAGGAACAGTCTTGAAATCCTGGCTCACACGTCTCAAACACATTGCCTACAACACGGCCTTTATCTATAACATCCGGATGATGATCGCCTTTGCCGGCACCGCCTTTGTTCCTTATCTGCTCGGCTATCAGCTGGCCACCATTCCGCTAACCTTGGGCGTGGTCGCAGCCGGTTTAAGTGATATTGATGACCGCTTCTCTTTAAGAATCCTGAACCAGACTTATACCTATATCGGCTTTTTTATTACCGCCGCCTCCATTCAGCTGCTGTTTCCACATCCGGTGCTGTTTGCCATTGGCCTGATTATCTCCTGTATCGGCCTGATTCTGCTTGGTTCTCTGGGCCGGCGTTATGCCACCATTGCCTATGGCTGTCTGGTGATTTCGGTTTATGCCATGCTCGGCGTGGACCTGTTTGAAGACTGGTACACCCAGCCAGCCTTGCTGGTGGTTGGTGCAGTCTGGTACGGGCTGATTTCCACCATCAGCTTTTTACTGTTTCCGGTACGGCAGCTACAAGACAAACTTTCGCAAAGCTATGCCTCGTTAGGCGATTTCCTGTTTGCCAAATCCAATCTGTTTGATGTCGATATGACACCCGGCAGCTATCAGCAAAGCCTGATTGACCTGTCAATGGAAAACGGCAAGTTGATTGGCCTGTTTAATGAACTGAAAACCGCGCTACTGACCCGTTTAAAAGGTGACCGCGGCCAGAAAGATACCCGCCGCAGCCTGCAATATTATTTTATTGCCCAGGATATTCATGAACGCGCCGACTCCGCGCATATTGACTATCAGAAACTGGCCAAAATTTTTGAGCACAGCGACATCCTGTTCCGTTTCCAGCGCATTCTGGCGATTCAGGGCAAAGCCTGTAAAGATTTAAGCGAAAGCATCCTGAAGCGTGAACCCTATATTCACAGCAAACGCTTTAAACATGCCTTTGAAAACCTGAAACATTCGCTGCAAAAGCTGCGTAGCGAACAGCAGTATGATCAGGTCTGGGTCAATGCCCTGTTTGCCCTGTATCAGAACCTTAAATCTATTGATGCGCAGTTACGCAACCTGGAAACCGAGCGTTATATCAAGCTGGATAAAACCAAACATATTGAAAACCAACTTAAAGATGATGACCTGAAAGGCTGGGATGATATGGTCATCCGGATCAAGCAGCATTTAACTCCGGAATCGGTGCTGTTCCGGCATGCCATTCGATTATCGGCGGTGCTGCTGATTGGCTATATTTTTGTCCAGGTCACCAATATTGAATACGGCTACTGGATTTTACTGACCGCACTGTTTGTGACCCAACCCAACTTTAACGCCACCAAACGCCGCTTACGCCTGCGGATTGTCGGCACCCTGGTCGGGATTCTGGTCGGTTATAGCATCTTATATTTTATTCCGTCGGTCGAAGGTCAGCTGTTGCTGCTGGTAGTCAGCGGAATTCTGTTCTTTGAATTACGCAGTAAGCAGTATGCCCAAGCCACCGCCTTTATTACCATTCTGGCGCTGATTAACTTTAACCTCGATGGCATGGGCTTTGCCGCCGCCCTGCCGCGTATGATTGATACTTTAATTGGCTGTGCACTGGCCTGGTTTGGCGTCAGCTTTATTTTCCCGGACTGGAAATTCCGCCGTTTACCGCGCACCATTCGCCGTGCCTTAAATGCGCAGTGTGATTATCTGACCGAAGTGATCGAGCAATACAAAACCGGGCGCAATAACGGCCTGACCTATCGCGTGGTACGCCGTGCAGCGCATAATACCGATGCCGAACTGGCCTCGCTCATTTCTACCCTGGCCACTGAGCCGGATTTTGATGCCTCGCAAAAAGCCCAGGCTTTTGAATTGCTGTGCCTGAATCATACCTTTATCAGCTATATTGCCGCGCTGGGCGCACACCGGGAAAAAATTGAAGATCCGGAGATTTTAACCCTGCTGGATAAAGCGCTGGAAGATATTCGCGGTGCCTTGCTGAACGATGAAGTACCGGATCTGTCTTCACAAAATATGCTGCATACCATCCGGCAGCGTTTAAGCCAAAATCATCAGGAAGATCAACAGGGACTTATTATTTTACAGCAGTTATCGCTGATGCTGACCATCCTGCATCAACTGAGTCAGCTGAAACAGAGTTTAAGCCATGACCGTGATCAGGATGCCACCGAACTGGCCTCGTTATAATTCGGATGATTTTGCAACAATAGACTCCTGAAATGCTGTAATTAATGCTAAACTTTTCTGAGTTTGAAATTTGTTAGTTCCACTATGACCGCGAAAAATTTATACGCTTATACTTTACAGCCTGTGAACTACGACATTAGCGAAGCCGAGCAGCGTCATGCCCAGCTTTTAATTTGGCGTAGCACCAACAAAATTGGCACCAAAGCCTGGGCGATCATGGGCATTATTACGGCCCTGTCTATTCTGGGGATTATCCTGATCAAGAACTATTCCACCATTTTCTGCTGGGTGGCTCTGGTCTGTGTGGTGCTGTACTTCCTGATCCGTAAATTCGGTCTGGAATGGTATGCCAAACGTAAAATGAATGAATTTCCGGTACAGGAAATTAAAGGCATCCGTCTAGGCGTACAACCGCACGGCATCATCATGCGTCAGCAAATGGGCCTGCAAGAAGGCATGGGCGCGATTAGCTGGAAAGACATTTACGAATGGTATTCTACCCCGGATTTCATTCTGGTGAACTTTACCGTCAAAGGTCAGCAAGGCGCTTATATCTTGCCAAAACGTCTGGATTCTAAAAACTTTTCTTTTAAAACCATTCGTAAGCACCTGCTTGAATCTGTAGGTGAGCCAAAACAGCTTTAAGCCTGTATGTTCAAAAAAACCTCCACCCTGCTGGAGGTTTTTTTATCCGGTTTGTACCAATCTAAATGATAATGAGAATAAATATTATATTCAAACTCTATTCCATCTCGCTATTCTTCAGTTATAATTTCGCCCATTGTTCTCTTCACACTGCTGCTGTATTGCTATGCTTAAAAAAATATTTTTCCAGCTGCACTGGTTCCTTGGAATTAGTGCAGGCCTGATTCTCGCACTGATGGGTGTTACCGGTGCGATTTATTCCTATGAACAACAAATTCTAAAATGGATGAATCCGGACAGTTATACCGTGCAGGTCGAAAACCGGGCCAAGCTCACCCCGGCGGAAATCTATCAGCATTTTCAGCTGACTCAACCTGAAACCAAAATTAATAGCATTACTATCGCCTCCGATCCGGCAGCATCTTCGAGTGTCAATATTGCCAAAGAAGGCGCACGCCGTGGCCAGAATGTGCTGGTTAACCCCTACAGCGCAGAAGTGTTACCCGAAATTAAAGGCCGTGAGTTTTTCCAGTTTATCCAGCAGTTACACCGTAACCTGACCGTTGGCCCGGTCGGCAAGCAGATTACCGGCGCCTGTACCTTGATGCTGATTTTCTTTGTCTTGAGTGGTCTGTATTTACGCTGGCCGAAAAAGCATTCGGTAAAACAGTGGTTCTTTGTGAAGCCAAAACTCAAAGGCCGGAACTTTATCTGGGATCTACACGCCGTTGTCGGCACCTGGGTGGTGATTTTCTACCTGATTCTGGCCTGTACCGGCCTGTACTGGTCTTATGACTGGTGGCGTAATGGCATGTTCAAGGTGCTGGGCGTAGAGCGTCCACAACCGCAAATGCAGGCCAATGCCGCGCCGCAAGGTCAGCGTGATGCGCCGCAAGGCCGTGAACGTGGCGAAGGTGCTGCGCGTGAAGGTCGTGGTGAGCGTGCGGAAGGACTGGATTCGCTGCAAATGCAGGCTGTATTAAACCAGACCTGGACTGGCGTACAGGCACAACTGGGACGCGACTACTCAACCATGACCCTGAATCTGCCCAAACAGGCCAATGGTGAAGTCAGCCTGAACTTTGTCGATGCAGTACCGCAGCATGAACGTGCCCGTAATAGTGCAACCTATAACTATCAGACGGCCAGCCTCACCGACATCAGCCTGTATGAAGATAAAAAGCTCAATGAAAAAATCATGAGCAGCATGTTACCGGTTCACCGTGGCAGCTTCTTTGGTCCGGTGTACCAGTTCTTTGCCATGGTCGCTTCCCTGCTGATGCCGCTGTTCTTTGTCACCGGCTGGATGCTGTATCTGAAACGTCGCAAGCAGAAGAAACTGACCCAGGCAGCACGGAATAGCGCAAGCGCCGTCACGGTTGATCCAAATGCCAAACCGTGGCTGATTGCCTATGCCACCCAAACCGGCGTGGCGGAACAGCTGGCCTGGCGTACTGCGACCAGTTTGCAGGAAGCGCGTCAACCAGTGACCGTGAAACCGGTCCAGCAATTGAGTCTGGAAGATCTGCAATCGGTAGAACAGGTGCTGTTTGTAGCCAGTACCTATGGTACCGGTGAAGCACCTGATTTAGCCTCCAGCTTTGACAAGAAAATCCTGAGCAGCTCGGCCAATTTACAGCATCTGCGTTATGCGGTACTGGCGCTGGGCTCCAAGGAATATCCGGACAGCTACTGCAGCTTTGGTCATAAAATTGATCAGTGGTTACAACGCAATCAGGCGCAGCCTCTGTTTGCCACCATTGAAGTGGACAATGCCAGCAATGAAGATATCCAACGCTGGAATACAGCACTAGCTCAAGCCACCCAGCTTGAATTGCAAGGCATGGACATTCACAAGACCTTTGACAGCTGGATTCTGAAACAGCGTGATCTGCTCAATCCGAACAGTCTGGGTGCACCAGCCTATAATATCGAGCTGGCGCCGCAACACGAAGCACACTGGGAAGCCGGTGATATTGCCGAAATCCAGCCAGGGAACAGTCCTGAGCGTCTGGCAGCCTTTATACAACAGCATCAGATTCAGCCGGGTACCCTGCTAGATTCGACCGGTGAACCGATTGAACAGGCGCTCTGGGACAAAGACCTGACCATTGAAGTCGAGCCGTTTGCCAATCTGGAACAGTTACTGGAACAGTTACCGACCCTGCCTGCACGTGAATACTCAATTGCCAGCATTCCATCGCAGCAGATTCTGCGTCTGGTGGTCCGTCAGCAATCCGATGCCCAAGGTCAACTGGGTCTTGGTTCGGGCTGGCTCACCCAACATGCGCCGCTACAGAGCAGTATTGCCCTGCGCATTCGCACCAATGAGTCGTTCCACCTGATTGATGACAACCGTCCAATCATCTGTATTGGTAACGGGACTGGTATTGCCGGACTGATGAGTCTGTTACAGGCACGTATCCGTCATGACTATACCCAGAACTGGCTGATTTTCGGTGAACGTCAGCGCGCACATGACTTTTTCTATGAAAATATTGTGTCTGCATGGCAAAGCACCGGCATGTTGCAGCGTCTGGACGTGGCCTTCTCGCGTGATCAGGAACAGAAAGTTTATGTACACCATAAATTGCGTGAACAGGCCGAAGAACTGCAACGCTGGATTGAGCAAGGTGCCGTGATTTATGTCTGCGGCAGTATTGATGGCATGGCCAGCGATGTTGACCAGACCCTGATTGAACTGCTTGGTGAAGCGACGGTGGATCAGTTACGCAGTGAAGGCCGTTACCGCCGTGATGTCTACTAAGTTTTGCTAACTTGCTGAAAACTAAAATTGAAAAAACCGGACTTGATGTCCGGTTTTTTCATCTTGATCTTTTATAATCTGCAGATACATCACGCTATTTATGATTATTCCGCCATGCAGAGTCACAGCCACGCCCCACTGAAACGTATCTTTAGCCTGATGGCTGCAGTTCTACTGCTGGCCAATGGTCTGTGGTTGCTCAGCCTGAACAGCTTTCACTTTGGTACGCTGCTGCCGATGCTGCTCGGTGCAGCACTGTTCATTTATGCCTTGTGTTATGTTCCGCTACAGCGCTGGATTCGACAGCGCCCGATCTATCAACAAGGCTGGCGTTTAGTATGGGGTGCTTTCTGGGTCTGGCTACTCAGTGTGGTACTGTTCTTTGGCTACTTACACTGGCAAAGCCTGCATAGCCAGCCCAATCCGAATACGCAGGCGATTCTGATTTTAGGCGGGGGAATCCAGCACAACCAGCCAACGCCAACCTTGGCCAAACGCCTGGATGCCGGGGCAGTGTTGGCCAAGCAGCTGCCGCAGATTCCCATTATCGTCAGTGGTGGCGCCGCTTTTGGGAATCAGTGGACCGAAGCCGAAGTGATGGCGCACTATTTAACAGAGCAACATCATCTTCCGAAAACACGAATTCTGTTGGAAGCACGCAGCACCAGTACCGCTCTGAATTTCCACAATTCCAAGGCCTTGCTGGCACAGCACGACATTCAGCTCAGTGATCCGATTGCCGTGGTCACCAGTGATTTTCATTTACCGCGTGCGCTGGCCATTGCCCGCAAACAGGGCTATCAGCAGCCCTTATCCTATAGCGCACCCACGCCGCTCTATATTCGCTATAACTCCTGGTTACGCGAATATTTTGCTTATATAAGCGGCTGGCTGCTCAATGAATATTAATACCCAATAAAGATTAATTAAGGCGAATGGAACGTGGCGAAGGCAGTTGCAGGTTTTTATAGACTTCAGGTTTTTGCAGATAAATCTGGTAAAGATAGTTTTTAATATCCAGCAGCAGCTTTTCCGGTGCCACCAGTACATTCTGCCCTTCGGGACTAAGATTCATTGACACCAGTGTGCTTTCCTGTCTTAAAAATGGCAGGACTTTTTCAATAAAATCTTTAAAGCTGACTTCCTGAATATCGTAATTTTCCCAGTTGTCTTTGACCAGCAGTTTGGCCAGACTTTTATTTTGCCAGACCGCAAAAGCACGCTGTCCGGTGGGTGTGGCACATAAGGCCCAGCCATCATGATACAGCGCAAACACTTGTCCCTGGCTGACCATAATTTCAATAAACTGTTTGTAAATATCTTGAACGTTATAGCTTGAAGTTTGAGATTTAGACGCGGCCTTGCGTTGATATGGATTGCGCATAGATCATCCAGTCCATTTTATTGTTTTATAATGCTGGGATTCTATGGAATATTTAAGATTTAGGCAAGAAAGATATGGTGGGCGCTGACGGGATCGAACCGCCGACATTCTGCTTGTAAGGCAGACGCTCTACCAACTGAGCTAAGCGCCCTGAAGAGTAAAAAATAATATATTATTTTTTACGACGCAAGACCAACGAAGTGTGTAGTCTTGGTAATTGATCACATTTTTCACATCAGGGCATGAAAAATGGCGCAGCGGACGGGGCTCGAACCCGCGACCCCCGGCGTGACAGGCCGGTATTCTAACCAACTGAACTACCGCTGCAACGGTAATTGCGTAAGCAATTAAGGTCTTTTAAGCTTTACAGCTTGAATATGGTGGGCGCTGACGGGATCGAACCGCCGACATTCTGCTTGTAAGGCAGACGCTCTACCAACTGAGCTAAGCGCCCTGATTAAGATTGTCAATCTTGATTCCACTATAAGCTCAGGAAACTTATAGGGCTATTCTTTGAGATGGCGCAGCGGACGGGGCTCGAACCCGCGACCCCCGGCGTGACAGGCCGGTATTCTAACCAACTGAACTACCGCTGCATCGCAAAAGAATCATGGTGGGCGCTGACGGGATCGAACCGCCGACATTCTGCTTGTAAGGCAGACGCTCTACCAACTGAGCTAAGCGCCCTCAAAAGCGTTTTATGTAAATGGCGCAGCGGACGGGGCTCGAACCCGCGACCCCCGGCGTGACAGGCCGGTATTCTAACCAACTGAACTACCGCTGCACTTACACAAAGTCACTATTGTGGTTCAAACGAATATTAAAGAAGCTTAAGTGGCGCAGCGGACGGGGCTCGAACCCGCGACCCCCGGCGTGACAGGCCGGTATTCTAACCAACTGAACTACCGCTGCACGTAAGAATCTTTAACGTAAAGGCTTGGTGGGCGCTGACGGGATCGAACCGCCGACATTCTGCTTGTAAGGCAGACGCTCTACCAACTGAGCTAAGCGCCCTTAACGTCTTCATCGTTTGTGAGGTGCATTATAGAGAATCTTTACCGCCTGTCAAACGCTTTTCTGCCAGTTTTCACTTTTTTATGACTGAGTGATTAAAAAATAAGTGATTCGCTAGAAAAACAAACAAATTCTGTATGTTATTTGACTTTATTCAAAAAATTTTATTTTTAGCCCACTTGAGAATAGAAGAAATTTCTTGCAATTCCCCCCCCCTGCTCGCCTGCACATTTTTATTTTTTCCCTGTGAAAAATGGCAGCAAAATTCAGGCTTAAGTCTTATGGCTGTGGTTCAATGGCCAAGGGGCTAAAATCCAGCCGCTTTTCAGACAAATACACCAATGCCTGTTCTGGAATCAGCTCGAACAGCTCGATAATGTCGCGATTGCGCATCCGGATACAGCCATGCGACTTGGGAATGCCCATCGGTTCGGTATCTGGCGTGCCATGCAAATAAATATAACGTTTAAAGGTGTCACAGCCAGCGCCCTGGTTAAAACCATCCTCCAGCCCTGATAGCCATAAAATACGGGACAAAATCCAGTCACGTTCAGGAAACTGTTCGGCCAGCTCATCATCATAAATTTCACCCGTTGGCTGACGGGCAATAAACACGGTATTTTCCGGCGCATCTGCACCAAACTTGAGGGCCACCTGATGCCAGCCACGTGGGGTTTTGCCACTATTTTCTGCTTCACCAATGCCCTTTTCACCGGTAGACACCACATACAGTTTATTGTGTTTTGGTAGATATAAGGTCTGCTCAGATAAATCAACCAGAATATCCGCAGCATGTAGAGGGTAGATCATTCTTGCTTTACCTTTGGTGGAGTGACAACAACAGGTTCAGGACGTAGCCATAACCAGATTGCCACCACAAACATGGTCAGGTTGGTAAAAATTTTGACTGCCAGCGGAGCCGTGGTAAATAACATGATGCAGGCACTGATCAGCATCATGATGGTGGCAAACCATTTGGCTTTACGCGGTACGGTGCCATTGGCACGCCAGTCTCTTAAGGTCTGGCCATATTTGGGATGGTTCAGCAACCAGGCATCCATTTGCGGCCAGCCTTTGGACGCGGCCCAGGCCGCTAAAATCAGAAAGACTGTTGTTGGCATACCGGGCAACACTGCACCAATGAAGCCGAGGATGACAAAAATCACCACCAAACTTCGCCAAAACAATACTCTCATACCGCAACCCTACCCGTCGAATTGCGCTAGTATAAAGCGTTTTTAAACTTTTCTTCGTTGTAATTCTGCTGTTTAACCATGGATTTACTGATGTCGCCTAACACCTTTACTGATATTTCTGCTGAACCCTGGTTAAATTTCCGCAATCCGCTGGTGCGGCAACTGGCCTTTAGCGTGGCCAGTCCCAACATTTTACAGCAGCTGCCACCAGCACTGGAGCAGCGTTATGGCTTTGATTTTCATCCCACAGACTGCTGGTTACAACACTTTGATCATTATCAAAGCCGGCTGAAGTATTTAGACCAGCATCCGGCCGCACTGGAAGATTTTTTAAGCCAGCTCAAAAGTACCCGGCTGGGGCTGCGTTTTGAAATGCTGCTCTGGTTCTGGCTGACCGAGCGTGACTATCATCCTTATGAATTGCTCGGGCATAGCATTCAGATAATTGATGGACCACGCACCACAGGCGAACTCGATTTTCTGCTGCTAAACCATGACCACCAGCAAGTTGAACATTGGGAAGTGGCACTCAAATATTATCTGGCTGAACGTGATTTGAGCCTGCCCTACTGGTATGGGCTGAACCGCAGCGATACCTTATTACGCAAGTTAACCCACTTTACTCAAAAGCAGTTTCAGTTTCAGCAGGCCCAAGGTCATACCATTCAACAGCGCTTTGCCGTATTAAAAGGCCAGCTGTATCTGCCTGAACATGTTACTGCACAGGCTCTTCCCGACTGGGTCAATCCCGAGCGCAGAATTGGCACCTGGGGCCAGCATTTGCCGCAAAATCATCAGGATTTTTACCGGCTGCAACGGCATGAATGGATTTGCCCACATGCCAGTCCAAGCAGTTCAGCCAACGCATTCTGGGGCAACGGTTTATATCTGAATCAGGAGCAGTCAGCATTTTATATGTATCGTAACCCGGTGCTGATGGATGCGTGTTATCAGCACTATTGGACTAAAAGCCTATCTTTGAACAACATTTAATTACTCAACCACAATCAAAGCACTATATTTTTTTGGCTGTATATTTCTTACTCTAATTTTCACATCAGAATAATTTATGCTTAATGATACGGAGATGATGATGAAAAAAATTCTAGCGACTTCATTACTAATGATGTTTGTTCTGACTGGTTGTAATACAGTAAAAGGTCTAGGTGAAGATGTTTCTTCAGCAGGTAATGCGGTAAGTAATACGGCTGAAAAAACTCAGGACGAAATCCGTCAATAATCAAATTTCAATGCAGATTCCCGGCAAAAACCTTATCTCCTGATAAGGTTTTTTTATATTTAAAACTCCCCTTCTCGGCATGATTCCCCTATTATAGGGGCAAATTTTTTGCATGATTCCAAAGCCATGAACCACTCAGATACGCTCGAGCTCAGCTTACAGTTATTACGTCAACCTTCCGTAACACCTGTTGATCATAACTGCCAAGACATCATGGCGGAACGCTTAAAAAAGATTGGCTTCAACATTGAATCAATGCGTTTTGAAGATGTCGATAATCTTTGGGCGCGTAAAGGCACAGAAGGCCCGGTGTTCTGTTTTGCCGGTCATACCGATGTGGTCCCTACCGGTAGTTTAGATGCCTGGCATTCTGACCCGTTTGCTCCAGAAATTCGTGATGGCAAGCTCTATGGCCGCGGTAGTGCCGATATGAAAACGGCATTGGCAGCCATGGTGGTGGCTTCAGAACGCTTTGTGGCCAAACATCCAGATCATAAAGGCTCAATTGCGTTCTTAATTACCTCAGATGAAGAAGGTCCATCCATTAACGGTACCGTAAAGGTGGTTGAAACCCTGGAAGCTCGCAATGAAAAAATGGACTGGTGTTTGGTCGGTGAACCATCAAGTACCCATCGTCTGGGTGATATTGTCAAAAATGGCCGTCGTGGTTCATTAAATGCGGTATTAACTGTGAAAGGCAAACAGGGCCATGTGGCTTATCCGCATCTGGCGATTAACCCGATTCATACTGCCTCTAAAGCGCTGGCCGAACTGTGCGAAACCGTTTGGGACAATGGCAACGAATACTTCCCGGCCACCTCTTTCCAGGTGTCGAATATTCAGGCCGGTACCGGTGCAACCAACGTGGTACCAGGTACCATGACCGTGACCTTTAACTTCCGCTACTCGACTGAAGTGACTGCTGAGCAGCTCAAAGCTCGGGTACTGGAAATTCTGGACCGTCATCAACTGAACTATGACATTCAATGGACACTGTCCGGTTTACCATTCCTGACCCCAGTAGGTGAACTGGTCAATGCCGCCAAAAATGCAATTCGCAATGTGACCGGTGTCGAAACTGAACTGTCTACTTCGGGCGGAACGTCAGATGGCCGCTTTATTGCGCCAACCGGTGCACAAGTGCTGGAACTGGGTGTGCTGAACGCGACCATTCACCAGATCAATGAACACGTGAATATTGATGATTTAGAGCCACTGGCTGAAATTTATGAGCAGATTCTTGAAGGCCTACTGACTTAATTTTTTGCTGTTGCACAAAAAAGGAACTCCACGGAGTTCCTTTTTTTGTAGCTGTTGCTGACTGTTAAATTAGCTATTCAAACTCAGACTGGCCTGAATATACGCCAGATTCGGGACATGGAATACCTGCTCACCCATACGCACATACTGGAATACCGCCGGATGCTGGCCTTCACGCTCATCATCGACCACTTCCGAAATACGCAGACGGATGGTTTTTGGCATGGCATTGCACATTAGGGCAAAACGCTGGTCAATTTCATCGCCTTCAATCACCAAGGCAACGCCCTGATTTTGCGCTGGATGGGTAACACGATATACCGGCAGTTTTAGATCGTGCCACTCGACATGATCGACCGCGGTAGAACTGTCCAGCGCCGACAGGACAATATTCTGTGGAATCAGCATATCTTCCTGATCATGACATTCCACAATATAGGCATCAATAAAACCGGTCGAAACGGTAATCAGATGTTGCAGTTCCTGCTGGCTAATCTGGTCGATTTTGCTGGTGCTGTTGCTTTGACTCATGCTTTAGCCTCACTGCTATGCAAAATGTTTTCAATATTGGCAAGCAATTCTGCTTCCTGGAACGGTTTACCCATATAGTGCGTTACCCCCAAGCTAAAGGCACGTTCGCGGTGTTTTTCACCGGTACGCGAGGTAATCATGATAATTGGCAAGTCACGATGGATGTCATGGCGGCGTACCAGGGTGGTCACCTCAAAGCCGTCCATACGCGGCATTTCAATATCCAGCAGCATCAGATCCGGTTTAACATTTTCAAGCTGCTCAATCGCATCGACACCGTCTTTGGCTGTGACCACATCAAAGCCCTGACGCTCGAGCAGACGTGACGTGACCTTACGTACGGTCACCGAGTCATCCACAATCATTACCAGATGACGGGTATCACGACGCTGTACTTCACGCGGCTCCATCACATGCTTGATGCGCTGGGTGGCCTGAATCTGACGGGCAATATTCTGACCATCCAGAATCAGACAGACCTGACCATCACCGAGAATGGTCGCGCCGGCAATCGAGCCCACGCTGGAGAACTGCTGCCCAATCGGTTTCATCACAATCTGGCCACGCGAACCAATCAGCTGATCGACCAGTAAGGCAATGGTCTGACCGGTATTGCCTTTAATCAGCAGCACCGGCAATGAATGCGCGATATTGCTTAAACGCGGCAATGGCTGATTGGCAACAAACTCGGACAGATACCGCAACTTATAGTTTTGCTGATCAATCTTGAAGTAGTCATCTTTGCTGCTGAAGTAACTTTCCAGCGCAGAAGGTGAAATTCGTACAATACGGTCAATTTGCGCCAATGGAATTGCGAACTGCTGATCGCCAACTTTTACCATCAAGGCATCGGATACCGCCACTGTGGTCGGTACGCGAATACTGAAAGTAGTGCCTTTACCGAGTTCAGAATCGACCTCAACATGGCCGCCCAGCGCTTTAATTTCGCTTTGCACCACGTCCAGACCGACGCCACGACCCGAAATTTGGGTCACGGCTTGTGCGGTACTAAAGCCCGGATGGAAAATCAGCTGCAGGATTTCTTTCTTGTCCAGCTGCTGCTCTGGCTGAATCAGGCCAAGGCTCAGGGCTTTGGCGTGAATTTTGGTTTCATCAATCCCCTTACCATCATCGGTAAAGCTAATCAGTACATCAGTGCCCTGACGGCCAATGTTCAGCTCAATCTGGCCCACTTCCGGCTTCGCTGCCTGTTTACGTACAGCGGCATCTTCCAGGCCATGGTCCACCGCATTACGCAGCATGTGTTCAAATGGTGAAATCAGGCGTTCCAGAATGGTCCGGTCCAGCTCGCCTTCGGTATTGTGTACCACCAGCTCGGCAGGACGGTTTAAGGTCGATGAAGTCTGACGCACAATCCGCTGTAAACGTGGCAACATGCGCGAGAACGGTACCAGACGGGTACGCATCAGGCTTTCCTGAATTTCTGCCTGAATCCGCGACTGTTGCAGTAACAGACCTTCGGCATCACGAATCTTGTCCGCCAGCGTGGTCTTAAAGTCCACCAAGTCCGACGCCGATTCCGCCAACGATTTTGACAGCTGGTTCAAGGAGGAGTACTGGTCCATCTCCAGCGGGTCGAAGTCGGTATAGCGTGAATGTTCATCACCATGTTTGGCAATAATCTGGCTTTCCAGCTCGCCTTCCATTCGGCGTAACTGATCGGCCAGACGTTTAATCGCCAGTTCCATTTCATTCAGGGTACCGCCCAGCTGACCCAGCTCCATCTCGATTCGCGAGCGGTTAATCGCGTTTTCACCCGACAGGTCAATCATCTTCTCAACCAGATCAGCCGAAATACGGATCATCTCATTGCTGTTATCCAGCTGTGCGGTTTCGCTCCATTCGCCCTGCATGGATGGCGGCTCGGCACCATCACCCTGCACAAATTCGAAGGTTTTGCTTGGCGCCATCAGATCGGCGGTATTGAAGCGTTCTGGCAGCTGCGCCGTCGCATTGACGTATTCAATCGACTCCAGGCTGGCTTTCAGGCTATCAAAATTGCTGTAATCGCGCTGGAAGATGGCTTCTTTTAACCAAGCCACAGTGGTGTTGAGCAAGGCATCATAGGCATTGGAATTAAACTGATGCACCGCGAACTGTTCAAAGGTATTTTCCAGCTGATAGGCAATCACGGCCACCGGCTCGATTTCGGCCATACGCGCGCCGCCTTTCAGGCTGTGCGCAGAACGTTGTAACTGCAGCAAAATGCTTCGGTCACTACGATGGTCAAACCACTGCTTTAACAGGCTTTCTGTGGTGTCGAGCAGCTCTTCAGCTTCTTCCAGGAAGGTTTCTTCCACAATCGAATGCAGATTGTCTTCACCGTCATTTTCAGTAGTAGATACCGCATCTGTAGGGATGGTTTGCTCAGCCAGGGTCGGTGCATCTTCCAGTACCGGTTCGCTGCTGGTGTCTGGCTGCTCATCTTCAGGCGCAGTATAGGCTGTTTCTGCAGGTGCTGGCTGTTCCAGTTCAAACTCAAGTGCAGATGCATCAGACTGTTGTACATCTGCGCTAGAGGTTGCTTCAGCCGCCACTGCCAGCGATTCAGCTTCAACCAGTTGACCTTGGGCCAGTTCGCTAATATTTTCCAGAATCGCCAGTGATTCTTGCGCCGGATAATCGACCTGCTGTTCACGGATGGTCTGGATACGGTCCGCAATATTGTCCTGAACCAGACGGATAATCTGAATCAATGCGGTCGATGCGCTCATCTGACGGTTAATGATGCGCTCATAAATGGTTTCTAAATGGTGCGCAATCAGACCGATATGGCTGGCTGCAATCATGTTGGCACCACCTTTTAAGGTGTGCAAATGGCGCATCAGATTGTTCAGCGCAGCAGTATTGCTCGGGTCTTGGCTCCAGCTGTTAACATCCTGGTCAATACCCGTAAGTAACTCTTCGGCCTCTTCCAGGAAAATGTCCAGCAGGTCTGGATCAAAGTCCTTGTTGGCTTCAGCGCTATCCATGTATTGACGGTCAGCTTCCAGACGCTGTGACAATACGGCCAGATTCAGCCCGGCACCGGCTTCAACCGTTTCGGTTACAGCTTCTGTGGTATCAGTTTCTGGGCTTAGTGCTTCAATATCCTGCTGTACAAAGGCACTCAGGTTATTGATGATCTGCTGAGCATCTTCGCTTAAGCTGACGCGTTGCCCGGCAGCCAGGGTATCAAACAGATGGATAAATTCCTGATGCGCCTGTCCAAATAATTCAAAGGCATAATCGCTATGCAGCAGGCTTGGCTTGTCCAGCAAGGCCGCATAGGCCAGTTGTAATTCCTGGGTAAAATCATGAATACCCTGAGAGGCGCGGTTATCGGTACGCTCTACCAGCAGCTTCGCCTGATGGCTCAGGGTCTGGATATATTCCGGATATTCAGCCTGCGCACGCTGGTCAAATTCGAACTCAGCATCGAGCAACTGATCAATATTCAGTTCAATCAGCTTGGATACCAGACCTTGCGGATTCACTGATTCATCAACATCTTCCAGGCTAAAGCCATAGTTCTGCCATGCAGTATTGAAAGTCTGATAAATCCGGTCCATGCCGGCACTGTCATTCTGCGGCAACAGATGCAGATAATCCCGCACAAATTCAGCATATTGCAATAACAGTGCGGTTTCTTTGGAAGTCGATTCAATTTCATCCTGTAACAGGGTCTTGAACAGGTTTTCTACCTTGGAGCTGGCATCAAAAATCTGCTCGATGTGTGCCATGGATGAACTGCCGCGCAAGGTATGCAGGGCACGAATCAGGCCATTGTAATCTTGGGTTTTCAGCTCATCGTGTGCCAGGAAGCGATCCACCGTTAACAGGTGTTCTTCCGCTTCTTCAATAAAGATGGCCAGTGTTTCAGCTGCTAGCGGATCTTCTTCAACACTATCAGCCACAGCCAGCTCGGTGTCTGCAGCAACCTGCTCATCAGTACTTGCTGTATCAAACTCCAGACCAGTGATACTGTCGCTGGACCTTAGGCTGCTTGCCAGTTGTAACAGCTCTTCTAAAGCCGGTTCAGGACTTAAATTTTGTTGTAATTGTTGTCCTAATAGCACCAATGGACGCAGGTCCAGCGCCATCGGCTGGGCATGTTTAAAGCTTGGATAAAGTTTGTATTCAAAGACGTTCGCCACCGCGGTTGCAAACTGCTGCACCTGCGCTGACAGGGTCAGGCTACCGGAAATGACCCGGTTTAAGGTATCTTCAACCGTCCAGGCCAGCTCCCCTGCCGACTTGGCACCAACCATACGTCCCGAACCTTTTAAGGTATGAAAATGACGGCGAATGGTGGTTAGCGTTTCCTGATCGTTAGGCTGCGTGGCCCATTGAGCCAACAGGTCTTTTAGCTCAACGAAGATTTCTTCAATTTCTTCAACAAAAATTTCTAGAATTTCTGCATCTTGATCAAGATAACTATCTTCAGGAAGCGCAGTCGTTTCAACTAAATTTTTTAATATTTCTTTCATAGCTAAGGCTTCTTATGTTTTCAGCGCCCAGCGGCACTCAAACTTAATTGTAACCATCACGTGTAACCTAACCCTGAAGTTAAGCTGATCTTGTCGATGCTTGGCTTGATCTGTGTAAAACAGAGAGCTTCCCGAAAGAAGCTCTCTGTGGCTTCCTTAGTCCGGAAGTTTAAAGTCGGTTACAGATTCACGTAATGATTCCGCCATGCTGGCCAGTTCAGAAACCGAACGTGCCGTATCGAAGGTTGCTGTCGTGGTTTGCGACGTAATTTCCTGTACAACGTTCATCGTGGTCGCAATATGACCCGCCGAAGCCGACTGCAGTTTCGCAGCGTCAGAAATGTTGGCAATCAGTTTCGCCAGGTTATTCGATACAGTCTGAATTTCATCCAGTGCCACACCGGCATCCTTGGTCAAGTTCGCACCACGAACAACCTCAGAGGTGGTTTGTTCCATCGAAATTACCGCTTCGTTGGTATCGGTCTGAATGGTTTTAACCAGCGTTTCAATCTGCTTGGTTGCAGATGCTGAACGTTCCGCAAGACGCTGTACTTCGTCGGCTACGACCGCGAAACCACGACCTGCTTCACCGGCCATCGACGCCTGAATTGCTGCGTTTAAGGCCAGAATGTTAGTCTGGTCGGCAATATCGTTAATCAGGGCAACGATGTTACCAATTTCCTGCGAAGATTCACCCAGACGTTTAATACGTTTCGAGGTTTCCTGAATCTGCTCACGAATGATATCCATACCCTGAATTGAACGGTTTACAACTTCCGCACCATTCGATGCAATTTGTACTGAACGTTCCGCAACCGCTGCAGATTCTTCGGCGTTGGCAGATACCTGGTCAATCGACATCGCCATTTCGTTAATCGCAGCAGATGCACCGGCAATTTCCTGCGCCTGGTGTTCAGATGCTTCGGCCAGCTGGTTGGTAATTTCCTGAGTATTGGCGGTATAACGCGCTACTTCGTGAGAAGTTTCATGAATACGCGATACCAGGTCACGTAACTGGTCAATTGCGAAGTTAATCGAGTCGGCAATCGCACCGGTAAAGTCTTCCGATACGGTCGCGTATGAACGCAAGTCACCATCCGCCAGGTCGGCAATTTCATCCAGTAAACGTAAAATCGCGTTCTGGTTACGGTCATATTCGTCTTGCAGACGGGTTACACGTTGCTTATCGGATTGACCACGTAAAGTCAGTAATTTGAATACCAGTACCAGGAAGACCAATAAGCTGGCAATTAACAGTACGGCCGGAATAATGACTGCCGGGCCTGCACCGCTAGATAATTTATTTAACTGGTTTAACAGCTCATCTGACTGACTAAAAATGTCCGATGCAGCCTGACGTACACGTACAATCTGCGCCGAGTTATTTAATACCGTTGCCGATGCAGATTTTAAAACGTCATCATATTCAAACTGGATGCCTTCTAAAGCTTCACGTAGGCCTGGGTCCGAAATACGCTGTACACCGAGCTCTGCACTACCGTTCAGCTGGGCATTTAAGTAAGCACCGAATGTTTCGGTATCGGCACTGAAGTCATCGGCAGATTCACGCGAGTTTTCTGAACCGGTTAATACCGAGCTGATTGAACGCAGGATACGTTCTGCAATGAACACCTGGTTCTTGGCAATAACCACCTGGCTACTTGGCATGTCCTGACGTGCCATCTGGTCAACCATCAGGTTATATTCGGCCTGAATCCCCGGAATGGTTTCACTGATCGCGATGTTGGTGTCATACAGTTTGCTAATAATGGCCTGTTGCGAGCTGATCGTATCAATATTCTGAGAAACTTTGGCCCAGTCGGCTTCGACTTTTTCCAGCTCGGCCGAGTTACTGCTAATATCTTTTACCGTTTCCAGGTTGTCTTTAAAGCTTTGTTGTGACTGGGTCAGCTTCTGGATCGATTCTTTGGTGCCTGAAGCAGTGGCTTCAGTGGCCTGACGTGAAATGGTCTGCGATAACAAACGCAATTCACCCAGACTCTGGGTTAACTGGTTGGTACGCGGTACGCTATAGAATAAAGACAAAAGACTGATAATCGAGACCAACAGCGCAACTGCGGCAATGAAAATAAGTGGCTTTGATTTATTGGTATCACCGAATACACGCGCAAACTGGTCAATTTGCGTCTGTAATTTTGCGACTGATGCCGAACCGCTTTTGCGGTTGGTTCCATCGCCTGAGTTTTTCTTTTTAAGTTTAAAGCCCATGCAGCTTCTCCCCGATTTTCGCCTTTATATATGCGTACGCGATAGTTAATTTATAAATTTTATAGATGCGTTCATAAATTTTGGGTTTTGCAATAAACGACTAAATAAGAAAATATGCCATTGCTGGTTATGCTGGTGGAAATACCCCTGACAATATTCTTGTAAATTACTATCTAAATCATTGTGTTTAGAAAAGAAACTTTTCTTATTAAAGTGTTGGATCCCCAAAACTTGATCTACAACCAAACCGACATAATGGTCTTGATGACTAATACACATTACTTTTTGAGTCGGTGAATAAGCACTGCTATGTCCAGAAACATAATGTGCCAAGTCTGAAACTGAGAGTAATCGGCCCCGGATATTGGCCAGCCCCATGACCCAGTTCTGGGTGTTGGGTACCGGCGTATATTTTGGTGGATAGATAACCTCAGTGACTTCCCCCAACGGGGCAACGAAATATTGCCCCATCATCTCAAACGCAATGCCAGACCATCGGTTTACTTCATTTTCAGTTGTAACGTAGTTTTTATTTCCCCGTTTAGACAACCGAAGTAATTCGATAAATCCATTTGCGGCCATAAGTTATCCTGCATTCAGGTGTTGATTAATAACATCTATTAATTGTTGTTCATCTACAGGTTTAGTCAGATAATCGCTGGCACCCTGACGTTTCCCCCAAACGCGGTCAGTGGCTTGGTCTTTGGTACTCACGATCACAATTGGAATATGCTTGGTAGTATCCCCACGGGCAATTTGACGGGTCGCCTGGAAACCGTTTACACCCGGCATCACCACATCCATCAGCACCAAGTCAGGAAGCTCGGCCTGTGCCATGGTCACCCCGTCTGCACCATTGGCTGCTTCAAGCACTTCAAAACCATGCTTGGTCAGAATTTCTTTGAAGCGGAATGTTTCTGTTGGAGAATCATCTACAATTAAAATACGTGCCATCTTTATATTCCCCGAGTTATGCGCTTACGTGATTACGAATCGCGTTTAAAAGCTCATCTTTACTAAAAGGTTTGGTTAAATATTCATCTGAACCCACCACGCGGCCTTTGGCCTGATCGAACAGACCATCTTTACTGGACAGCATGATGACTGGAATATTCTGGTAGTTTTGCGAGTTTTTAATTAATGCGCAGGTTTGATAGCCATCTAGACGTGGCATCATAATGTCAACAAAAACGATATCCGGATTTGCATCGGCAATTTTAGACAATGCTTCAAAACCGTCGACGGCAGTGACCACTTCATAGCCTTCACGCTGTAATAAAGTTTCAGCTGTACGACGAATGGTTTTTGAATCATCAATCACCATGACTTTTAGATTTTGGAGTTTATCGTCCATTTAATGACCCTTCCCATTTTGTTTGTACAAGCAATTCGGTGTAGTAGAATTTTATTTACATAATTATGGTTATTTTTAACATATCTTTACTTTAGGTTTCAATGAACAGTTTTTGCCCAAACCTACACTTTATAGAAACTTTGTATAACTGCTTCACACTTTTCCATGACCATTGATTTTTTTTTGTCTATTGTATTTTTTAAATTTCTGATTCTGGTCTAATATAACAGTTTAAAGACTTAAAAATAAGTAAATTAGTCAACTTTATCTCGGGGAAGCTTGTGCGTACTTTTTTTCAAAAAGCTCTCACAAAAAGGGCGCATACATCATTGTTCAGTAAATCATTACTGGGCCTGCTGCTGGCTTTACAGATAGGACAGCTGTCTGCCAATACCGACAACAAGCCGGTGTGGTATCGCTACTACGATAAAAACGGCGTGGCCAATATCAGCAGCAATGTTACGCCAAACCATATCCGCTATGGCTATGAAGCACTGGACCGCAACATGCAGGTGATTCAGCGTGCGCGTCCCTATAATAGCGAAACCGATGCCCGTCAGGCGCCACAACGTGCCGCGCAGGCCCGTCAGCGCGAGCAGGATTTAAAACTAAAACAGGCCTATACCAACAGTCATATTGCTACCCAGCAACGTGACAATGCGCTGGCACATATTAAAAAGCAGATTGCCTTTCAGCAGGAACAGTTAAAACAATTACAGAATGACCGGATTGTGTTTAAACGTCAGGAAATGGAATATCTGCGCAAAGTCAAACCGGTCCCGGAACAGCTGAAAAACAATTTAAACAACAACCTGACCAACTTAAATCAGAAAAGACAGCAGATTCAATCGTTACAAACGAGCTATCGAAAAACACAGGCAGAATACGACAGAATTATTACTCGCTTAAAAGCACTTGAATAAAGTGAAGTTTTTAATTGAATTGTCATGTGACAAGAAAAATAAGGATAAATATGCATGCGACCAGCACCGCGTATATCACATACTTCTACCCGTTTTCGTACGCCCCTACTCGGCCTCAGTACACTTTGCCTGTGCCTGCTGCTGACCGCCTGCCAGAACTCAGAACCGGAACAGGCCCGTAGCGAACCAGAAACCATTGAACTGATTCAGGATGATGTGGTGGCCGTGCAAACCGGCGACTCGGTGTCCAAAACTGCCTTTACCGGCACTATTCGTGCCGTACAACACAGTAGCATTCAGGCACAGGTCACTGCCACCGCCAGTGCAGTCAATGCGCAAGTGGGTCAGCGGGTTAGCAAAGGTCAGGTGCTGGTCCGTTTAAACAATCAGGATAATGCCGCGCGTCTGGCGCAAGCACGCGCCAACCTTGCCTCCACGCAGGCACAAGCCAATCAGGCCCGGGTGATGATGGAGCGTAAACGTCGCCTGCTGAATCAGGGCTTTATTTCCAAAGTTGAATATGAACAAAGTCAGGTCGATTATCGTGCCCAGCTGGAAAATGTCCGTGCCCAGCAGGCCAACGTCGATATTGCCGAAAAAGCCGATCGCGATGGCACCATTCTCAGCCCGATTAGCGGGGTGATTACCCAGCGTCAGGTCGAACCTGGCCAGACGGTTTCTGCCGGCCAGACCCTGTTTGAAATAGTCAATCCGGACCGGCTGGAAATTCAGGCCAAACTGCCAAGTGACCAGCAGTCTGCACTCAAGGTCGGCCAAAAGATTGAATATAAAATTCAGGGCAATCCGGCCCAACTGACCGCCACCTTAAGCCGGGTATCCCCGATTGCCGATCTGGCCAGCCGTCAGATCGAGTTTTTTGCCACACCCAATGAATCCATCAACTCGCTCAGCATCGGTGCCTTTGTTGAAGGCAATATTGTTTCATCCAACTCGATTTCTGGTCAGCTGATTCCTTTAGACACCATTCAGGATATACAAAACAAACCTTATGTCTGGGCCATTCGCCAGAACAAGATTGTCCGGGTTGATATTCACGTGCTCGAGCAGCGCTATAGTGACAATACCGCCATTGTAAGCGGATTGCAGGCCGGCGATTTAGTGAGTCGGGTCAAGTTTAGTCCGCAGAATGAACAGCAACCGGTCAGCATCAGCCAGACCGCCGAAAACGCCTCAGGATAGAAAACTATGTGGTTTACCCGAATTAGTGTCAAATATCCCGTTTTTACGGTCATGATGATGCTGTGTCTGATGGTGCTGGGTCTGGCTTCCTGGCAGCGTATGGGCGTTGAAGAATTTCCGGATGTCGATTTCCCGTTTGTGGTGGTCTATACCAACTATCCGGGCGCCTCGCCGGAAACGGTTGAATCTGAAATTACCAAGAAAATGGAAGATCAGATCAACACCATTTCCGGTCTCAAACAGGTAATTTCCCAGTCCAGTGAGGGCCTCTCCACCATTATTGCCGAGTTCAACTTGGAGGTATCTTCTGCCGTAGCAGCGCAGGATGTACGCGATAAAATTGCCAGTGTCACCGCCGAATTCCGTGATGAAATCCAGGACCCGGTGGTGGAGCGTTACGACCCGACGGCCAACGCGATTATGTCGATTGTGTTTGAATCCGAGCAGATGTCACTGCGTGATTTAAGTGCTTATCTGGACCAACGCATTGTGCCGCAACTGCGCACTGTACCGGGGGTGGGAACAGTCAATTTACTCGGTGATGCACAGCGCCAGATCCGGATTGAAGTACAACCAGAAAAACTGCAAAGTTTCGGGATTGGCGTAGATCAGGTCATCAACACCCTAAAAGCAGAAAATGTTGAAGTGCCGGGCGGCACCCTGAAACAGGCCAACAGCGAGCTGGTGGTTGAAATTAACTCCAAGGTTATCCATCCGCTGGCCTTTGGGGACCTGATTATTGCCAATAAAAATGGTGCACCGATTTATCTGAAACAGGTCGCTGACATTCAGGATAGCCAGGCCGAGCTAGAGTCCAGTGCCTTTTTAGATGGCAAAACTGCGGTTGCGGTGGATATTCTGCGCAGTTCAGATTCTAATGTCATTGAGGTGGTCGATAACACCTATAAAGTGCTGGATGACCTTCAGCAACAATTGCCTGAGGGCACCACAGCCAAAGTGGTGGTCGACAGCTCCAAAGGCATTCGCGGCAGTATCCGTGATGTGGCCCGCACCATTATTGAAGGTGCAGCACTGGCAGTACTGATCGTCCTGCTGTTTTTAGGCTCGTTCCGCTCCACCGCCATTACCGGCCTGACCCTGCCAATTGCCCTGCTCGGCACATTGACCTTTATCTGGGCCTTTGGTTTTACCATCAACATGATGACCTTGCTGGCCCTGTCCTTAAGTATTGGTCTGCTGATTGATGACGCGATTGTGGTGCGGGAAAATATTGTCCGTCATGCCGATATGGGCAAAGACCATGTTAGCGCAGCGCTGGATGGTACTAAAGAAATTGGTCTGGCGGTTCTGGCCACCACCCTGACCATTGTTGCGGTATTCCTGCCGGTGGCCTTTATGGGCGGGATTATTGGCCGTTTCTTCTATCAGTTTGGGGTCACGGTCAGTACCGCAGTTTTAATTTCCATGTTTGTTAGCTTTACCCTGGACCCAATGCTGTCGGCACACTGGGCCGAGCGTAAAAATCCCAACAAACAGCCAGGCCGGGTGAAACGTTTCCTGAACTGGATTTCCAACAAACTGGACAATCTCAGTCATGTCTATGAAAAGCTGCTGAAACTGGCCTTACGCTTCCGCCTGATTACCCTACTGATTGCGGTGGCCTCGTTATTTGGCGCACTCGGTTTATCCAAACTGATTGGTACCGAATTTGTACCGGTACCGGACAAAGGTGAAATCCGGATTAAATTTGAAACTCCGGTGGATGCCTCGCTGGAATATTCACAAGCCAAACTGAAACAGGTCGATCAGATTATTCGCCAGCATCCACAGGTCATTTCTACCTATGGTTCGGTCAACAGCCTGACTGACCGCGGTAAAAACCATGTCAATTTACGCGTGCGGGTTACACCGCGAAATGAGCGTGAACAAACCCTGACTGACCTGAATAATGAATTCCGTGAACGCCTGCAAACCGTGGCTGGCATTCGTGTCACCTCGGTGGCCTCGGCAGATGAAACCGTATCGGGCGGGCAAAAACCGGTGATGATTTCGATTAAAGGGCCGGATTTAAACCAGCTACAACAGATTTCCGACCGCTTTATGCTGGAAATTGCCAAAGTAGACGGTATTGTCGATCTGGAAAGCTCCTTGAAAGAACCGAAACCAACACTGGAAGTGCAAATCAACCGGGTACTGGCCAGTGATTTAGGCCTCTCTGTGAACCAGATTGCCAACGTGATTCGTCCGCTGATTGCCGGCGATGACGTCACCACCTGGCAAGATGAAAACGGCGAAACCTATGATGTAAATGTCCGTCTGACTGAAGACCGCCGCAGCCTGCCGGGTGATGTCCAGCAAATGTCGCTGACCTCACAAAAAACCGATGCCAATGGTCAAGCCATTCTGGTGCCGCTGGCCAGTGTGGCCAGCTTTGAAGAAAACCTCGGCGCTTCGCAGATTAACCGTCGTGATCTGGCCCGTGAGGTTCTGGTCGAAGCCAATACCGCAGGTCGCCCAGCTGGTGATATTGGCCGGGACATTGAAGCCATTCAAAATAACTTTGAATTGCCGCCGGGTTACAGCTTCGATACCCAAGGTTCCAATGCCGATATGGCTGAATCTGCGGGTTATGCACTGACCGCCATCACCCTGTCGATTGTGTTTATTTACATTGTGCTGGGCTCGCAATTTAACAGCTTTATTCACCCAGCTGCGATTATGGCCTCGTTGCCACTGTCGCTGATTGGGGTGTTTTTGGCGCTGTTCCTGCTGAACTCCACCATGAACCTGTTCTCAATTATCGGGATTATCATGCTGATGGGACTGGTCACCAAGAACGCCATCTTGCTGATCGACTTTATTAAAAAGGCCATGGACAGAGGTGAGCCGCGATATGAGGCGATTATTCAGGCCGGTAAAACCCGTTTACGCCCGATTCTAATGACTACCTCTGCCATGGTGATGGGCATGGTCCCGCTGGCACTCGGTCTGGGTGAAGGCGGCGAACAGAGTGCGCCCATGGCCCATGCGGTAATTGGCGGGTTAATTACCTCGACCCTGCTCACGCTGGTGGTGGTGCCCGTCATCTTCACCTATCTGGATGATTTCAAGAATTTCATGCTACGCCAAAGCCGCAAACTGATGTCTTGAGCCAGAAGAAAACACAATGAGGTGACATTCCGAATGTTCACCTCATTTTTTTATCGTATAATCTCTGCTTTCACGATTAATTATCAGGACAGTTTCCATGCGCGCGAGTCGCTTTTTGTTTGCTACGTTAAGAGAAACCCCAAATGATGCTGAAGTGATTTCACATCAGCTCATGTTACGTGCGGGGATGATCCGTAAATTGGCTTCAGGTCTGTATACCTGGTTGCCGATGGGGGTACGCGTATTAAATAAAGTCGAAGCGATTGTCCGTGAAGAAATGAACCGCGCCGGCGCTTTAGAAACCTTTATGCCAGTGACCCAGCCTGCATCATTATGGGAAGAATCGGGCCGTTATGTGCAATATGGTCCAGAATTACTGCGTTTTACCGACCGTCACAACAACCCGTTTGTGCTGGGCCCAACCCATGAAGAAGTGATTACCGATCTGGCACGCACTGAACTGAAAAGTTACAAACAGCTGCCAATGAACTTCTACCAGATTCAGACCAAATTCCGTGACGAAATCCGTCCACGTTTCGGGGTGATGCGTTCACGTGAATTCATCATGAAAGATGCCTATTCTTTCCACGTTGATCAGGCTTCTTTGCAAGAAACCTATGATGTCATGTATGACACCTACTGCCGGATCTTTAGCCGTCTTGGTCTGGATTTCCGTCCGGTACAGGCCGATACCGGCTCAATTGGTGGTTCAGGTTCCCATGAATTCCACGTTCTGGCAGACAGCGGTGAAGATGATATCGCCTTCTCGACTGAATCAGATTACGCAGCCAATATTGAAATGGCGGAAGCGATTCTGGTCGGTGAGCGCGCAGCGCCAAGCCAAGCCTTAACTGTTGTAGATACTCCAAATCAAAAGACCATCGCGGATGTATCAAGCTTCCTCGGTACGGATCCTGCACATTCTGTTAAAGCTTTACTGGTACAAGGCATTGCCGATGAAAATGGCACTGTTCCGGTGATTGCCCTGTTCCTGCGCGGCGACCATGAACTGAATGAAATTAAAGCTGAAAAGCATCCTTTAATTGCAGCGCCATTAACCTTCGCCACTGAAGAGCAAATTGCTGCACTGGGTCTGACCGCTGGTTTTGTGGGTCCACAAGGTCTAGTTGAAAAAGGCATGACTGTGATTGTCGATCGTGCTGCTTCTGTCTTGTCTGACTTTGTTGCAGGTGCTAACGTCGCAGATCAACACACAACAGGTGTGAACTGGGAACGTGATGCACAGTTTACTGAAGTCTATGACCTACGTAATGTGGTGGAAGGCGATCCATCTCCAGATGGTAAAGGTGTACTTCAAATTAAACGCGGAATTGAAGTGGGCCATATTTTCCAGCTGGGTCAAAAATATTCTGAAGCACTGAACTGTAAAGTGTTAGGCGAAGATGGCAAACCATTTGTGGTGACCATGGGCTGTTATGGTATTGGTGTGACCCGTGTCGTGGCTTCTGCAATTGAACAGAATTACGATGAGAAAGGGATTATCTGGCCAGCTGCCATTGCTCCATTTGAAGTCGCAATTGTACCAATGAATGCACACAAGTCACCGCGCACATTAGAAGCTGCAGAAGCCTTATATGCAGAATTAAGTGCTGCCGGTTATGATGTACTACTGGATGACCGTAATGAACGCCCAGGAGTGAAATTCTCTGATCTGGAGTTAACCGGTATTCCACACCGTATTGTGATTGGTGAAAAAGGCTTAGATGCGGGTACTTTTGAATATAAAGGTCGCCGTGATGCTGAATCAACCAACTTAAGCAAAGATGAGTTATTGGCGAAGCTCGCAAAATAATAAGTCTTGGTATATAAAAAATCCCGCTTCAGCGGGATTTTTTAGTTTTAAGGCTTAGCAGAATTTCATACTGCCATAGCAATTACGGTATGGTTGCTCAAGCATTGTAATATTCCCTTGAGCAGCCAAACCGGTTTGTACAATATTGGACATTAAGGTAGTTAAAGGCTGATTAATATTAATCGTAAAAGCATCTTCTAAATACATTGACCATCCCTTGGTTGCTTTTGCATCCTCAGCAAAACCAGGGAAACGAATACCATTCCCTAAAGAAGTTAAGGCAATACCAAACAAGTTAGAGTCAACATCAATTTGATGTACATTGCCTAAATTATAAGGCAAGACATAGGCATTTAATAAATTGGTGAGTTTAGTACTATAAGCACCATCCAGCTCCAAAGTACCTTGCTCAGGAACAGGAAGATTTAAACCTTTTAATGTTTCCTGTTTCATATAAATTTGAATTCCTGTACGTAATAAAGGCAATAACGTATTTCCAATCGTTTCTGTACCAATAGCACTACACTTGCCAGGATCATGACCGGTACACATTTGGTTAATTGTCAGATTTTGTACAACTTCATCGACCAAGCTTCCTAATTGCAAACCATGGATTTGTACTTGGGTCATACGATTTCCGTTTGCGACAATACCTAAGTTTTCCCGTTGAGCTGCTGCTGTATTAATCGTCTGGTCACGATATTCCACAGTTACAGCACCAAAAAAAAGATTAAGGATTTCAGCATTTTTAACCCCTAAATATGCACTTGCTTCATATTGTTGCTTTTCCCCACCAGCAAGAAGACCATAATCACCAACGAAATCTTGAGAATACTTTGAAGCATCTGCATCGGAACAGTTTGCTGTTCCCTGCTTACAGGTAACCGCCACATTGGTTTGTGCCTGAATATATAAATTATTGATTCCGGTTAAATAACCACTAAAATTATTCATAGCACCAATGCTCATCGGGCCTTGGGCTTTATCCGCACCCACTCTTACCCCGACCACTTCACGAGTTGCAGCTTGGTCGCCTCCTTTGATCGCAAATTGGAAAAAGGGATTCGTTAAGACAAAATCTCTTAACTCTTTTTGATTACTTAAACTGTTATCAAAATCTTGGCCTTTGGGCTGTCCTGCAATATTGGTAGGTAAGGTAATACAATTTCCACTCGCGCCCACCACACAGCCCAATGACAGTGCAGAGATATCAATATCACAAGCACCCGCACCATTTTCACCGCCACAGCCAAGTTGCAAGGATTTAATATTGGCATTTAGTGATAACTCAGCATCAATTCCCAGTTTAAAAAAATCTAAACCTTGACTAGCATCTGTTTCTTTCACGACAGAAAATAGAGCCTGTCCTGTCACATCCGATAATTCAGCATCTTCAAGCACAGATAAGGCATGACTTGTGTTCGTCATGGATAAAGCTGAACCTATAAGAGCCCACATTATTGTTTTTTTCATACTCAAATCCTTAAGCCAATTTCATCTACTTAGCGTGGTGTGATCCCTAAAGTGCTACGCATATTGCCACCAGGAATGGCAAAATCAGCAATTTTTTGCATCGTTCCAGATGGAGACATCGCCATTTCTGCTTTAAAAGCTTGTCCCAATCCAGACTGCATTGTCGCTTTATAATTAAAGTTCACCTGATTATCTAAGACCACCGTATCTTGTTTCACTAGAACACGGGCATCTAAACCAACATGACCTTGCATTTTGTTTAAATTTACACTGGAGGTTTTAGTCCCGACGCCATTCCGGTCTTCATTAATCAGGCTGATATAACTGCCCAAAACACTTGGATTATCTTTATCTGTCTCTGCAATCGGATTAAATTCAAAATTTGCTTTTAAAGATAAAAAATTAGTATCGGGTGTGGCATTCGTGGACTCAAGACCAGGAATAATCATAAGTTCACCTTTACCATCAAGCTTGAAGGCTAAAGAAGCCAAGATGTCATCTTTTCTGGCAAAGTTATCGATAGGAACTACCCGGTTCTGGCACTCCACTTCAGCACAGTTATATAAAGAGCCAGGCAACTGACCAATTGCAATTTCAGCTTTTGCAGCCAGCAGCAAGTTATCTGCCTTGACATAAATGCCATCTTCTTCAAAACCAATCACCCCATCCGATTTCAGGTACGCATCTATATTTCTTAGGCCCGCATAATAGTTGACTTCTTCACCACTGTATTTACCGGTCGCACCATCAATAATCAGAATAGAGGTTGTACTTGGTGCGCCTGTTTTCTGGTCAATACCATAGCCTTCCGTCGAAAGTGCCAGGTTATAGCCTAAACCAGAACGGTCAATGCCATTACGACTATAATTTTTTGCATACAAAGCCAGGTTGGTATTTAAGTTAAAGATTGGAATACCAATCCCCCACTCGCCAGAAGTCGCGGTAATGGCATCAATCGAGTTATCTGAAATGAATCTGGCCTTACGCGCGATGGCCTGAAAATCCATACCTCGCACCGCAATAAGCGCTAAATTTTGTGCATTCTGATCAGGGCTAATGTTATAAATCAATTCTAGAGTATTACTGCCCAGCACCTTTTGCATATTCTCATTGATAATAAAGTTTAAAGATTTGGCCTGAACGGTATTAATAAAAATATCACCAAAATCAATATAGGCGTTGCGTTTAGTCAAGTCATCAACATTATTACTATCACGTACTGCAAGTGGCGATAAGTTAGAAAATTCAATTGCATAGCTGCCTGCACCTGTATGCCCAATCTCGAGTGTAGTCGGAGCCCTGCCATTGAGTAGCGGGTTGCCTTCTCGGGTAAATTCGGCAGACATCCCCAGATGTAAACCACCCGGGCCGGCTATATCATAACCACCGGCTTGCCGTGTTGTTTCGGTCAAATCGCTTGAATTACGACTAACCGTATTAAACTTTCCAATTCCAGCCTGGTTAGCATTAATAAAGAGCTTACCGTTGGTCACTGCTCCAGAAGCCCCCATACGAATCAGGTTATTCTGGCTTCCCTCTGGACCATAACGTAAATCGATATTCACCCCTGGATTGGTTGCTCCTGACCGGTTATCGGATACATTGGTCAGATCTTCTACCCGTCCTAAATTTACAATATGGTCTTGGCCAGTAGGACTGTTTTTAGTTGCCAGCACAATCCCTTCATCCTGATCCAAATACATATACCCATCTGCAGACAGGTTAAAGTTAAAATCTTTTAAGGTCAGGTTCTGGCCATTTAGACCATAAGAAATACTGGCATTTTTAAGCTCAAAATCTAAATGAGCCAGATCATTTCGGTTAAATAATCCATTACTGGTAATTAAGTTAAAACGTAGTGGTGAAATAGTATGAAAGCTTAAAGACCCCAGGTTCTGATCCGTTTGGTTATCACCACAGTTCGGCTCACAAATGAGCATGATGTTCTGAACCGTAGATTTAAATGGTGAAATACTCGCCTGGATATGCATGCCGACACCATTTGCTGTGGTACCAACGTCAACATCAAGGGTACTTTTAATATTCTGCCCCCCCGAGCTGAGCACTTCAATATCATGCATCCCCAGTTTCATACTTCCGGTATTGTGATAGTCCACCCAGTTCAATTGATCAATTGTCACCTTCGAAACTTCATGGGTAATAGAAATACCATCCTGCCCTGTCACCTGACTGAGACTACGATCAGAAATAGGCTGTAGTGCGTATGCCTGCTGAGCTAAACAGATAGATAAGGCAAGTACATTTAATTTTATTGTTTTATTCATTTCAATGTCCTTTTGAAATCCCAACGCTTAACAGCGGCTGGTTGCAGCTCCTGAGCAGTTATAACTGAAAATTTTGATATCTCCTGACAGATGCAAGTTGCCATGAACATTCAGTCCCATAAATCCCTGTTCCTGTCCCTGATCAAATGAAGGAACCTGAGAACCATTGTTATAGGTGGTATATCGGGTATTGTTTAAATAACCTTCATTACCTGACTCAACCGCCAGACTCGCAAAACCTAGATTCCTGATTTTCAGAGGATGCTGATCATAAAATTTAAGCAGCATCGCTGTTTGTGGATTTTTATCCTTATTAATAATGGTGGTGCCTTCCAGAGAGAATTTATCAATCTGAATCGTACCCTGAATCTGTTTAAACACCAGCCACTTCTGACCATTTTCATCACGGTGATTATTGGGAGAAAAAGCAAAACGGCATAACACATCATTGCTACATTCATACTGATAATTTGACGTAGTGACCTCACCATTACTGAGTTCGGAAATATTCTTGAGACTAATGTCATTGGCATATTTATGGTTTAAAGAAAGCGTCCAGCTTAAATCGGCACCGCCCTGCCCGACCGTATTTAACAGTTCATCTTGATTTAAACTGACCAGTTGAGCAGAACTGAATGTGCTGACACAAAGAGCCAGTGGAAAGCAGATTTTTTTCAGCATCTCAAATTCCCTCTTATAGTCCCGTGGTCTTAAACTTCAAGTGCTGGATCAGCACACCATCAATTGCCACCGAGCCCAAGTTTACAGGTGCTGTAGTTGCATGGGGACTTCTAAATACCACACCGGTAGAATTACTCGCAGTGTTGGCTTTTAACAGATTCGTGGTCGGATCACGTGTCACGCTACCAATTGAAATACTGCTATGTGTTGCATTGGTTCCCTGGTAGTTGGTGGTTCCTGCCCCTGAAAGTACTTGGGAAATATTAGAGCCACAATAAGCAACATTACAGGTTGAGCCTTTATAGTCAGCAGGGTTGATCTCGGTGTTATCGCCATCAATATCGGCATAATAGGTATAAATCTGTTTATAAATTTCAGGGACATTCGGAATGCGGGTCACTTCTAAAATAATATTCTGACCTTCCGAGCCCAAAATAAACGGTTGGTGCATATTGCCGAGCACTAAATTGATGTTAGGGCTATACAAATACAAACCCTCTTCAGCATGGAAAATTGGGGCTAAAGAACGGTCGAGTGCAGGCGTAACCGCGGTACCATCATTGAGGGTTGCTGTACTTATACGCAAACCTCTGGCATTGAGCAGTTCTTTATTGGCCTGGGTATTTTCATAAATTAGAACTTCAGGATTATCATTGGTATTCAGACGGATAAGACTGGCCATACCTAAAGTCTGACTTTCTACCGCCTTGGTAGAAGGCATGGTTTGAAACAGTCGAACCTGTGAACCACTTAGGCTTAGACCATTGGCCACCAATTGCAAACGAATTCGCTGATTTTTTAATAAGTCAGGATCATTGACCGCATCGGTCGTGACAGGTGCCCCCGTAATTGGGTCCACCTTGTTACTTGAGTTCCAGCTGCGTGAAAAAGCATCTAACCAAAGCCCAAGTTTAATATTATTGTCCTGATCATCAGCATCCACTTTGGCCAAAGGAGCTTCTAAAGAAATATAACTGATATCGGCCGCTGCATTCGTACTGTCAAATTGACGGATATTTTCGGCTGTACCAGCGCGAAATAACCAGGGATTCGCAGCACTGCCCCAATCAAACCCCTGATTACTATAGCGCTGGTTCATATTGTTATTGGTTTCAGAGAGCGCCAGACCATAAATAAAAATATCCGCTTTGGTTCTCTGATTGGCAGCATCAGTCTGACTGAGGGTTAAATTATCGTAATTTTCACCTACCGGAATGATGCGAATAAAACCGGTGTCATATTGTTCCGGATTATCGAGATTACGGGTATAACTTGATGCCGCAGACACATCATTCGGGCGCTGAAATACCATTTTGAAATTTTCAGGAAGCAAGGCAATCCCTTCACCTGTGGTATTTGCCAGATGTTCATCGGATAGATTCTGTAAAGCATATGCAGGAGAACTTAGCAACATCCCGACCAAGGCAGCTAAGCAACTTTTTCTAAAATTTAGGCCAATTCCATATTCAGTCATCTCGACCATCCTATTCCCAGATGCTCCGCATCATTCTTTTATTTATCCAGAACTTGGCTATTTATTTATGTGTTTTTATCCTTAAAAACATGCGATTACCAAGTCATAATTGTTGTTCATTATGCGTAATAATTTATCAATTGCAAAAAAATACGGGCCAAAAGGCCCGTTTTTCCGATGAATGAATTGGAGAAAAAATAAGCGAGCACAACGGCTCGCTTGTTTTTATTTTAAGTTTCCACTATCAGGCTTTCGGTAAGGTCACCCCGGTTTGGCCCTGATATTTCCCCCCACGGTCTTTATAAGAGGTTTCACACACTTCGTCTGATTCAAAAAACAGCATCTGTGCAACGCCTTCACCCGCGTAAATACGTGCAGGCAGGTTGGTAGTATTAGAGAATTCCAAGGTCACATGCCCTTCCCACTCTGGTTCGAGCGGCGTGACATTGACAATAATACCGCAGCGCGCATAGGTCGATTTGCCCAGACACACGGTTAAAACATTACGTGGGATACGGAAGTATTCAACTGTACGCGCCAAGGCAAACGAGTTTGGTGGAATAATGCAGACATCCGATTCAATATCAATAAAGCTTTTTTCATCAAAGTTTTTTGGATCAACAATGGCAGAATGGACATTGGTGAATACTTTAAATTCACGTGCACAACGGACGTCATAACCATAACTTGAAACGCCATAGGAAATCAGTTTGTTGCCATTTTCATCAAATCGAACCTGATTATGTGCATACGGTTCAATCATGCCGTGTTTTTCGCTCATTTCGCGAATCCAACGATCAGACTTAATTGCCATTTATTTCTATCCAAAAGCGAATGTTTTACTGCGCTGTACTTTAACTGAAATCGGCACCAATGGAAATAAGCAGGCATGAAGTCGACTTTTCTGCCTGCTGTAGATGGGTCATTTAAAGCCTTAAAAGCGCCGAATAACTTAACGGAATTGAAAAGCTGAACAGCAGCAAGGATGCTGTTTTTTGCAGATTGGCCGGATTAAGCCAGCGGATTTTATTGCTAGCCAAAAAGGAACCAATCAGGGTCCAGAAAAATGCAATGGGAATAATCAGGATCAGAAACATCAGAATATGTGCCACATAATGTGCGGCGCTGGTCCAGGCGATGGCCGGAAAAATTGCAGAAGCAAACAGCAAGGCCTTCGGATTTAGTAAAGTGGCCACAAACAGTTCACGCGCGCGAATGGTCGGCTGCTGAAACTGCTGTTCGACATTGGCAGTACGCCACAACTTGATGGCCAGATAAATGATATAAACCGCACTAAACAGTTTTAGCACAGTGGGCAATAACGGTAACTGGCTCGACACCTGCCCGATTAGCATGCCCCATAGAGTAATGGAAATCAGATAACCAAAGGCTTCGGCGGGAATTAAATGAAAAGATTTACGGATGCCGACCTGAATTCCGGAAGAGGCCAGCAAGGTGTTGGTTGGACCAGGTGTCAACAAGATGGTGATCACCAAACCAATAAAAAACCATGAAATCATAGCCAGCCTCATGCGCGAATGCTGCAAATGTAATGGAGTTGCAAGGCATAGGCAAAAAATAAATTGTAACTGGCCTCATTGTGCAGCAAAACAGAGGAATTCCTCAACTAAAAACACAGTCAATTACAATATATTTATTATTAATTATCATAAACTTAAAAACATATTAAAGAATATATAACAGTCATCAAAACTGGGCCGTTCATCTCCAATAAATCAAGAGTTTTTAGTCCATTTTTACCCACCTCTAATTGTATAAATGCGTAAAAAAACTGTTCAAGTTCAAATTATTCGGTTAATTTTTAACTCAACAAGCTGCCTTAATCAGAATAACCAGAACCAGCTTTAAGTTTGAAATCTTTCAATATTTCAACAATGGATGACGATAATAATCACAGGAGAAGTCAATGAAAAAATGGACGCAACTGACCTTACTGACGCTGGCCTTAGCTGGTGTAAGTGCTTGTTCCAATGATCCGGGCCAGAACAACACCCAGGCCGATCCACAAAGCAGTGCCGCTGCTGCCGACAAACTGCAAACCCGTTTTGTCAGTATTGCCACGGGTGGCGCCTCCGGTCCCTATAACGTGATCGGGACCAGTCTGGCCGAACTGTATAACAAAACCTACGGCGTTAACTCCAAAACCCAGACCACCGGCGCTTCGGTTGAAAACCTGAACCTGCTAAAACAGAATAAAGTCGAAATGGCTTTTGTGATGAGTGATAGTCTGACCGAAGCCATTCTGGGCACAGGCAGCTTTAAAGATAAAATTGGCAATGTGCAGCAAATTGCGGCTTTATATCCTAACTATGTGCAGATTGTGGCTTCAAAAAAATCCGGGATTCGCTCTATTGAAGATTTAAAAGGCAAACGTATTGCCGTGGGCGCACAAAACTCCGGGGTGGAAGTTAATGCGCGTACCCTGCTGAATGGTTTTGGGATTAGCTATGACGATGTCAAAGTCGATTACTTGGGCTATGCCGAAGCCGCCGATGCCTTAAAAGGTGGCAAACTGGATGCGGCCTTCCTGACCAGTGGTATTCCAAATTCATCATTGATGGAACTACAACAGAGTTTTGATCTGCAACTGGTGAGTATTAATGCAGATAAAGTCAAACAGATTGCCCAGAACCAGTCTTACTTCCTGCCGATGGTGATTCCAAAAGGCACGTATGGCAATACAGAAGATGTGCAGACCGCGGCCATTATGAATGCCTTGGTGGTACGTTCCGACCTGTCTGAAGATGATGTGTATAAGCTGACCAAAACCTTCTTTGACAATTTAGGCAATTTGGCCAATGCCCATCAGGCCGCTACAGATATTACTCTGGAAAAAGCCCAGCAAGGTCTGGTTGCACCGCTGCACCCAGGGGCGAAACGTTATTATGATGAGGTGGCAGCACCTTAATGTTCAGCCATAAAAGTGCAGTTTGGGCTGCACTTTTTCTGTTGATGCTGATCATCCTGCTCGGCTTGTGGTTTCCGCAAAGTTATACCCTGGTCAAGATTGAAGAGAGTCACAAAGGTCCTAACACCAGCTGTGTGATTCGCCCGCAACAGTTTCAGTTGCAGTGGCAACATTCGGTAGAAAAAACCCGCTGGAAGGAACATTATCAGCGTGAAGATCAGCATTTTATTTTAACGCATACCGACCTGGTGTCCTTTGGTGCCGGTACACCGGATCATTATCCTGTGCTGCGCCAAGCCAATGGCCAGGTACGTATGCAGGTCAATCATCGTTTAAAAGAATTACATTGGACCATTTCACGCCGTATGCAAGGACAGCTCCAGATCAATCAGAAACGCTGGCCCATTGCCGAAGATTTTCCTGATTACACGGTGGTGCATTTTTCGGTACAGCAACGACCGTTCTGGAAATGGTGGGGTCAAGGAGACTGCGTATGACACGACAAGAAAAAGTAACCATTGAACAGCTGGATGAAAAAGAACAGCAGGCCCTGCTGGAAAAATTTGACCGGGAATCGGTCACGCGCCAACCTCTTAGCAAATCGGTCAGCTGGTTTATTGCTGCGATTGCCATCAGCTATTCGCTGTTTCATCTGTTTATTACCTTTAACCCGCTTCCAGAGCTGCTGCAACGCTCGGCGCACGTGGCCATTGGTCTGGTGCTGGTATTTTTGCTTTATCCGGCACGACAGTCCAGTTCCCGCCAGCATGTGGCCTGGTTCGACTGGATTCTGGCCCTCGCCTCTCTCGCTTCATTTTTATATTTATGGAAAGAATATCAGGCCATTATGACCACTCGCGGCGGGATTCCCAATGTGCTGGATATTGTGTTTTCAATTATGACCGTGGTGCTGGTGGTCGAAGCAGCACGACGGGTCATGGGCTGGATGCTGCCAATTCTCGGGCTGATTTTCCTGGCTTATCCTTTTATCAGTCATTTTAACTGGATGCCAGAACGGTTGCTGACCCGACCTTATACCGTGAGTGATATTTTCGGGCAGATGTATCTGAAAACCGAAGGCCTGTATTCATCGGCGATTGGCGCATCGGTGACTTTCATTTTCCTGTTTATTTTATTTGGCGCCTTTCTGGCTAAATCGGGGATGGGCAAATTATTTAATGATCTGGCCATGGCCCTGGCCGGGCATAAACAGGGTGGCCCGGCCAAGGTGGCGGTTATTTCCAGTGGCTTTATGGGCAGTATTAATGGTACGGCAGTGGCCAATGTGGTCGGTACCGGTTCCTTTACCATCCCGCTGATGAAAAAGATTGGTTATCACAAAAATTTTGCCGGCGCGGTGGAAGCCAGTGCTTCAGTCGGCGGACAGATTTTACCGCCAGTGATGGGCGCCAGTGCCTTTATTATGGCGGAAACCACCGGCGTCAGTTATGGCACCATCGCCCTAGCCGCGACCCTGCCGGCGCTGTTGTATTATTTAGGCGTGATGGCCCAAGTCCATTTTCGTGCCGGGAAAGACAACCTAAAAGGAGTACCCAAAGCAGATTTACCTCGGGTTAAAGAAGTGCTAAAAGAGCGCGGACATTTGTTGATTCCGATTGTGGCGCTGGTGTTTTTCCTGTTCCAGTCAATTCCGGTCAGTTATGCCGCGGTGTATATCATTGTGCTTACGGTTATTGTGGCAGCCTTTAGAAAATCTACCCGCATGGGAATTAGGGAGATTCTGGATGCCCTGGCCGATGGTGCCCGGCAGTCCTTATCGGTGATGGCGGCCTGTGCGGTGGTCGGGATTATCATTGGGGTGGTCAGCCTGACCAGTTTCGGTACCGTCATGACCTCATCTATTATGAGTATTGGTGCGGGCAGCCTGTTCCTGACCCTGTTCTTTACCATGCTGGCTTCCATGATTCTGGGCATGGGCCTGCCTTCGATTCCGGCCTATATCATTACCGCGACCATGGCTGCACCAGCCTTGGCCCATTTTGATATTCCGACCTTGGTAGCGCACATGTTTGTGTTCTATTTTGGTCTGTTTGCCAATATCACCCCGCCAGTGGCGCTGGCCGCCTTTGCCGGTGCCGGGATTGCTGGCGGCGACCCGATGCGGACCGGTTTTCAGGCACTGAAACTGTCACTGGCCGGTTTTATTGTGCCGTTCCTGTTTGTATATAACCCGGCCATGCTGATGATTGATACCACCAATGTGGCCGTTAATGCGCGTGAATTTGCCTTCCCGGCCTGGACCACCATTGTCAGCATTACCGTGACTTCGGTTATTGGGATTCTAGCCTTGGGCGCGGCGGTCGAGGGCTATTTCAAAACCGGTTTAAACTGGTTCTGGCGAATTTTCATGGGGGTGGGTGCCTTAATGATGATTATTCCGGAAACCTATACCGATATTGCCGGTACCATCATGGTGGTGATTGCAGTGGCTGTTAATGTGCTGCAAGCCAGAAAGCAAAAATCGACGCCATCCGGTTTATCATCTGCCTAAAATAAAAGCCCAATCTGAAGATTGGGCTTTTTTCTATTCACTACATTACAGAATTAAAAAATCCGGTTCTGGTCTTTGTCTGCTTTTGGCAGTTTATCCATGATTTTCTGGGCAATTTCCCGATAGCTGTCGGCTGCATCATCTTCGGCAATCACAGACGGTTTACCGGCATCGGCATTTTCACGAATCTGTACATTCAGCGGCAAACGGCCCAGTAATGGAATATCGTATTGCTCGGCCAGTTGATCGCCACCACCGGTCCCAAAAATTTGCTCTTCAAAACCACAGTTAGAACAGATGTGCGTCGACATATTTTCAATCACACCTATCACCGGAATCTGTACACGGTTAAACAGCTCAATGCCTTTGGTCGCATCCATTAAGGCTACGTTTTGCGGTGTAGTGACAATTACGGCACCCGTGACCGGAATACGCTGCGCCAGGGTTAACTGGATATCACCGGTTCCCGGCGGCATATCAATCACCAGTACATCTAAATCTGGCCACAAGGTCTGATTGAATAACTGCATCAGGGCACCCGTAGCTTTTGGTCCACGCCAAGCCACCGGGGTATTATGATCACCAGTTAAATGACCAATCGACAGCACCGCCATCCCATAAGCATCTAAAGGCACAAAATGCTCGGCTTCAATCATCGGGGTTTGGCCGGCATTGCCGAGCATGGTTGGAATACTCGGGCCATAAATATCGGCATCCAATACACCCACTTTCAGACCCAGCTGTTGCATCGCCAAGGCCAGATTAACGGTAGTGGTTGATTTTCCAACCCCACCTTTACCGGATGACACCAGAATTACGTTTTGAATACGTGGATGTTTTGGCACATCACGCTGCTGCGGTGCAGCTTTTTGAATTGGCGCTTCTTCTTGCTGGGGTTGATAGTTGGCATTGGCTTGCTTGAGCGCATCTGAACTTGCCGAAGCATCGACCACAGGTGGCAGACTGGATTTTGCTGCAACTTGTGGCTTGCTGGAACAGCTTTCACCTTCGGCATGGTGATGACCACAGCCGCCCTCTTTTTTCGCCCCGGTTTTTTGCTGCACCACATGCAGATTCAGTTCCTTGATGCCGCATTGCTCGAGTGCATCGGCTAGTTCATCATGAATCTGCTGCAAATACTGTTTTTCTTCCGGATAAGTATTGATGGTTAATTGCAGGATTTGTCCCTGTACATTGACCTGAGAAATACGCTCTTTGAGTGCGTTTTGGGAAGCAGGAAGTACATAGTTTTGCAGTACCTTCTGGATTTCTTCCTCTTTCACCTCCTGTGCAGGAGCAAAGACCGATTTTAGTGAAGAAAGCCACGACATAAAGTTACTCCAAATCTGGATATACAACCGAATGCCCTAGTTTAACGGGTATTTAAACGAAGGTTAAGCCAGCGCAGCCACAGGAATTATAAATCTTAGTCAAAGACTTGGTTTTTTCTGTTTTTTCGGCACAGAAATGCAGATTTTATCCGGTCCTGAAAAGAATTCACCGATTCCCTTGTGCAAGCCTGCATCATCTAAGGTAAAATCGCGGACATTGCATAATGAATACGAATGAGAGAGTTAATCCGTGCGTAAAATTTTAGTCACCAACGCCCTTCCATACGCCAATGGTCCAATCCATATGGGCCACTTACTCGGTTATATCCAGGCAGATATCTGGGTTCGTGCCATGCGTGCAATGGGCTATGAAGTGACTTATGTCTGTGCGGATGATGCTCACGGTACCGCCATCATGCTACGTGCTGAAGCCAACGGTATTTCACCAGAACAGCAGATTGCCAATGTTCAGGCCGAACATATGCGTGACTTTGCCGGCTTTAAGGTCGATTTTGATCATTATGATTCCACCCATAGCGACACCAACAAGGCACGCGCGCAAGAAATTTATATCAAGAACCGTGATGCCGGCAATATTGCCGTACGTCCTGTGACACAACTGTTCGACCCGGAAAAAGGCATGTTCCTGTCGGACCGTTTCATTAAAGGCACCTGCCCGAAATGTAAAGCCGAAGATCAGTACGGCGACTCATGTGAAGTCTGCGGAACTACGTATAACGCGACTGAACTGTTAAATCCAAAATCGACGTTAAGCGGTGCCACGCCGATTGAAAAATCATCGGATCACTACTTCTTTAAATTGCCAAACTTTGGTGAATACCTGCAAAAATGGACCCGTGATGAAGGCCGTTTGCCGGTATCAATTGCCAACAAGTTAGATGAATGGTTTGACAATGGCCTGAACGATTGGGACATCTCCCGTGATGCACCTTACTTCGGCTTTGAAATTCCGGATGCGCCAAATAAATATTTCTACGTTTGGGTTGATGCACCTATTGGCTATATGTCGAGCTTTGAAAACTACGTCAAAACCAAACGTCCAGACCTGAATTTTGATGATTACTGGAAAAAAGATTCTGACAATGAGGTCTATCACTTCATTGGTAAAGATATTGTCTATTTCCACGCGCTGTTCTGGCCAGCAATGCTGGAAGGTGCCAACTACCGCACCCCAACCGGTTTATTTGTAAACGGTTTCTTGACTGTAAATGGTCAGAAGATGTCGAAATCTCGCGGCACCTTCATTAAAGCAGAAACCTATTTACAGCATCTGAATCCGGAATACTTACGTTACTACTTTGCCTCTAAACTGTCTGATAAAGTTGAAGATTCTGACCTGAATCTGGATGATTTCGTGCAGAAAGTAAACTCTGACTTGGTGGGTAAAGTGGTCAATATTGCCAGCCGTTGTGCCAAATTTATTAACACCAAGTTTGATAATACATTAAGCGCAACCTGTGCCGAGCCTGAACTGGTGCAAAGCTTTATTGACGCTGGTGATTCAATCGCGCAAGCATACGAAGCACGTGAATTCTCAACAGCGATTCGTGAAATCATGGCGCTTGCTGATAAAGCCAATCAATACATTGATGAGAAAAAGCCTTGGGCGCTTGCGAAAATTGAAGGCGAAGAACAGCAAGTGCATGATGTGTGTTCTGTCGGGATCAACCTGTTCCGTCAATTGGCGGTTTACTTGGCGCCTGTATTGCCAACATTGGCAGAACAAGTTCAAGCGTTCTTACAGTTAGACAGCTTTAACTTTGCATCGCGTCAGCAGATTCTGCTTGCACATGAAATTGCACAGTTCCAACCATTGATGCAACGTGTAGATCCAAAAGCTGTTGCTGCAATGGTCGATGCATCTAAAGATTCTTTAGCTGCGCCTGCTGAAGCACCAAAAGCTGAAAAGAAAAAAGAGAAAGCCAAAGAGAAGAAAGCTGAACCGAAAGTCGGTGAAGCTGAAATTATTGGCATTGAAGACTTTATGAAAGTTGACCTACGTGTAGCGGAAGTTTTAGACGCTGCAACAGTTGAAGGTTCAGACAAGCTTCTTCAGTTAACGCTCAATGTCGGTGAAGCTGAACCACGTAACGTATTTAGCGGTATTCGTGAGTTTTACCAACCTGAAGACTTAAAAGGCAAATTGGTGGTGATGGTGGCAAACCTTGCACCACGTAAAATGCGTTTTGGTATTTCAAACGGTATGGTGTTAGCTGCGGGTAATGGCGAAGGTGTTTGGGTGATTTCACCTGAAACTGGTGCTAAACCGGGTGATAAAGTGTCTTAATTTTTTAAATAGACATCGAAAGAACCGTCTTAATAAAGTCGGTTCTTTCGATGTCCTGTATAAATACAATTTTCGATATCAAAATTTAATTTATTATTTTTAAAATTATTATATTCTCTTGAAGTCATAAAATCTTCAAAATTACTAATATTAGCTTGATAATATGAGTTTACTAAGACTCTATTTTGCTGATTACCAATATATAATATGCTATAATTTGGTTCTATATTTGAACACAAGTGCTTACCATCAAAATCATATTGCAATGCTAATCTAAAAATTTTATATTTCAATGCATCTTCTTGAAGCACAATATTTTTACAGTGGTATAAAATAATAGAGAAAGCTATAAAAACAATAATATACCAACATTTTTCACCCCATGTAAAATGCCAATATGATTCTTTTTTCTTTTCTCCAAACTCATTTTTTTCAGGTATATACGATTCTTGGAGATATAACAATATCAACGCTAAAATAATAATGTTTGAATACCAAAAAAAAATTACTACTAAATGATTAAGAAAATAAAAAAAAGTGCCAAATGATGAACTTACTTTAAAATTACTACTAGATACTTTGAACATAGTATTTATAATAATAGAAACTTCAGCTAAAGAATAAAAAATATAACCTGAAAAGAAAAATGTAAGAATAAACTTTGTTAGCGGTATCTTTAAAAATAATTCTAGAGGGGGGATAGCCTTTATTGAATTAAAAACCAATAAAATAAAAACAATAATCATTCCTATCATTGAAGATATATATTGGTATGATGTTGGGTCTTTTTTATCAGTAAAGAAAATAGTAAAAATTAATATTGTTCCTAATGTATAAAAAAGAACATTCATATCTCTATAGTTAGGTTCACAGTTATTCCTTAATAACTGATATATTTCATCAATTTTATTATTCACAATCGGTTCCAAATTACAGATATTGAATTAAAGAAATCAAAGAATTTTATAAACCATAAACTTGTAAGATGCTAGACATACATATCACTTCAAACCTAATCTCTACTTATCAAATCTGATTTCAAATGAACCAAAAAATAAGATTATGGAAAAATATTGTTCACAATTTCAACTTTAATTTTACTCAGTATTTCATCCACCACACTTGCAAAAACCACTAACACTCTACCGATCGCTGAACAGCAACCACAAATCGGTAATACCCAAATTATTTCGCTATTGGCTAGGAAACTACCTTAATTTATTCCCTATCACTAGAGGCCTTTTGCTAAGTAACTATAATTATTCGACTACAATCATCACTTTCATCGCATTTTCATCAGCAGCATGTTTAAACACATCATAGGCTTTTTCAAACTCATCAAATTTAAAATGATGCGTTGCCAACTTCTCTAACGGTAACTTGCCCGAAAAACAGGTTTTCAGCGACATGCCTATATCCCTCACCCCGACCCTCTCCCATAGGGAGAGAGAGAACGCATTACTATAATAATTTCGTGCAGTTTCCTCTCCTTTTAGGAGATGAGTAGCACTGCTGCGCAAGGGAGAGGTATTTTTAAAAATCGCAAAAAAATATGATAAAAATAAACAGTCATTTAACATCTAAAAGAATCCTATGAAAACTCTAAAACCCCTATTCCTCACATTCGCTTTAAGCACCACAGCCTTCAGCACCCAAGCTGCTGAACCAAACCCTATCCCAACACAAAAACAGGTCGCGGGCTATTATCAGCATCAGTTTGGGCCTTATCAGATTACCGCCCTGCTCGATGGCACCAACTATCTCAACCGCTCACAATTTAAAGGTGCGGCAGATCAGGAAGTCAGCGAGATTCTGAAAAAATACTATGCCGATCAAGCCAAAGGCATCCAGACCTCCGTCAATGCCTTTTTGGTCAATACCGGCAGTCAGCTTTATCTGGTTGATAGCGGTGCAGCCAGCTGTTTTGGCGATCACTTAGGTTCAATCTATAACAATTTAAAAGCCTCAGGCCATCAGCCTGAACAAGTGAATGGTGTCTTTCTGACACATTTACACCCTGACCATGTCTGTGGCATCTCAAATAATGGTGTAGCCAATTATCCCAATGCAACCTTGCATATTGCCAAAACTGAATATGATTTCTGGCTCAATCCCAATACTGTAAAAAAACTGCCTAAAGATAAACAGGCTGGCTTTTTGGGTACGGTGGAAAAAATCAAAGCGGCTTTAGTACCTTATGAAAAAGCGAAAAATATTAAAGTCTTTTCAGACAAATCTTTAGCATTTGGTGATATTCAATTTAAGCCATCATTCGGGCATACACCGGGACATTACAGTTTTAAATTAAAGCATGAGCAGCAGAAACTGGTGTTTATTGGCGATATTGTGCATTCGCATACCATTCAGTTTGATAAACCTGAAACCGCCATTGAATTCGATATTGACCCGAAAGCAGCAGTCGAAACTCGCTTAAAGCATTTTGCTGAATATGCCAAAGACGGTCAGACTATTGCGGCCGCGCATTTACCGTTCCCGGGCATCGGCCATATTTATTCAAAAGATGGTAAAAGCTATCAATGGATTCCAGTACATTTTACCGATTAACTCAGTTCTCTTGAGCTAAGTCACTTTTATAAACAGAACCCCGCTAATGGGGTTCTTTTGTTTTAAACCCAGTACTCTTTTGCCATTTTTTTTCGTTTTTTCTGTTCCTACACGCAACCACATTAGCCCTCGCAGCAATTTTCGCCTTAATTTTTAAAATTTTCTAAACAGTTCAGCCTGTTTCAAAATGCACCGTAAACATACAAACTGCTGCACATCTTTGTATCAATCAATTTAAATCCTTCAAAAATAGCCAATAATATTGAATTTTACAGCGTTCAAAAAAGACTTGATTTGGTGCAAAAAACCGCACTGTGCTTTATATCGAGTCTTATTCATTTCACGAAATTCTTCATCAAAATTTCCGCAGTCTGCCCCTCTTTTACAATCTATTCGCCTCGATATACTGAGCTTCTTTTCCTGATCCCGTGCACTCAATTGGAACGCACAATGCCAAATATCGACTTATTATTTCTCCTTCTTGGTGCAGTGCTGGTACTGGCCATGCATGCCGGATTTGCATTTTTAGAGCTCGGCACCGTTCGGCATAAAAATCAGGTCAATGCCCTAAGCAAGATTCTCACGGACTTTGCCATTTCTGCGGTGGCCTATTTTCTGGTGGGCTATTATATTGCCTATGGCCAGCATTTTTTCCATAGCTCGACCACTCTGGCGGCCGATCATGGCTACAACCTGATGCGCTGTTTTTTCCTGCTGACCTTTGCAGCGGCGATTCCGGCCATTATTTCTGGTGGGATTGCCGAACGTGCCAAAATGCGTTCGCAGGCCTTGGCGACCTTATTTCTGGTGGCGCTGATTTATCCATTTTTTGAAGGGATGATCTGGAATGGCAACTTTGGTCTGCAACTCTGGCTAGCACACAGCTTTGGTGCCAGTTTCCATGATTTTGCCGGTTCGGTGGTGGTACATGCCATGGGGGGCTGGATTGCACTGGCCGCGGTGATTCTGCTGGGCGCGCGTTATGGGCGCTATAAAAAAGATGGTCGTATCAGTGCGCATCCGCCCTCGTCTATTCCTTTTCTGGCTTTGGGTTCCTGGATTTTAATTGTCGGCTGGTTTGGCTTTAATGTCATGAGCGCACAGCGTCTGGATGCCATTTCCGGACTGGTGGCAATCAATTCTTTAATGGCGATGGTCGGGGGCACAATAGCCGCCAAAATTGCAGGTAAAGATGACCCGGGCTTTTTACATAATGGTCCGCTTGCCGGTCTGGTGGCCATCTGCGCCGGCTCCGATGTGGTACATCCACTCGGTGCCTTTGTGATTGGCGGCATCGCCGGGATTATGTTTGTCAAACTCTTCACCTATACCCAAAATAAACTCAAGATTGATGATGTGCTTGGTGTCTGGCCCTTGCATGGCGTATGTGGTGCTTTTGGTGGACTGGCAGTCGGTATCTTTGGGCAGCAATGGCTTGGTGGTATGGGGGGCGTATCCCTGATCTCCCAGCTGTTCGGCACAGCGCTGGCAATTCTGATTGCACTGGCCGGTGGTTTCCTGATTTATGGCATGCTTAAACTGCTGATGGGGATTCGTTTAAGTCAGGAAGAAGAATTTAATGGCGCAGATTTATCTATCCACCGGATTTCCGCCAATTCTGAAGAAAATATGTTCTAAGATAAAAAAGCCTCCGACAAAACGGAGGCTTTTTTGAGATATGTTGATCAACGATCAACACAATTTAAGCCATCTATTTCATACCAAAAATCAGCTTTAGACCCAGCACCGTCATCACCACACCGGCCGCACGATCAAACACTTTTTTAAACTTTAAATAGACTGCGCGCGGTTTTTCCGCCGATAGTGCCACCGCCAGCAAGGAACACCAGCCGGCATCAATAAAGAAACACAGAATAGGCAGGACAAAATAAAAATACAGCGGAATCTCTTTGGGTAATAGCGCGGTAAAAATACTGGCCAGCACAATGGCAATTTTAGGATTCGACAATTGGGTAATCAGACCGGTCATAAAAGCACGGCGTAAGGACATTTGCGTGCCGGCAGCATGATCGGCCTGAATCGGGTCTTTGGCATGTTTAATAATTTTAAATGCCAGCCACAGCAGGTATAAACCGCCACAAATTTTTAAGGCCAGATAAGCCGATGGCACAGCCAGTAAAAAGGCCTGTAAGCCCAGCACCGCAAGCAAACCAAAGATGGCTGCGCCCAAACCGGTGCCCAGCGCGGTAAACAGACCATGCTGACGTGAAATCGCAATCGAGTTTTTCGCCACATAAATTGATGTTGGCCCCGGACTCATGGCCCCCAACATCAATGCCAGCGCAATTGATCCCAAAATAAAAACGGATTCCACAGTCCTATCCAATACAATGATCTGCCGGCATTTTACAAGCAAGTGCTTTGAATATCTTCCTATTTTTTACCAGTTGTTTTGATTTTCACAATATTTTTCACTATAGATCTTTATACTGACCTTATAAAATTCACTCCGTATTTTAATCAATCTGCTGAAATTTGCTTGCCATAAAAAAGCGCCCAGATACCAGCATGGCCTGAGCGCTTTTCAAGATCATCAATTAAATACAATATTAATAAATCTGTGATGGATCGGTCTGCTCTGGCCTCACACTCGCTTCTTGCTTGGGCAGCAGATAATCCTGATCATGCACCGGCACACCGCCAATAATCATGCTGCGTGTTTCTTCCGTTTTGGGCTGGTTTAAATCTTTGGTCGGGTCACAAGCCGCCAGTAAAGCGCCCTGGATTAAAATAAGCAGGAAGATGATTCTTTTCATCATTATTCTCCCTTTCTGCAAAGTCTATCCGTTTATTTTTTGCACAGTTACTATTTTTATGCAAGCCTGATCCGGCTTTTATCGTGAAAGATTATTTAGCCTCGTTGATGGCCGCGCCCCGTTTTCAGTTAGAATTGTCAAAAACGTTCCGTTCTGTCTATGTTTGATTCTATTACCCAGCAGGTGCCTGATCAGCACATTGAATATCGCCACCAGCGCATCAGCATCAAGCGGCTGGATCTGATTCATCCGCAGATTTCGGGCAACAAGTTTTTTAAACTGAAATACAACCTGCTGGCCGCCCGGCAACAGGGGCTTGAAAAAGTACTGACCTTTGGCGGAGCCTATTCCAATCATATTGCTGCAACCGCTTTTGCCTCGCATAAGTTTGGTTTTCAGAGCTTAGGCATGATTCGCGGTGAAGAACTGGCGCAGCGTCCTCTAAACCCAACCTTGGCTACGGCGCAGCAATTTGGCATGCAGCTGGAGTTTATCTCCCGCAATGCCTATCGCCAGAAAGATCAGCCCGATTTTTTGCAGCACCTGCAACAGCAATATCCCGATTTTTATCTGATTCCGGAAGGTGGCACCAATGCGCTGGCGGTTCAAGGCTGTCGGGAAATTCTGACAGCGGAAGATGCGCAATTTGACCTGATCTGCTGTGCCGTCGGTACGGGTGGCACGTTTGCCGGGTTGATTGAGGCCAGCCAGCAACATCAGCAATTGCTGGGATTTTCGGCCTTAAAAGGTGATTTTTTAACTCATGAGGTCGCGCAGCTCACGACCAAATGCAACTGGCGTATTCTGGATAATTACTGCTGTGGCGGTTATGCCAAAACCACACCCGAATTAATCCAGTTTATTCAGACGTTTGAGCAGCGTTATAATATTCCGCTGGAGCAGGTTTATACCGGCAAAATGCTGCGCGGCATCTTTGATCTGATTGATCAAGATAAAATTGGGCCAGACCAGAAAATTTTACTGATCCATACTGGCGGGCTACAGGGACGCGCGTTTTAAAGCATTAGCTTCAAGTGCAGTCTATTTATGATACCGGCTGGTTATTGTTTAGCGCCATCAGGCCTTTCACCAAACGGTAGATATGCCAGATAAAGGCCAGCAACAGCACAATAAAACCAATCAGAATGGTGGTCAGAACCGCACCGACCAGATAGGCAATCAGCGTCACCCAAAAGGTTTTGATTTGCCAGTTCACATGACTTTCCAGCCAGGTACCACGCATTTCCGCGCGTTTTAAATAATTCATGATAATGGCAATAATTAGCGTAACACCGACAAAAAAGCCGACGATATACAGAATATAGGTGATCAGGTTGTATTGTTTGAGCTGATCCAGCCCCGCGGTTTGATTCATTGATTTTTTCCTTTTTTATAAAGTCCGATACCAGATATAGATGTCTAGCCGACATTTCTATTTATTGTTAAGCAAATCAAAGTGCAACTGCGTCAAGTTGAAGCTCGACATCTTAATATAAACAGATCATAAAAAAGTCTGATGAAAGTTTTGTTGATGATCTGTATGTGCTGTGAAATTCAAAGTTCATCTGTTGTGACGTCCTCAATCGGGCTTCCATCCAGCGGATACAGTTTCAACTGGATGGAAGGAAAATCAAAACTTAAGGCTGATTGGTCTCTGGCAATGGATTGGCGGCAAAATAGCGCTCCAGATGATTCACATGTGAATCCGGACGTGGTCGGCGCATATTTTCTGCGACCCCGTTATAGAGCTCAGCCCGTGGCGTTAAGTGGAATTTATTCAGCTCTGGGTCCATATACGGCAAGCGCTGTTTACGCTGTAAATATTGATGCAATTGCTGATTAATTTCCTGTAAACCGTAGCCGCCTTTGGCCCAGGCGCTGTCGTAGCTGCCCCAGTGATGGCCGAACTCATGGCCCACAGCCAATACTGGTATTAAAATAATGCGCATAGAACAGCCAGGTATCGACTCCCAGCACATTTCGTCCGCCTAAACCGCCGCCCACGGTGGTCACCCCGAGCGTCACTTTGCCACGGTTCATAATCTCATCATAATATTTTTGATACTCCGCTGCGGTAAAGTAACCGCCATCTCCGACCACTTGGCCCTTGTTGCCAAAGAAGTCATGCCCCATGACCGCTTTATGGTTAAACCAGATGTGTTTAAACTCAGGGCTATTCACCAGATAGGCAAAATTGGTAATCATAATCACCCATTCACGCGCATAGGCCGGGGTAATTTTGCCCCAGATGCTGTAAATTTGCCGATAAAATATTATCCATATAAAAATGGCGCAGGTTTTCATTGGTCAGGGTTTCCCAACTTTCACCATCTTGCAGCACATAACTGCGGCTTTGGGCCTGCTGCTGCTTGAGTGCCGTGACTGTGGCAGCAGTATTGGACTGGAACTGCTGCAATCGCTTAAGCGGCATCATGACAATTTTGCCGTTAAACAGGCTGAATAAATGTTCCTGACTAACCTGAATATCTAAGGCACCGGCCAGTTGCTGATCGGTACTCGCCCCTGCCGTACGATATTTATAAAAACTTTCTTCTGCGGCTGGAAAAATATTCTGTAGATTTTGCGTATTTGGTAAAGCTGAACTGTCGATCCGGCCTGAAGTATGGGCTGCATAAAAACGCTGGTCATCCGCGGCATGAAATACCCGTGTTCCCACATTTTCCTGTCGTGTCGCCGCCACGTTTGTTGCGCCTTCTTCAAGATGAGTCAGGTCATATACATAGCTCATACCATTATTAAAACTGGCATACAGCAAATTACCGACAGCTTCCAAACGCGCACTACAGTTATAACCACAGTTCGGCAAGGACAAACGTGCATATTTTTTGGCTTTTAAATGATTGGTGCTACTGATCTCACTTTGCTTCCAGACATTAATCCGGCTATGCGTATCTGTGGCAAATACATATTGATCATTCGCTGCCACCGACATAGGATGCACAACCACGGTATTGTGCTGATCACCCGACCAACTGCCGGTTCCCAACGACATCAGAAATTGTGGTTTGCCTGAGCCTAAATCAAAGACATCGACCCGGTTAGACGAATAAGAAGCCGCATATAAGCGGTCGTTATGTACACTTAAATCAAACAACCGATTCCACGGCCGACCAATGCCGGAAATATTCTGGGCATGGATCGAACTCAAGACTCGCTTGGCTTTCAGGTCATAACGCAAAATGCTTGCTTCGGCGCTGTCATTGGCCACATACAAAATATCCTGATGCACCACCATCGCTTTCGGATTCCAGCTGTCCAGACCAAAAGACTGGGCACTAAATTCGGTGGCCAGATCTGCAAAGCGAACGTCATTAATCAAGCTGGCGGTGACAGGCGTGGTATCAGGTGTTGAACCAGGTGAAGTTGGCGTCACAGGAGCCGGTGCAGATGGATTTGAAGATGCTGCCGTATTGCTGTCACTGCCACCGCAGCCAGTGAGAGCCATACTCAAAATTACCGCCAGGCTTAATAATGTTTTATTCATTGTGTTCCCCAAGAGACAAAGTCATGACATAAAAAATATGTCTAAAAATTGCTATTTATTCTGAACAACAATGCCCCTTTAATAAATACCAAACTATTGATTTAAAACAACTTTAAAATAAAACCAGATCAAATAAACACGACTTTGCCGCGTAAAAAATCACCTTAAAACAGTAAAATGTGGCCTTGCTAACGATGATTTGGTTTATTGATAGACCATTCCTGCTTTATAGGAAAAGTAAATATTCTGCGCACATTTCAATCTGGAAAATGCGGCATCATCAAACGATAAAGTCTATAATAGTCCGCTTTCATTTTCTCTCGGTGCAACATGGCAACAGCAAATCAATACGATGTTCTAGTTTTGGGTGCCGGTGCGTCTGGTTTAATGACCGCCTATATGGCTGCCCAGCGCGGACGCAAAGTATTGGTGCTGGAAAAAGCCAATAAAGTTGGCAAGAAAATCCTGATGTCGGGCGGTGGTAAATGCAATTTCACCAACCTCTATGTCGAGCCAAGCAACTATATTTCACATAATCCGCATTTTGTGATTTCCGCGCTCAGCCGCTATACCAATTGGGATTTTATCGGGCTGGTCTGCGAATATGGCATTGACTATGAAGAACGTAAACATGGGCAGCTGTTTACCTTAAATGGCGCCAAAGACATTCTGAATATGCTGCTGGCCGAGTGTGACAAAACCGGTCTGGTCGAGATTAAAACCAGCTGTGAAGTCAAAGCCATGACCGCCATAGATGATTTGGGTTTTCAGGTCGCAACCACTTTAGGTTATTTTCAGGCAGAATCTGTGGTGGTCGCTAGTGGCGGCCTATCCATTCCGACGCTAGGGGGTTCCGGAATCGGTTATGAAATTGCCAAGCAGTTTGGCCATCATGTCTATCCGACCCGTGCCGGCTTGGTGCCGTTTACCTTTTCCGACAGCTTTAAAGAAGTCACCACCCGCCTCAGTGGTAATGCTGTAGAAGCCACGCTTTCCAATGCGCTAAACAGCTTTACCGAAGCCTTGCTATTTACCCACCGCGGTTTAAGCGGACCAAGTTCACTGCAGCTGTCCAATTACTGGGATGTCGGCCAAAGTTTTCATATCGACTTCCTGCCGGCCGTGGATTTAGCCGAGTTTTTTAAAGCCAAAAAATCCAGTCAGCCGAAAGTGCTGTTACGTACCTTACTGGCCGAACATTTACCGAAAAGTGTGGTGGCAGAGCTGCAACAGCTGATCTGGCCGGAACAGGCGGAAAGCGCGATCGGGCAGCTGAGTGATGAAAAACTGGAGCAGATTGCAGCGCGCCTGCATAGCTTTGAAGTCAAACCGTCAGGGACCGAAGGCTACCGTACCGCAGAGGTGACTTTAGGTGGCGTGGATACCACTGAAGTTTCTTCCAAAACCATGGAAAGTAAAAAGCAGAAAGGCTTGTATTTTGTCGGTGAGGTGCTGGATGTGACGGGCCATTTAGGTGGTTATAACTTCCAGTGGGCCTGGGCGTCAGCGCATGCCGCCGCCCAATATGTCTGATGGTTTATAAAACTGGTGGATGAATTATTCCAGATAATCTGTGCGCAATAAGCACAGATGATTCTGGCGTTGTACACGTAAAATGGTCTGCTGCATTTTCATCACGGCGCACTGAATATGCTTTGGTAATACTACCGGCTGTTCTGATTGTTTTAAGCTAATTTTTAACATAAGGTCTTCCCCAAATAGACTTTCGTCGATTTTATTCCCTGAATATTTCATACAGATTAAATCTAAGCATCTAAAATATATGAAATATTTATTCCTTTTTTATGAAGCTTCACTATAGCAAAAAATTGTTCATTTATACAACATCATCGACTTTGGTCGCAGCTTGCCCGGTATCGCCCGAATCATCAGCGGTCTGGGCGGGTTGGTTTTGATTTTGGTTTTGAGTTTTGGCAAAAATAAATTTATAGGCGCTGGCCAAAAAGCCAAGGGTAATCCCTGCAATCACTACGGGTGCAAAAAGATTGGAAGGCGCTTTCTTTTTCGTCATTCTGCTTCTCCAGTTTTCAACAAAAAACGAGGTCGATCAACACTCAGTTTGATCGACCTTGTAGATAGATGACAGGTTATTTCGGGTCATCTTTTCGTGGTTGATGTGCATCGACATCCGGTTCTTTTTCACCAGTTGAACCAAACGGATTATTATTGGCCGGATGCGCCGGGTCTACCTTTAGCGTATCAGGTGTAACCTGATCTGCACCGGATGCTTCATCTTCCTGTGGTGCAGTGGTCAGCGTTGCCGGTGTGGTATTCGACAAATCCGTAGTCATGGGGGTATTTGTCCCTTGTGACGGGTCCTGTTTGTTCATTGGATTCACTCCTGGGGTCGTAAAGCCACTATTGGCCGCACTGTCCTGCTCCTGTTTCAACGGATTCGGCTGCTTGGCTTCGCGTTTGGCTTTATCAATCAGATCGGTTAAAACACGTTCTGCCGGTTGACGGCCACCCAGACCAAAGGCCAGAGCAAAGGCCACCGCAACTGCACCCAAGGTTAAACCGAAGGCCAGGTTCACAATAGAATCGGCAATGCCCATGGCACGTAAGCCCATTGCTACGACCAGACCCATAATCAGTACGCGTACCAGCGTCGCTAACCAGCGTGAACTGTTGTATTCACCACGCTCGACCACTTTGGCCACCACATTCGCCAGCCAGAAACCGACCACCAGAATGACCGCACCCAGCAGGATATTGGCACCGAAGTAAATGAACATGGAAATCAGACCACTCACCTGCTCGAAACCAAGACGGTTAGCCGCTTCAGACACAGCAAACAGCATGGTAAAGAACACGATCAGACAACCAACCATGGTCGATACTTTGGTGGTACCGAGGAAACGCTGTACACCCAGTTTGGCCGGAATTTCATCGACACCTGTGCCTGAAATAATTTCAACCACCAGATTGGCCACGAAACGCGACACCACATAGGCAATGATCAGAATTAAACCGGCGGCAATAATATGCGGGATTGCATACATGATTTCATGCAGCATGGCGGTTGCCGGCTGAGAAATCGCCTCAATACCCAAGGCTTCAAATGCAATAATTAATGCAGTAATGATAATAATGGCAAAAACAAAAGAACCGACCAGCTTCGGCAAGTTAGAGTTCTTGAACAGGCCAATTTTTTGCGCCTGCTGTTGCAGATTCAGGCTACCAATTAAACCTTCGACAATACCACGGACAATTTTAGCCAGAATATAACCGACAAAAATAATCACGCCGGCAATAAAGATATTCGGCAGATAAGAAATGGCTTCAGTCACCATGTTTTGTACTGGATACAACAGGCCGTTTAAGCCCAGAATCGACAGCACAATTGGCAAGAACAGTAGCAGGATTAACCAGTACACAATATCACTGATATTGCGGCTAATCGGGCTAACCCCGACATCGGCACTGAGCTTTTCATCCAGCTGGGTACGGTTCAGTACGCGCTGCAGGCCCATTTTGACCAGCGTTGCGACAATCCAGGCAATAAAACCGACCGCAATGGCTGCCAGCAATTGGGGAATAAAGACCAGGAAGCTTTGAATCATATTGCTAAACGGCCCACTGACACTTGTCAGGTTCAGCACATTCAGCGCCGCGATAATCGCGATAATCATGATAATCCAGAAGGCAACTCTGGACAGGATACTTTCTACATTGGGACGGTGCCCGGTGGCATGCGACAGCTTCTGGTTGGTGCCCAGCTTTTCTAAGCCTTTTTTAACGGCTGCACCGACAATTAATGCAATAATCCAACCAATAATAAGTATGGCAATCGCCGATAAAATGGGATGAAACTGTTCCCAGTAGTACATGGCATCGAAGCCTGCACCTCTCGGGTTTCCATCAAAATAATCATTCATATGTCTTGCCCTCTTGTTATGACTTTCTACATTCGTTGTTCATGGCAAAAGATGCGCATCTTGATCATGGTAAAATGAAAGGTTTAAGTACTTTGTGTTTTTAAGTACCGTGTTTTTATGAAGTACCAAGCGTGTAAAAATGCACGGCTATCGCAAAAAACCCTGAACTGACGGTCAGGGTTTATGCAATCTTCAGACTTATTGAGCGGTGGCCGTAGCGGTATCGCCATCTGTGGCGGTAGCTGAATCACCATCTACAGCGGTGCCAATGTCGCCATCCACACCTGTGGTCGCCACACCTTCTTCAGCCATTGCAGGCGTACTGTTATTGGGTGTAGCCTGTTCTACATTGGCATTCGGATGCCCAGGTGGTGCCTCACTCGGTTTAGGATCACGATCCGCAAACATATACACCACCAGTGCCAGCAGAAAAACACCCACAGCAATCAAGATAAAAACTGGCATACGTTTTTTCTTTTGTACTTCTTCTGCGCTTGTGACATGAGGTGGCTTGTTAAAATCATGGCTCATGTTTCCCTCACTTCTTTTCTATTCGCTTGTCGAATTTTTATACTAACAAGAAGCATTGTTGTGTTGTGTGACAAAGCATTGTGAGATGGTGAAAAATGTAATTACAAAAAATGAAGTTTTTTACTGCTTTCATTTTATTCAAAATTTTGACGTAAACTGGATTTAGCAGCTGACAGGACTTGTATACTTTTTAGTCGCAATAAGCAGATGAATAACTGATGCAAAATTAGAAGAATAAGCACATGAAAAGGAATATAGAATCGCCTAGATGAGAGAAAAAATTCAGCAGCCTGAGCATTCTCCAGTGCTGATCAGCCCCTCCTTGCTTGATACAGCAAAATGCTAGGTAACAATTTGCTTCAGCTCGCCCACCACAAGCGCTGCCTTAACGCATACAAATGCGCTATAATATGTCACTCTTTTTTTCATGCTCCAGAATTTTATGGCGTATCGTCAACAAAGTGTAACGCTTGATCTTGACACTGACGTCACACATCAATGTGCTTTGCACTACACGCGTGATCAGCATTTAATCGGGATTATTGAGTTCAGTAAACCGAGCTTTCTTCTGAAATGGGGCGATCTGGAATATTTCCGCCGTCGTACTGAAGAGTTTTCAGTGATGCCGTTTCCAGACTGCATTAATGCCATGGTGATTGATGTGCGTAATGTCGCGGCCTGGCTCGATAATGAAGTGCCGATTATTCCATGGCGCTTACTGGAAGAAGAATGTCCAGTGCGTCTGGTGGTCCCTGCAGACCGTGTCGAACACTATGCTGGCTTTTTTGAACCGACCTGGCTGACTACTGATACAGAAACAGCGATTCAGGAAATCCGTCATTTTATGGATATGTTTGTGCATTAAGCATATTCAAGTGGTGCTGACACTTCATCAAAAAAACCTCATCTGAATCATACAGATGAGGTTTTTTAATAGAATATACGTTTCATTTAATCCGCTAGCGAATGGTAAAAATACACTGCTGCTTAAAACTGGATTTGGGTAGCCAGATCAGCTGTTTATAGCGCACCTGATCAATTCCCAAACTTTGCATTTTCTGGCGTGTATAGCGCCAGCCAATACAATCTTGATAGCGCACATATTCAGGGGCTTGCCCTGCTGTAGTCGATGCCTGCTGGACCTGAATTTTCTGGAAAAACGCGGTTTCTCTGGCGCGCATCGGGCCAATATACTGCTGATAGGCCTGCTCCATGTCTGCATCATCAAACTGCATTGGTTGCATGGCGCCGCCATGCCAGCCCAGCTGACTGCGCCAGTTCAGATATTTGATCTTTCCGGCCGGAAACACATAATTGGCGCAGGAGGAAAAACAGTATTGCCCGACTTCTACATTCAACTGATGCGCATAGACCAGATCACCCAAATCCATTCCCAGACCAATTTCACCCCCTTGACTGGTGATTTTCAGGGTCTGTACTTGCGGGAACTGCTTTAACAAGGCAGCTGCACGGGTATTGGCATCTTGGCTGAGCGGGCCAGTATAGATCAGCACATTTTCTTGTACCGTCACTTCTGTTTCCGTGCCTGTGATATTTGCCTGCAGCGTAGTTGCCGCCACCAGCGCGACGCTGGCCATAAGCATGGATTGAAACACTTGCATCACATCCTCACAGAACAATAAACCAGGCTGAGAACAGCAGACCATTGAAGTAAGCCTGTAGCACTCAAGCTTACCAGTAATTCTCTACCGCGATATTGCCTTCTCCACGGCGATTCATGCTCAGGCCACGCGCTTTTAGGGCTTCTTTGGTATCTTCCACCATTTGCGGGTTACCACATAGCATCACATGACTGCTGTCCGGATTAAAAGACAGGCCCACAGCTTTTTCCAGCTCGCCATTGGCGATTAACACCGGCAGACGGTCATGCAAAAGTGCGTTCGGATCACGGGTAATAATCGGCACAAATTTAAAACCTGTATGCCCTTCGCCAAAAGTCGCTGCAATTTCTTCAATCCGCTCGACATAGGCCAGTTCAGCGGCAGTACGGACACTATAGACCAGATGGATATGCTGGTATTTATTCCAGGTGTCGAAGTCTTGCAGCATCGACAGGAATGGTGCCAGTCCGGTGCCGGTACCCAAGAGCCATAAGTCTTGTGGCAAAGGCAACTGATAACGCGCCAAGGTTAAAAAGCCATAGGGGACTTTTTCCAGATACAGCTCATCGCCAACCTGTAGATGTTGCAGATTGGAGGTAAAGGCCCCATCGGGTACGACAATTGAAAAGAATTCCAGGGTTTCATCAAAAGGTGAGGACACCACTGAATAGGCCCGCACCACCAGTTCATCGCCGACTTTAAGGCCAATACGCGCAAATTGCCCGGCAGTAAATTTAAAGTGGGCTGGACGCGTCATGGTAAAGCTGAACAAGGTATCGGTCCAGCGATGTACAGATAACACCGTTTCTAGGCTAAATTTTTCAATTGACATAATTTGTACGTGGCATGAAAGACTGCGCTCATGGTAGCATGGCAGCATAATTTATTAATATTTTTTAAATGTTAAGGCTATATTCATGCGCATGACTTTACGCCAATTGGCTGTTTTTGTAGCAGTCGCTCAAGAAGGCACAGTAACCAAGGCCAGTGATGCCGTCAAACTGACGCAAAGTGCGGCGAGTATGGCTTTAGCAGATCTGGAAGATGGTTTAGGCGCACCATTGTTTGACCGTTTAGGTAAACGCCTGCAATTGAATGATCTGGGCCGTTTTTTACTCCCGCAGGCGCTTGAAATTCTTGGCCGCTGTGAAGCCTTTGAACAGGCCGCCAAAGGCGAGCTGCAAAGCATTGATTTGCGCCTGGGCGCGACCCTGACCATTTCCGATTATCTGATGCCAGATTTAATGGCCAACTTCCTACAAATTCAGCCACAGGCGCATTTACAGCTGCAGGTCGGCAATACCCGTCAAATGATTGAAGCAGTCAACCAGTTCCAGCTCGATTTAGCCCTGATTGAAGGTTCCTGTCATTTACCGCAGCTGCAATGTATCCACTGGCGTGATGATGAACTGGCGGTCTGCTGTTCACCGAATCATCCGCTGGCGCAGCTAGACCGTGCCTTAACCGCAGAAGACTTTAAACAGGTGGAATGGATTTTACGAGAAGAAGGTTCAGGCACGCGTGAAGTATTTGATAACGCCATTTTAAAAGATGTGCCAGATGCCAAAATCCGTTTAACCCTGGGTCATAATGAAGCCATTCTGAAAATTGTGGCCGGCGGCTTAGGCATGTCCTGTATTTCAAAACTGGCGATTGAGCCTTTACGTGAAAAAGGCCAGCTGGTGATTTTAGACACTCCATTCTGGCAACTGGCGCGGCCTTTATTTATGCTGGTGCATCGTCAGAAATACCAGGGTCCAGGTCTGAAAGCCTTTATGAAGTTCTGTGACAGCAAATAAGACTGTATTTAATCCATAAAAAAGCGCCTGCAGGCGCTTTTTTCATACCTTATCGAAATTGGCTTTCACATGGAATCCCGTCGCCATCACCATCCATTTTGGTATTTGGGCAATTACGAATAAAGAATAAAGCCTCCTCATAAGACTTCATCTGACTACAATGCTCGCGGCCATCACATTTAAATTGTTCAGATGAGCTGCTACTTACCGGCAGCGCTTGCTCTACATTCTCTTGGACATTTTCTAAATTCTTTTTCCCTTTTTCACTAAGTCCAAGTTCCGGTAATTCGCCATGTACCGCTCTTTGCTCAGCTACGATCTGTTGCTGAGCAATCATCAGTTCTTCAAGTTTTTGCTGTTTCTGAGCTTGATATTCTTGATATTTCTTATATACCAAAATACTTAATCCTAAAATAATGATTAAGCCTAATACAGTAATGATCTTTGAGTTAAGCCATGAAGACTTCTTTTTATCTCTTGACGAAACTTTACCCTCGATATTTCTGTATCGTAGATTGTTCTGTTCAGCAGGCTCTGATACTTTTAGGTCTAAGCGCACAATATTCGCGGCTTTAAATTTTCCTGCATCTTCAACAATTATAAATTTTAGATTTTCACCGATTTTAGGTGGAACATTCTTATTGGGAAAATCTTTGATGTGGAAAAATAAATCTTTTGACTCTTTCTCTATCTGAATAAAACCAAAACCACGATCTTCATGATAGCTTTTGATTTTCCCCTCTTGAAACATAATGCGCTCTTATCTTTGATATTTTTAATAATTGTAATAAAAAAGAAGCTAAAAAGCCTCTTTTCTATTCTTATACTCGACTTAAGCAGAATATATAAATTCTACCTCAGTACTAACGTCGGAAATTGGACAGCAGGGAAGAAGTAATCGACTGGTTATGGGCGGCCACTTTGGATTTTTTGGCTTTGGCCGACTGGTCTTCAACCCGCTCAATTTTCACTGCTTTAAACTTGTTGCCGTTTTTGACCACATTAAATTTCACCCGGTCATTTCGCTTCGGTTCTATCCCATCGGCCGGGAAATCGGAAATATGAAAAAACACTTCGCCTTCCGGACAGGCAATAAAGCCGTAACCCTTGTCTGCGTTGTATTGCTTAACTTTACCCTGATATTGTTCGTTGCTCATCGACCTGTCCCCCTTTTGCGCTTCAAGCTTAGTATATAAAAAAGAGGCTATAAAAGCCCCTTCTCTGTTCACTAGCAAAATCAGTCTTTTTGCACGGAACCGAAAATTTTGTCACCGGCATCACCCAGGCCCGGTACGATATAGCCATTTTCATTCAGGCCCTGATCCACAGAGGCAGTGAAAATTACCACATCCGGATGCGCTGCTTCTACACGCTGAATACCTTCTGGCGCAGCCACCAGCACCATCACGCGAATATCTTTACAGCCGCTGGCTTTTAACACATCAATCGCCGCCACTAAAGATGAACCGGTGGCCAGCATTGGATCAATGATCATGGCAATACGGTTTTGTACATCTGGCACCAGTTTTTTATAGTAGGTACGCGCTTCCAGCGTTTCTTCATCACGTTCTAAGCCCAGTACAGAAACTTTGGCACTTGGAATCAGGTTCAGGAAACCATCCAGCATGCCAATACCAGCACGTAAAATTGGCACTACAGTAATTTTTTTACCGGCAATACGGTCTACCGTGACCGCACCATTCCAGCCGTCAATTTCATGCTCAACCATTGGCAAATCTTTGGTCGCCTCATAGGTCAACAGCATGGTCACTTCTTGCGCCAGCTCGCGGAAGTTTTTAGTGCTGATATCTGCACGACGCAGTAAACCGAGTTTATGACGAATGAGCGGATGACGAATTTCATGGATAGCCACGGGAGAACACCTAAAAGGTTAAGATAAAATTCCGTCTATTATAATCATTTTTTGACCCTGATAAAAACAAAAAAGCCCTCAAATATTGAGGGCTTTTTGCTAGACAATTCTCTTTTTCAAGATTATTGCTGAGACAGCATGAAGTGAATTGGAGATAAAATCTCGGCTTCAAGTGCCATCTGGATAATTGGATCCGGATAAACACCAATCACCAATACCGCCAGTGCAGCCAGCAGAACCATGATCCCGCCAACGCGTTGACCCCAGTGATCGACTGCATCCATTTTTGGTGTTTCTGGCGGAGTCATATACATCACCACCATCACACGTAAATAGTAATACAGACCAATACCCGAACCGACAATAATCATCGCTGCCAGGAACCAGTGCTGGGTTGTTACCGCAGCCATGACAATCAGGAACTTACCAATAAAGCCTGCAGTCAGTGGAATACCGGCCAGAGACAGCATCATCACGGTTAATACAGCAGTCAGCACTGGACGACGCCAGAACAGACCACGGTATTCAGCCAGACTTTCTGCTTCTGAAGTGTTGTTATATGGACTCGACATTAACGCTACGGCACCGAAAGCACCAATCGTGGTTAATACATAGGTAATCACATAAACAGTCACATTACCCAAGCTGGCATAAGTCAGACTGATCAGACCAATCAGCAGATAACCGAAGTGTGCGATTGAAGAGTATGCCAGGACACGCTTCAAGTTCACTTGGCGTACCGCCAGGAAGTTACCGACCACAATCGACAGTACGGCAATAATGGTCAGCAGTGTAATAACTGATTCTTGCAGGATGGCACCTGAAGTCAGCAAGTAACGTACGAACAAACCAATGGTCGCCACTTTGGCAGCCGTTGCCAGGAAGGTCGCGATTGGTGCTGGTGCACCCGCATAGACGTCTGGTGTCCATTTGTGGAATGGTGCCAAAGATAGTTTGAATGCAACCGCAAAGATAATTAAGGCAATACCTAAAATGACCAGTGGCTGGTGCAGGTTCTGCATAAGCGCCTGTACAGAGTCATAGAATGACAGTGAACCGGTGTAGGCATAAATATACGCCATACCCATCAGCAACATCGCAGATGCGGTTGCTGAAAGTACCAGGTATTTCACCCCTGCTTCTAAAGACTTCGAACGCTGATGTGTATAGGCCAACAAGCCATATACCGGAATCGACATCAATTCCAGGCTGATGAAGAATGAAGCATAGTGCGAGCTTGCCACCATGAGCATTGCGCCTGCAACTGAGGACAACATCAGGATGTACAGCTCTTCACGATTGTCTTTATAGCTTTCAATATAAGCATGTGACAAGGTACAGCAAGCCAGTGCAGCAACCAGGATCAGTAACTGATAAACCAGTGTGAACTGATCAATCATAAACATGCCCATGACATTCACTGGTGCAAAAGCACCACCGAATAATGAGAGCAGAATATACGCTGCAGCAAGGTTTAAGCCCACTACAGATGCTGTCGCAATCAGGTTATGGTTACGCTTGATTGCGGTGAGAATCATCACGACGATCGCAGTTAAAGCCACGATCATCACAGGAGCTAATGGCATAAGCTCGGAAAATGACATTGTGAAGTTCATGACTTATTGGATCTCCACATTTTCGAGTTGAGTGCTTACCTGTTCGGTCACTTCAACTAGCTCTTGAACTGGAATGTAGCTGTTTGCTAACCACGCCATGCTTGAATTGGAAATATCAAGGAAGCTTTGTGGATACAGACCAAGCCATAACAGACCAACGGCACAAATTAACAGAATCACAATTTCACGCGCATCCAGATCTTTTAACGGATTGCTGTAATGCTGTTTTTGCTCTTCGTTTGGTGTACCAAATAATGCTTTGTGAATCAGGATCAGACCATAAAGACCTGCAAACACCAGACTCACTGCAGCAATGATTGTAAATACAGGGAACTGGTTGAATGAACCCATCAGAATCAGGAATTCACCAATAAAGTTACCCAGACCCGGGATACCGACCAATGCTGCCACGAAGAACATCAGGAAGAAGGCCAGATACGGGAATTGACCACGAATACCACCCATCAGACGCATGTCACGGGTATGCACACGTTCATAAACCTGACCACACATAATGAACAATGCAGCAGATGACAAGCCATGTGCCAGCATCATGATCATTAAGCCTTGGTAAGTCAGGATATTACCTGCGTAAATCGCCAGTAACACAAAGCCCATGTGCGAAATAGAGGTATAAGCCAACAGGCGTTTCATATCGGTTTGCTGGAAGGCACACCAAGCGCCGTAGAAAATACCAATTAAACCGAAAATAATCGCGATGTCTGCAAACTGTGCAGAAGCCGCCGGGAAGAATGGAATCACGAAACGGAGTAAACCGTACGCTGCAGTCTTAATCAAGATACCTGCAAGGTCAACAGAACCCGCTGTTGGTGCCTGTGCGTGGGCATCTGGTAACCAGCCGTGTAACGGGAAAACTGGAAGTTTTACCGCAAAGCCGATGAACATACAGATCATGAAGGCATAAGCCACTGCCGGTAACTGTGCATCAAGTGTATTCGCCACCGCTAACAGATAGTGGTAGTTGAACGAGATGGTACCTGACAGCATGTAACCGTAAATCACCAGACCCAGGATGCCGATCAGCATGATCAGACCTGCAACCTGTGTATAGATGAAGAACTTGGTTGCTGCGTAAACACGCGATTTACCATCTGCCCCTTTATGCCCCCAAAGCGCAATCAGGAAGTAGATTGGAACCAGCATCATCTCCCAGAAGAAGAAGAACAGGAACAGGTCAATCGCCAGGAATACACCAATTACGCCACCTAAAGACCATAACAGGTTCAGGTGGAAGAAGCCCACGTTCTTCTGGATTTCACCCCAAGAACAGCCGACGGCCAAAATACCCAGCAGCGCTGTCAGGCCAACCATGAGTAATGATAAGCCATCTACCGCCAGGTGAATGTTAATGCCTAGGGTTTGAATCCAAGGCAACTGGAATTGGGCAGCCCAGCTTGGAACCTGTGCACCCAATTCATATTGATACGTACCTGATTGCCATAACGCCAGGGTCAGACCCAGCGTTACCAGCATACCCACCAGCGCAATATAGCGCGGCAGTTTGTCGTCGAGCTTGTCGACGATCCAACAAATAAAACCTGCAATGAACGGAACGAGGATCAGTGCGGGTAAAATGATATTGTTTGGAGCTTCCATCTTATTTCCCCACGACCTGAGTCACGACCACGACCAGCAGTAAAACAACAACACCGAGGGCCATACTAGAGGCGTATTCGCGCAATGAACCGGTTTGACGTGAACTGGTAAAGCTGTTGCCTGCTTTAACAATTGCAGGAAGCACCAGCCACAAGCCATCAATCGGATCGCGACCTAAAATTTTAGCGATAAGCAGGTAAGGCTTCACGAATACGATGTCATACAACGCATCGAAACCAAGTGCATTACGGCAGATATTGGCCAGACCTGAACCCAGAGAAGTCTGAGCAAAGCCTTTTACGGCATTGTAAGCAAACGCAAACAGCACCACGCCAACAGCAAGACCTGTCAAAGCAACCCCAATCGCGATGTATTCAGCACCATGTGCACCGGCTTCAAGCGCTTCAGGAATAATGAAGGCTGGAATTTGTGCAGCATCCAGAATGCTCATCACTGGTGCTTTCAGCACAATCGCCAGACCCGTTGAAAGCACTGCCAGAATTGCCAGTGGAGCCCAGTAAGTAATGCCTTTGATTTCATGATAAGGCGTGTTTTCTTTGCCGAAGAATACTACCCAGATTAAACGGAAAGTATAAATAGACGTTAAGAACGCACCTGCAACACCCACCCAATACAGTGTATTGAAGACTGGTACGCCAGCTAAATGGCTTTGTGTCCACACCGCGGCCAGAATCGCATCTTTAGAGAAGAAGCCGATGGTCAGGAATGGAATGGCTGCCAAGGCACCGCCACCAATCGCGAAACATGCAAACAGGAATTTGTTCTTGTAGAACAGACCACCCATCTTGAAGATGTTTTGTTCATGATGGTAAGCCAGAATCACCGCACCTGAAGACAAGAATAATAATGCCTTGAAGAATGCGTGAGTCAGCATGTGGAACAGACCCGCCTGGTACGCTTCAGCACCTACGGCCATAAACATATAACCGAGCTGACTCATGGTTGAGTAAGCCAGAATACGTTTGATGTCGGTTTGAACCAGCGCTGCAAAACCAGCCACCAGCAAGGTTACCGCACCGGTAATAGAAATGAAGATCATCACTTCTGGTGCAAGTTCAAATACGCTGAACATACGGCAGCATAGATAAACACCCGCAGTCACCATGGTTGCCGCGTGGATTAACGCAGATACTGGCGTCGGACCTGCCATCGCATCTGCCAACCAGGTTTGTAACGGGATTTGCGCAGATTTACCAGCAGCACCCAAGAACAACATTAAGGCAGTCCAGATGGTAATTGATGAGCTTTGGGTCATAACCGCAGCAGCATTCTCAACGATATACTGTGTATTCAGGGTACCGAACTGTTGGTACAGCAAGAACAGTGCAATCAGCAGGAATACGTCACCCACACGCGTTACGGTAAATGCTTTAATGGCAGCAAAACCGTTGGCCGGGTTCTGGTAGTAATAACCGATTAACAGGTAAGAACACAGACCTACACCTTCCCAACCCAGGAACAATAACGCTAGGTTATCGCCCAGTACCAGCAGTAACATGCTGGCCACGAACAGGTTGAAGTAAGAGAAGAAACGTGCGAAGTCTTCCTCACCACGCATATACCAAGATGCGAAGATATGAATCAGGAAACCAACACCGGTAATCATGCCCATCATCAGCAACGATAAGCCGTCAAGCTGCAAACTGATGCCTGGGGCAAAATCACCCACGCTAAACCACGTCCACAAATGCTGAACGTAAAGTTCTTTACCGTTATTGACAAAGTCAAGGCCGGCAATCAGGGCAAATAATGCCGATAGACCAACTGCCCCTACCCCGATAATCGCCGCAACTTTCTCAGGAAGATTGTGACGCCCTGCCGCTAATAAAATAAAACCGATTAGCGGGAACAAAATTGTTAAATATAAATAACTCATCCGCGCATCTCACTAGCAGCATCCACATCCAGGTGATGGAAGCGATGATAGAACTGAAGGACGATCGCAAGACCGATACACGCCTCTGCCGCAGCCAGCGTCAGAATCAAGATGAACATGATCTGGCCATCTGGTTGTACCCAGGCACTACCCGCCAGAACGAACGCAAGTGCTGCTGCGTTCATCATGATTTCAAGGCTCATTAAAATGAATAACAGGTTGCGTCGCACCATTACACCGTAAAAACCCAGTGCAAAAAGAATGGTTGCAACGATCAAACCATGTTCTAAAGGGATGTTGCCCATTATTGTTTTTCCTCTTCTGCACCTGGTTCACGTTTACCTAAGTGGAATGCTGCAACCAGGGCTGCTAGCAATAACATCGCGGCAACTTCAACCAATAATAAATAGTGAGTAAAGAGTGCTTGACCGACTTCTTTAGGACCAACAATTTCGGTTCCCATGACAGCTGGCGTGCTGGAGTAATCCGATGCAAGCATCCATACCAGAACCAGACCCATCAGGAAGCTCATTAATGCTGGATATGCCCATGCAGATGAGTTGAGCCATTTGCTCTCTTGTTCAACAGTTTGCTGACCCAAGTTCAACATCATCACCACGAACACGAATAACACCATGATCGCGCCGGCATACACAATAATTTCCAGGGCACCGGCAAACGGTGCACCCACAATCATGAACATCCCTGCAACTGCAAGTAATGACACGATCAAGCTCAGTAACGCATGTACTGGGTTCGTGTTGGTGACAACACGAACAGTAGAGATAATGGCCACGAGTGCCATCAAATAAAACGGCCACATCATGGTAATAGACTCCGTACATCAACAGGTGCACTTTCTTTTTGTGCTTGACCTTTGTCTTTACCTGTAACTGCCATACCGGTTACACGGTAGAAGTTATAGTCAGGATATTTACCCGGACCTGAAATCAGCAAGTGTTCTTTTTCATAGACCAGGTCCTGACGAACATATTCACCCAATTCAAAGTCTGGTGTCAGCTGAATTGCAGTTGTCGGGCAGGCTTCTTCACACATACCGCAGAAGATACAGCGAGAGAAGTTGATACGGAAAAATTCCGGATACCAACGACCATCTTCCTGCTCTGCTTTTTGCAGTGAAATACAGCCCACTGGACACGCAACGGCACACAGGTTACAGGCAACGCAGCGCTCTTCGCCATCTGGGTCACGTGTAAGCACGATACGACCACGGAAACGCGGTGGTACGATTTCTTCGGCTGGCACTTCCGGATATAAAATGGTGTCACGTTTGCGGGTTGCGTGGCTGAACACCATCCACAACGAGCGCACGATTGACCCAAATCCAGCTAGAAACTTATACATTTTGTTCTCCCTGCCCTTACCACAAGATAACCGCGCCAGTAACCAGCAGGTTCACCAACGCTAATGGCAAGCAAATTTTCCAGCCAAAGTTCATTACCTGGTCATAACGTGGACGCATTAAAGAACCACGTGCCAGAACGAACATCATTACAAAGAATGCTGTTTTGATAATGAACCAGAATGCTGGAGGTAAGAAATCAAGTCCGAATGGCGCTAACCAGCCACCGAAGAATAACGTCACGATCAGCGCAGAGATCAGCACCACGTTGACGTATTCCGCAACGAAGAACATCCCCCATTTCATACCGCCGTATTCGACGTGATAACCTTCTGCCAATTCCTGTTCTGCTTCTGGTTGGTCAAACGGGTGACGGTGCGTTACCGCAACACCTGCAACCACGAAAATCAAGAAGCCCAAGAACTGAGGAATTACAAACCAGACGTCTTGCTGTGCTTCTACAATTTCACGCATGTTGAATGAGCCGGCAATTGCCACCACACCCATCAGGGAAATACCCAGGAACACTTCATAAGAAATGGTTTGCGCTGCAGAACGTAGACCACCCAGCAATGCATATTTGTTATTTGATGACCAGCCACCAAACAGAACCGCATAGACTGCAATACCCGCCATTGCCATAAAGAACAGCAGGCCGATGCTCATGTCTGCCACACCTAAATACGGTGATACAGGAATAACCATGAACGACAGTACCGCAGTTGCCATTGCAACTGCAGGTGCCATACGGAAAGTCAGCTTGTCAGCGAATTTTGGTGTCCAGTCTTCTTTGAACATGATTTTCAGCATGTCGGCGACAATCTGGAACATACCGCCCGGACCTACACGGTTCGGACCGTAACGGTCTTGCCATAAACCGAGCAGACGACGCTCGATAAATGACATTAATGCTGCAACCAGTACCACAACCAGCAAGATCACAATCGCTTGAATGACTGAATAGGCAATTGGCCAGTTCTCAGCCCAAAGCGGTGTTTGACGCATTAATTCTTGTTCCATGAATTATACTCCTACCGCGACTGACACAGGCTCAGCAAGAGATACCGTCGGTGCTAGACCAATTGGGTAACCAATATAACCTGTAGGTAAATATTCAATCACTTGAACTGGAAGAACAATTGAAGTCTCGCCTGCTTTCACAGTGATCTTCTGTCCATCTTTCAGGTTCAAACGGCTTGCATCCTGTTCACCCACGGCAAACATGGCTTCAGGAATACGTGATTCCATCGCTGGTGTTTTAATGGTGAATTCACCTGACGCAAAAATATGATGCATTGGCACCAAACGGAAGCTGTCCGGATTGGCCAATACAGGGCTTGGTGCTACGAAGCTACGTGCTGGACGTTTTGGTAAACGGTCGAATAAACGTACGCCTGAATCACCACCTTTTAAGTGACCGCCCACATTGTCCTGGAATTTGTTCCAGGCCTGTGGCGAGTTCCAACCTGCAGACCACGCAAATGGCACCAGTGCAGATGGCGTCTGATTACCGACATAACCTTCCATCGAGAACGTTAATGCAGAATCGACATCGGTCGGCTGTTTTGGTTCGTGAATCGAAAGCGGTGCACGAATTGCAGTACGACCTGAGTAACGACGTGGTTCACGTGCCACTTTCAGACCATGGACACGGAAGCCCGCATCTGGCGCAACGTCTAAAATACCTTCTAATGCCGGTACATTTTTCGCTACAGACTCGATCACATCATCCAGCAAGGTCCATGAAATCGCTTTGCCTTTCATGCCAGTTTCAAGGGCATGTAACCAGCGCCAAGATTCTTTAATCGCCAGTTCCGGCTTGTAGTAGCTTGGGTCATACACTTGGTAGAAACGCTGTGCACGGCCTTCTTGCGAGACTACAGTACCATCACCTTCAGCGAAGCTTGCTGCTGAAAGTACGATGTCTGCTTTCGCTACAGTCGCAGTTTCAGAGTGATCCAGCACAATAATATCTTTGCCTGCAAGTGCAGCATCGACCTGAGCCGCTGGTAAACGACGGTAAAGGTCATTTTCCACCACAATTACAGTGTCATAGTCTTGTGCAAAGGCTTGCTCCAAGCTTTGACCACCAAAGATCGCCAAGCCCATTGAGTTCACTTCAGGAACAGTCAATGTTAAGCCTGCATTACCCAGATTCTGCGCCACTTGTGCAGCAGCTTCCATGATGGTAGCGTCTTGTAAGCTTGTACCAGAGATGATTAAAGGCTTCTTCGCCGCTTTTAAGGTATCTGCGATGGTTTGTGCAAATGCTTTGGCATCGTCATCCAGACCGGTAATCAGTTCGCCTTTTACGCCAGCGGCAATGGCAAAGCCTAAACGCGCGATGTCATTTGGAGATGCAACCACTTCACCAGTTGCCACGTCAGCAAGACGGGTTTGAGTTGCAGCCAGAATGTAAATCGGAGATTTTGCATCTTGCGCAATACGTTGTACCGGTTCAGCCAGCCATTCTTGAGTACGACGCTCTGCCGCCATTTCTTTGGCTTTGTTTTTCGCTGCTTGACGAACAGATAAAGCCATACGTGGTGCAGTTTGTGTCAGATCTTCACCCAGAATTAACACGGCGTCATAGCTTTCAATTTCACGCATGCCCGGGTTGTAAACACCTTCGGTTTGCATGATTGATGCCGCCAGTTCCACCAGACTTTGCTCTTTTTGCGACATACCGGTTGAGTAGTTGTCCTGACCAACCAGTTCGCGCAGTGCAAAGTTCGATTCAAGCGAGGCACGTGGTGAGCCAATACCCAGCACTTTTTTGCCTTGAAGATTCTCGATCACGGTGTCTAATGCCTGATCGACAGACACAGTCGTGACATTTTGACCATCACGGAATTGTGGCTGACGCGGACGATCTTCACGGTTCACATAACCGGTACCGAAACGGCCTTTGTCACACAGGAAGTACTGGTTCACTTCACCATTGAAACGGTTTTCTACACGACGCAGTTCACCATAACGCTCACCTGGAGAAATGTTACAGCCTGAAGAACAGCCTTGGCATACGCTAGGCGCATACTGCATGTCCCACTTACGGTTGTAGCGCGCAGAGTGAGTTTTGTCGGTGAATACACCTGTTGGGCAGACTTCAGTCAGGTTACCCGAGAATTCAGATTCTAAAGTCCCTGATTCTGGACGACCGAAGTACACACGTGATGCGTTGGCATACACGCCAAAGTCGGTACCGCCAGCATAGTCTTTGTAGTAACGCACACAACGGTAACAGGCGATACAGCGGTTCATCTCGTGCGCAATAAACGAACCCAGTTCCTGGTTGTAATGCGTACGCTTGGTGAAACGGTAACGACGACGGTCGTGTTGCGTCATTACAGTCATATCCTGTAAATGACAGTGACCACCTTCTTCACAGACCGGACAGTCGTGCGGGTGGTTGGTCATCAAGAATTCAACAACAGAAGCACGGAAATCTTTTGCTTCTTTGTCTTCAATCGAGATGTAGGTATTGTCAGCAGCAGGCGTCATACATGACATGACCAGACGACCACGCGTATCTTCAGGATTCGCGTATTGCGTCACAGCACATTGACGGCAAGAACCGACAGAACCTAAGGATGGATGCCAACAAAAATATGGGATGTCGATGCCAAGGCTTAAACAAGCTTGCAGCAAGTTTTCTGAGCCGTTGACTTCATACGATTTTCCATCGACATGAATTGTAGCCATAGTCGAATTCCTTAAGCTTGTTCTACGTTGCTGGTCTGAGCTGCGGCATTCACCACTTTCGCTTCAAACTCGCCACGGAAATATTTGAGTGCGCCCATTAACGGTTCCATCGCACCTGGTGCGTGTGCACAGAAAGTTTTACCAATCCAAAGCTTACGGGTCAGTTCCTGTAAGTGATCGATGTCTTCTTTCGTACCCGTACCATCTTCGAGTGCTTTCAGTGCTTTCACCGCCCACGGTAAACCATCACGGCAAGGTGTACACCAGCCACATGATTCACGCGCAAAGAATTCTTCTAAGTTACGGGTTGCTGAAACCATACATTGGGTTTCATCGACTACCATCAGCAGACAGGTACCTAAACGTGAACCCGCTTTCATGATGCTTTCTGCATCCATTGGCAGGTCAATGTGCTCAGCAGCCAGGAAGTCTGTTGATGCACCACCTGGTAACCATGCTTTCAGCTTCAGGCCGTCACGCATACCACCGGCATGTTCTTCAATCACTTCACGTGCAGTGGTACCAAAAGGCAGTTCCCAAAGACCCGGGAATTTCACCTTACCTGATGCACCGTAAATTTTCGTACCTGGATCTTTAGATTTACCCGCAGACAGGTTGATGTACCACTCAGGACCACGTAACAAAATAGCTGGCAAGTTGTTGTAGGTTTCTACGTTGTTGACAATCGTAGGACGACCCCACGCCCCTGCAACTTGCGGGAATGGTGGTTTAGTACGCGGATTGGCACGGCGACCTTCCAGCGAGTTAATCAGTGCGGTTTCTTCACCACAGATATAACGGCCCGCGCCGGTGTGCACATACAGTTCGAAGTTCCAGCCAGAATCCAGGATGTTGTCACCCAGGTAACCTTTGGCACGAATCTGCTCAATTGCTTCATTTAAGTATTGTGCAGCTTCGATGTACTCGCCACGGATAAAGATATAGCCGTGAGTCGCTTCCAGTGTATAAGCTGCAATCAGCATGCCTTCAATCAATTGATGTGGAAGTTTTTCCATCAACAAGCGGTCTTTGAAGGTACCCGGTTCCATTTCGTCGGCATTACAGATCAGGTAACGTGGACCTGAATTGTCGTTTGGCGCCATCAGCGACCATTTGATGCCCGCCGGGAAGCCTGCACCACCACGACCTTTAACGGTTGCAGCTTTCACCACATCCAGCACTTCAGCCGGTGTCATGCTAATGGCTTTTTTGAAGCCGGCATAACCATCAAGCGCTTCGTAATCATCTGCATTACGAACATGCTCTTGTTTACTCAAACGCCAAGTTAATGGATGAGTTTCTGGGTTACCGTCGCCATAAATTGGTTTTGGTTCGGTATTCATACATACTTCTCCAATAACTGTTTAATTGATGTCACTTCAACCAGACCGTGAGTATCTTCATCAATCATTAACGTTGGACCTTTGTCACAGTTGCCCAGACAGCAGATTGGCAGCAAAGTGAAACGACCATCTGCAGTCGTTTGACCAAACTGAATACCAAGCTCGCGCTGGAACGCTTCTGCCAAAGTTTCCGCCCCCATCAAGAAGCACGCGATAGAGTCACACAAAAGAATAACGTGACGACCTACCGGTTGACGGTAAATACGGTTATAGAACGTTGCTACCCCTTCTAAATCAGCAACACTGATTGAAAGCAGTTGAGCAATCGCATTGAGCTGTGCGTCATCAATCCAGCCATTACGGCGTTGTACACACTTCAGCGCATCCAGAGATGCTGCACGTGGGTACGGATAGTGACCAATGTGATGTTCGATTTCGTGGATTTCATCTGCAGTTAAAATCCCTTCAACATTCACACGTGGCTTTTTATCAGTCAAAATCATCATAATGCGTTTACCCCTTAGCGATCCACGTCAGCCATTACGACATCAATTGTCGCTAAATAAATGATCAAGTCAGAGACCAGACTGCCGTTAATCACCGAAGGAATTTGCTGTAAGTGCGTGAAGGTTGGTGTACGGATACGGGTACGATAACTCATGGTTGACTTGTCTGAAGTCAAGTAGTAGTTCGACGCCCCTTTCACCACTTCTGCCATTACAGATGCTTCACCTGCCGGCATGACAGGACCCCAAGACACGCTCAAGAAGTGCGTAATCAGGGTTTCAATATCTTGTAATGTCTTGTCTTTTGGTGGTGGAACAGCCAGAGGATGATCCGCTTTATATGGACCAGATGGCATGTTATCCAAGCACTGCTTGATGATTTTTAAAGACTGTTCGATTTCGCGGTAGTGAACGATGACACGCGCATAGGCATCACCTTCGTACTCCACCGGCACTTCGAAGTCATAGTTTTCATAGCCGCTGTATGGACGGTATTTACGTACGTCAAAGTCGATACCTGTTGCACGTAAACCGGTACCTGTCACACCCCAGGCCAATGCAGATTTTGCATCGTACTGCGCTACATTGCGGGTACGGCCTTCAAACACCGAGTTTTTCAGCGCTGCAGTGTGGTATTCCTTCAGACGTTTTGGCATCCACTCCAGAATCTCGCGGATCAGGTGCTGCCAGTTGTTTGGAAGGTCATGCGCGGTACCGCCAATACGGAACCAGGCTGGGTGCATACGGTAACCAGTAATGGCTTCAATCGCGTCATAAATCTTCTGACGGTCGGCGAACATATAGAATACTGGGGTCATACCGCCGGCATCCTGAATTGCTGTACCGATATAAAGCAAGTGGTTATTGATACGGAACAGTTCCGACATCATCACACGGATACATTGTGCACGCTCTGGCACCTGAATACCGGCCAGCTGCTCCACACCCATCACATACGGCATGTTTTGCGCACAACCACCGAGGTAGTCGACACGGTCGGTATACGGAATAAATGAGTGCCAGGTTTGACGCTCAGCCATTTTCTCTACACCACGGTGGTGATAGCCGATGTCGGGTACACAGTCTTTTACTTCTTCACCATCCAGCTGCAAGATGACACGGAACGCACCGTGCGCAGATGGGTGGTTAGGACCCAAGTTCAGGAACATGAAGTCTTCGTCTTCGTTACCGCGGGTCAGACCCCAGTCTTCCGGTACAAAACGCAAGTGTTCCTGTTCAAAATCCTGCTTGGCCTGGTTCTGCATATACGGGGTATATTCAGTGGCACGTGCAGAATATTCCTTGCGCAGCGGGTGACCTTCCCAATAGGTTGGCAGCAAGATACGACGGAGCATTGGATGCCCTTCGAAGTTAATGCCGAACATATCGTAAGCTTCACGCTCGTACCAGTTGGCATTTGGCCAGATATTGGTCGCAGTCGGAATATTCAGATCGTTCTCATTTAGCGCAACTTTGACACGGATATCGCTGTTACGTTCTAACGACAACAGGTGATAGAACACGGTAAAGTCAGATGCAGGCAATCCGTCGCGGTGCGTACGTAAACGCTCATCTACCGCAGACAGGTCAAACAGCATCACGTATGGACGTGACACTGTACGCAAGAACATCAAGACTTCTTGTACGCGTGCGCGCTCAACCCAGACCGTTGGAAAATCTTCAAAAGTCGTTTGCACATAGAAGTTCTCACCAAATTTGGTTTTGAGCTCTTCTACAATTGCAAATGCTGGGCGGGAATCAACTGCTGTTGATTCTGGCATAGCAATGTCAGTTTCAGCCATTGGCTTGGCTTCCTATTTAATACAAATTCAGTCAACCTAAACGACAACTACACCCATAACGGGTGCACCACGATTTTGTCGCTTAAATTATTTAATTTCATCCATAGAGCGCAGGTTTTTCACCGCAATACGCTGTGCTTGCTTACGGTCACGTTCTGGCATCATCTTTGGCTTATACACTGGCTTAAGATCATCACCAATCACCGCAGACAGCGGACGGCGCTCTAATTGAATTTGGTCTTGCAACAACATTAATGCCTGAATTAAGGCTTCAGGACGTGGTGGGCAACCTGGGATATACACATCGACAGGAATGATTTTATCCACACCTTGTACAACCGAATAAATATCGTACATACCGCCTGAGTTTGCACATGCACCCATTGAGATGACCCATTTTGGCTCAAGCATTTGCTCGTACAAACGCTGGATTACTGGGGCCATTTTCACGAAACAGGTACCGGCGACAATCATGAGGTCGGCCTGACGAGGTGAAGCACGAATAACCTCGGCACCAAAACGTGACAAGTCATGCACGCCGGTTAAAGTCGTTGCATACTCTACGTAGCAGCAAGATGTACCAAAGTTAAACGGCCAAACTGAGTTCTTACGCCCCCAGTTTACTGCTGTATGTGCCAAGTCTTCTAAACGAGTCATGAACACATTTTTATTCACTTCTTCTTCAAGCGGATCTGTAACGATCTGGCGCTCCTGAAGTGGATATTGATCAGCATCCGGATTCGCACGGGTTAAGGTATATTTCATCCCGAGTTACTCCTTATCAGATGATATAGCCTGTGATTTTTTCACATGACCAGCAGATTGAGCAGGAATTTGACCAGTAGGGTCGATTACCAGCTCTTCAATTGAGTTAAAGCGGGTAATTTCTGCAAGATCCATATTTGGTGAACCGATTTTAGGTTTAATCCCTGCAGCTTTACGTTTGTCAGATGGAGCCCAGTTCAGTGCACCGGTTGACAGTTCGTAAATCAAACCAACGAGTAAAACTAAAATAAATACAGCAGCAGTTGCAAAACCAACCCAGCCTACTTCACGAACAGAAGCTGCCCATGCGTAGAGATAGAGGGCTTCTAAGTCGAACACAACGAAGAAAATCGCAACTAAATAGAACTTGGCAGACAAGCGAATGCGTGCACCACCTGCACTCACAACACCTGACTCAAACTGCTCCTGCTTGGCACGGCCCCATGATTTACCCCCTAGGAGTAACGGGACAGTGAGCATAAAGACGCATAAAAATGTAACGCCGATCACGAAGGCAATAATTGCCCATTCGTATGGAGTAATGGCACTCATGCGGGGATAACTCCTGGCAGGCCTATTTATTAACAAAGAATGTATGTATTGGCCTTCAAATACACCAAACACAAAATTAATCCCGCCAATTGTACCTGATTTATGATTTCACTTGCTAGCTTATAAGCCTTAGTCTTTCGGATGATTTTTCCGCGAAACAAATGCCAGAGCACCATTCTGTTGGCCCCTACAGGCCATAATCGCTTTACTAAATCAAGATGTGTTTATTTATTAATTTTTCCAAAATGTTGCATGAGTCGCTGCTATTGATCACTAAATTTGCAATGGCCAATCCTGCCAGCCGTATTCGGCTTCATTTACACCGAATTAAAATGATGATCTTATTCTGCCGCCTGAACGCTGGCGTGATTTGTATATTTTTGCAATTTAAAGCGCTTAAGGCTTCATCAATCTGAAGGCTTATGGTATTCCTAAGAAGAACTATAAATTTCAATAATAAGGAGTACATACATGAGCTTAAAATTTACCCATCATCCTGAGTACTTTCTCTTTGCCCAGCTAATTATGCGTCATATTGAAAATTATATTGAGAAACATCCAGACGCGAACAATGCCATTTTCGATTTAAGTGATATTTACGAGCTGTTCCGTCAGGACAAAGCCTCAGCCAGTATTAACCTCGATGGTATTTTAAATATTGCTGATGAGTACACGGTGGATACCCTGGACGGTGACCAGAAACTGATTAGCCGTTACAATATTGATGCCAAAGACAATAAGCTGCTGTTTGACTTTAATCAGGCTGCACTGGAAGGCCTTAAGAAAGGCAAAGCCCTGATTGCTCCGGATGCCAAAATCCAGGAATAAAACAAAAAAGCGTGTTTTGACAACACGCTTTTTTAATTAACTTTTACGTTGCCATAAAAATTGTGAAATGGCTCTTAATGCGGCGGCATCTTCAGCAAAATAGTCTAGCGCCTGCAAAGCCTGATCATGCAAATCTGTGGCATAAGCCTGTGCCTGCTCCAGCCCCATCAATGCCGGATAGGTCGATTTCTCCACCTGTTCATCCTTCCCGGCAGTTTTTCCTAACACTTCAGTATCAGAAATAATATCCAGAATATCATCCTGGACCTGGAAGGCCAGACCAATCACCTGCCCATATTCGCGCAGTTGTGGAATCGCGCGATCGGTACCCTCAAAAATCGCTACTGCAGCCATCATAATCGCCGCAGAAATTAAAGCACCGGTTTTATTGCGATGAATCGTTTCTAACGCAGCCTGATCAACCTGTTTGCCTTCGGCCTGTAAATCCAGCACCTGTCCGCACACCATCTTGGAAGACGCGGTCGCCAGAATCTGCATCTGCTTTAGCACAATTGTCGCATCTACTGCCGCCCCCTGATCAAACAAACGGCTGCCCAATACCTCAAAGGCCATTGACTGCAAAATATCACCGGCCAACAGTGCCGTATCTTCACCAAAAGCCGCATGACAGGTCGGCTGGCCACGGCGCAGCAAATCATTGTCCATACAAGGCAAATCATCATGCGCCAGCGAATAGCAGTGAATCAGCTCAATCGCCACCGCTGCACGGCGCACTGCCGCCATATTGGTATTCGGTTTTAAGGCTGCTGTGGCATAACACAAGGCCGGACGCACGCGTTTTCCACCCAGCATTACTGCATGATAGACCGCCCCTTTTAAAGGCTCAGGAATGGCAAAAGCGTCTAAGGCTGTCAATAAATCTTGTTGGATACGTTGTTGCGCTTCAGTCAACACGGTTACAGGGACGTCAGTGAGAGATGACACATTTGCCTCGAATTGGTTGTTCTATAAGATTGTTAGCCGTCACTGGCCAACCCCCTGTCCGCATTGTACCTCTAATTTAAGTTTTTTTAAGCCTTAACTACAGACAAGCGGATATTTCAGTTTTTTTCAGCTTTCGATCTCAATCCATAAAAAACGCCCCTATTGAACATAGAGGCGAATTCATTAATTCAGGCAAAATCAAGTCAGCGTTATTCCAGCACCTCGGCCGGTACACGTACCCAGCCTTCCATCAGCACCCGCGCACTACGGCTCATCACCGCTTTTTTCACCTGCCACTGACCGTTTTCCTGCACCGCTTGCGCGCCGACGCGTAAAGTCCCAGAAGGATGACCAAAACGCACCGCTTCACGCTCGCCACCACCAGCAGCCAGATTCACCAAGCTCCCCGGCACGGCAGCGGCTGTCCCAATGGCCACCGCAGCAGTGCCCATCATGGCATGGTGCAGTTTACCCATCGACAAGGCACGCACCAGCAAATCGACATCTTCAGCCTGAATATTTTTACCACTTGATGCGGTATAGCTCTGTGGACGCGCGACAAAAGCAATTTTCGGGGTATGCTGACGTTTTGCCGCTTCCGCTACATCATCAATCAAGCCCATCTGCTTGGCCCCATAGGCCCGGATTTTTTCAAAACGCGCCAGCGCCTCCGGATTACTATTAATGTCATCCTGCAATTCGGTACCGCTATAGCCAATTTCATCGGCATTTAAAAAGATGGTCGGAATACCGGCATTAATAAAAGTCGCCTGAAAAGTCCCGACATCTGGTACCACAAAGGTATCCACCACATTGCCAGTCGGAAACATGGCCCCGCCCTCTTCGCCATCATCGGCCGGATCTAAAAATTCAATTTGTACTTCTGCTGCCGGAAAAGTCACACCATCCAGCTCAAAATCACCGGTTTCCTGCACCTGACCATTGGTGATTGGCACATGCGCGATAATGGTTTTCTGAATATTTTTCTGCCAGATGCGTACGGTACACAGACCGTTTTCCGGAATTTTATCGGCATCCACTAGCCCCTGACTGATGGCAAAGGCACCCACCGCAGCAGTCAGGTTGCCACAGTTACCGCTCCAGTCCACAAAAGGCTGATCAATTGCCACCTGACCAAATAGATAATCGACATCATGCTCCGGCTGGCTGCTTTTGGCCAGAATCACGGTTTTACTGGTACTGGAAGTGGCGCCGCCCATGCCATCAATCTGCTTGCCATAAGGGTCCGGGCTGCCAATGACCCGTAGCAGTAGCTGATCACGAATTTTTCCAGGCACTTGCGCTTCGACTGGTAAGTCATCTAATTTGAAAAAGACACCTTTACTAGTACCGCCACGCATATAGGTGGCTGCAATTTTAATTTGTGGAGCGCAGCGCATTCTTATCTAATCCTTTGATTTTTCGTTGTATTACATAATCCAAAGCAAGGTTTTTGCTTGCTTTAAATGATAACGTCTTTTGCTTAAAAAATCAGGCGAACTGGACTTAAGTATAAAATTTACCCAAATCTTGGGCTGTAGACTTGAAATTTTCAAGCCTAAAAAAATATAGCCAATAAAATTAATATCTTGATTCAATTATTGTTTCAACAAAATGAACATTTTTCGATTTTATGAGCTGTTCTGAAGCGACTGGTGATCTACTAGGCTAATTTGCAACTATCTATTACAATCGAGCCACTTATTATACATTGTCGGGCTGAACACTTTGAACAACGAGTCTTCTCAACTTCAGCGTGGCTTAAAGAACCGTCATATCCAACTCATCGCCATGGGCGGCGCGATTGGTACTGGCTTATTCTTAGGTTCCGCTCAAGTCATCCAATCCGCAGGTCCCTCTATTATTTTAGGCTATGCGATTGGGGGTTTGATTGCATTTTTAATTATGCGCCAACTGGGCGAAATGATTGTTCATGAACCGGTTGCAGGTTCTTTCAGCCATTTTGCTTATCGCTATTGGGGGAAATTCCCTGGCTTCCTGGCCGGCTGGAATTACTGGATTTTATATATTCTGGTCGCCATGACCGAACTCACCGCTGTCGCCAAATATATTAACTACTGGTGGCCGCATATTCCGGCCTGGTCCTCGGTCCTGTTTTTCTTTATTGTCATTACCCTGATCAACCTCGGCAATGTAAAATTTTATGGGGAATCAGAATTCTGGCTGGCAATTATTAAAGTGGCCGCAGTAGTATCGATGATCATTTTTGGTCTGTACCTCCTGTTGACCGCAGATGCCAACTCGACTGCTTCATTTAGCAACCTCTGGAGCCATGGCGGATTCTTCCCGCACGGCTTTGAAGGCTTATTCTTCATGCTGGCCTTCCTGATGTTTGCCTTTGGCGGGATCGAGCTAATTGGTATGGCAGCAGCAGAAGCGCAGGATCCGAAAAAGACCATTCCCAAAGCCATCAATCAGGTGGTGTTCCGTATCCTGATTTTCTATGTTGGTTCATTGACGATTTTACTGTCGTTAGTGCCATGGAATCAGCTGGAACTGGGCGGTCTGGATAAAAGCCCATTCGTGATGATCTTTAGCCAGTTAGGCATTGGCTGGGCGGCACATCTGCTGAACTTTATTATTTTAACGGCGGCGCTGTCGGTTTATAACAGTGGTATGTATGCCAATAGCCGGATGCTGTTCGGTCTGGCCCAACAAGGCAATGCGCCAAAAGTATTCCTGAAAGTGAACAAGCAAGGCGTGCCAATTCCTGCGGTGCTGTTCTCTGCCCTGCTGATTTTTGGCTGTGTATTGTTGAACTACTTTGTACCGGAAGATGCTTTAAGCCACCTGATTTATATTGTGGTCGGTGCCTTGGTACTGAACTGGGCCATGATTACCCTGACTCACCTGAAGTTTATTCAGGCCATGAAAAACTCAGGTCAAACCACCTCTTTCCCTGCACTGTGGTCACCTGTGGGTAACGTGATTGTGCTGCTGTTTATTGCCACCATCCTGTACATTATGTGGACCCAAGGCTTTAGCGAATCGGTGTATATGATTCCGGTCTGGATTGTGCTGATGTGGGGTCTGTTTAAATTGCTAAAACAAAAAAACAACTAAGTTATTTTTACTGACAAAAGAAAAAGTTATTACTTCGGTAATAACTTTTTTTTCAGCTTTTTTTCAGCTAAATTAAGGGCGTTTTGTGCCCTTAGCTTAACTGGATAGAGCAGTTGCCTCCTAAGCGACCGGCGTGGGTTCGAGTCCCGCAGGGCACACCATCGTATCTATAAAAAAGGAAGGCGCATCTCCTTCCTTTTTTATCTTCAGCACTTCACCGAGATGAAGCAACTCGCGTAGCTGCCTTGGCGAATTCCCCCACCATTTTAAATCGGCTGTAACTGTGCGCTTAAACGTGCTGCCATCTCTCTTAAATACTGGATTTTTGGATGCTGCATATCCAGCGGCAAATCCGAAGTAGTGCCCAACACCGAAATCGCATATTCAATTTCATGGTGCTGATTTAATACCGGCACACAAATCGCATGAATTCCGGCCAGCAAATCGCCTGCGACCGTGGCCACACCTTCACTTAGAATCTGCTGTTTTAAAGTTAAAAATTCATCCCAGTTCTGCGGATAGACCACTTTCTGCTGTGCCTGATGCTGCTGCCATTCTTTTTCCAGCAAAGGTCGCACCAATGCTTCCGGCATAAACGCAGCATAAGCCCGGCCGGTGGCCGAATTCAGCATCGGCATGATCGAACCGACACGGGTAATTACCGAAACTGGCTGATTCGGCTCCAGCCACTGTACAATCAGTGGGCCTTGCGTCGTCCATTTGCTAATCTGCAATCCACAATCCAAATGCCGGTGCAGTTCATTAATCTGTGCCTGTGCCGCCTGCAGACTGTCACTGCGCTGGATACAGCTCAGACCAAAACGATAAGCCTGATCGCCCAGTGCATAACGACCATCTTCCAGCTGCTTGGCATAATTCATACGTACCAGACTGACCATATAACGGTGCACCTTGGCCGGATGCATGGCCAGTTTTTCAGATAAATCTTTGAGCATGACCGGATGACGATAGGTCATCAGCGCATCCAGCACGGTTAAACCCACCTCTAAAGATTGCACGCCCACCTGATTCTTTTCTGACATAAGAATTTTACTCTCCTGTAAACACCGAGCATTTTAGCGTGCTGTTCTGATTTATAAATGCATCTCTGCAGAATTCTTTTATTTACATTTTTACGATATTCGTAATTTAATTAACTATTGCGTAATTAATAAAAATGAGTATGATGAGATTTATGACAAAAATCAAGTGATCCAGATCACTCCCCAGATAGAAAACACTGGACCGTTTTCATCGAGATATGCAGGAACCCCATATGACTCAGCAAGCATTTGTAGACGTTGCAGCACATTCAGATTTCCCGATTCAGAACCTGCCGTATGGCGTATTTAGCGAAAGCCCAACGGGCCATCGCCGTATTGGTGTAGCCTTAGGTGAATGGGTGGTGGATTTGGCCATGCTGGAAGCGAACGGTTTTCTCAGCATTCAGGCCGGCGAAAGTTATTTTAATCAGCCGACCTTGAATAAATTTATTGAATCAGGTCAACACAACTGGCGCAAAATCCGTCAGGAATTACAAAGCCTGCTGTCTGCCGACAACCCGACATTACGTGACAATGACAGTTTACGTGCACAGGCTTTCTTCGCTCAGGCAGAAGTGCATATGCATCTGCCGGTACATATTCCGGGCTATACCGATTTCTATTCATCTAAAGAACATGCCACCAATGTCGGCTGCATGTTCCGCGATCCAAAAAATGCGCTATTACCGAACTGGTCAGAATTACCGGTCGGTTATAATGGCCGCGCCAGTTCTGTGGTGGTGAGTGGTACACCGGTGGTACGCCCATCTGGCCAGATCAAGTTACCAAATGCCGAACGTCCAATTTTCTCGGCTTGCCGTAAACTCGATTTTGAACTGGAAACCGGCTTTATTGTTGGCAAACCCAACAAACTGGGTGAACCAATCTCAATTGAGAATGCTTGGGAGCATATTTTTGGCATGGTGCTGTTCAATGACTGGTCAGCACGTGATATCCAGCAATGGGAATATGTGCCTTTAGGGCCGTTTAATGCCAAGACCTTTGCTTCATCCATTTCACCATGGATTGTGACCATGGAGGCGCTGGAACCGTTTAAAACCCGTACTCCGGTGCAAGAGCCACGTCCCCTGGCCTATTTACGTGAAGAACAGGTCGATAACAGCTATGACATCCATTTGTCGGTTGAGCTCAAAGCCGCACAATCGGAACAGAGCGATGTGATCTGCCAGACCAACTTTAAATATATGTACTGGTCGATGGCACAGCAACTGACCCATCACACTGTTTCAGGCTGTAATGTTCAGGTTGGCGATTTAATGGGTTCCGGCACCATTTCTGGTCCAACGCCGGATTCTTATGGCTCCTTGCTGGAACTGACCTGGAACACCAGCAAACCGTTAACTTTGGCCAACGGTCAACAGCGTGGTTTCCTAGAAGATGGCGACACGCTAATCATGAAAGGCTACTGTGAAAAAGATGGCCTGCGCATTGGCTTTGGTGAAGTCAGCGGCACCGTCTTGCCTGCAGTGCAATTTAACTTTGCCACAGATGAAGCGCAGGATGCTGCCCATGAAACTGTATAGTTATTTTCGCAGTTCAGCTGCTTACCGGGTGCGGATTGCGCTGAACCTGAAGGGCTTAAAAGCTGAGATTATTCCGGTACATTTGCTAAACAATGGCGGCGAACAGCATCAGCCTGCCTATCGTCAAATCAACCCAAGCGGCCTGATTCCGGCCTGGGTGGAGGATGATTTTCAGCTGAGCCAGTCGCTGAGCATTCTGGAATATCTGCAAGAAAAATATCCGCAGCCAGCCCTGTTACCGGCCGATCTACAGCAACGCGCCAAAATCCGCGCCTTTTGCCAGAGCATTGCCTGCGATATTCATCCGATTAATAACCTGCGCGTGCTGCAATATTTAAGCGGAACGCTACAACTCAGCGATGAACAGAAAACGGCATGGTATCAGCATTGGGTGACTTTGGGCTTTCAGAGTCTGGAAGCACAATTGACCGATTCCAATGGCCGTTTCTGTTTTGGCGACCAGCCCACTTTTGCAGACTGCTGCCTGATTCCACAGGTCTATAACGCCCAGCGCTTTCATGTCAATTTAACCGACTTTCCAAAAATTGCCGCGATTTATAGCCATTGTCTCACTCTGCCTTCATTTCAACAAGCCGCACCCGAAGCACAGGCAGATGCCGCTTAAGATTCATCAATAAGGATATTGAACCATGACCATTCAAATTGAAAAAATTCACCACGTTGCCTATCGCTGTAAAGATGCCAAAGAAACCGTCGAGTGGTACAAAAAAAACCTGAATATGGACTTTATTCTGGCTTTTGCCGAAGACTATGTACCGTCGACCAAAGCCTTTGACCCATACATGCATTTATTCCTGGATGCCGGCAATGGCAATGTACTGGCCTTTTTTGAACTGCCGACCCAGCCAGAAATGGGCCGTGATGAAAACACCCCGAAATGGGTGCAGCATATTGCCCTGAAAGTCAAAGACCGCGCTGCACTGCTCGAAGCCAAAGCGCATCTGGAAGCCAATGGTGTCGAGGTTTTAGGCGTGACCAATCATGGCATTTTCCATTCAATTTACTTTTTTGATCCGAATGGCCATCGTCTGGAACTGGCCTACGATGATGAAGCTGCGCCAGAAAAAATCGCCCTGATTACCGAAGACATGAAGCATGAAATGCTGGAGCAATGGAGCAAAACCAAACGCGCGCCGCATCATACCCATTTCCTGCATGCCTCCGAGTTAGACAACAACGCTGGCAGTGCCAAAGTCGACAGCTAAACAAGCAGGTTAAAACAGATGAATAAAGTAGTAGCAACTGCTGAGCTGGCGTTGGCCGATGTGGTGGCCGATCATCAAACGCTCGCGGTAGGTGGTTTTGGCCTCTGTGGCATTCCTGAAGCCTTAATTGAAGCGCTAAAAAATACCGGAGTGACTGGACTGACCTGTATTTCCAACAATGCTGGGGTCGATGATTTTGGTTTGGGTAAATTGCTACAGACCAAACAGATTAAAAAGATGATCTCTTCCTATGTTGGTGAAAACAAGGAATTTGAGCGCCAGTATTTAAGCGGTGAACTGGAAGTGGAACTAACCCCTCAGGGCACACTGGCAGAAAAATTACGTGCTGGCGGCGCGGGGATTCCGGCATTTTATACACAAACCGGGGTCGGCACGCTGATTGCCGAAGGCAAAGAAGTTCGTGAATTTGAAGGAAAATCCTATATTCTGGAACACGCCTTAACTGCCGATGTTGCATTAATTAAAGCTTACAAGGCAGATAAAGCCGGAAATTTAATATTCCGCAAAACTGCCCGTAACTTTAATCCTGAATGTGCCATGGCCGGCAAATTTACCATTGCGGAAGTCGAGCAGATTGTGGAAATCGGCGAGCTAGACCCGGACGAGATCCATCTGCCTGGAATTTATATCAACCGTGTGGTACTGAACAGCACACCCGAAAAACGGATTGAACAGATGACCTTAAAGGCGGAGGCTTAAACCATGGCATGGACGCGAAATGAAATGGCCCAGCGTGCTGCGCTTGAGCTGCAAGATGGCTTTTATGTTAATTTAGGGATTGGCCTGCCCACCCTGGTTGCTAACTATATTCCAGAACATATCAACGTCTGGCTACAGTCTGAAAATGGCCTGCTGGGCATTGGTGAGTTTCCGACTCAGGACACGGTTGATCCCGATCTAATTAATGCCGGGAAACAGACTGTAACCGCACAAGCGGGTGCATCATTTTTCTCGAGCGCAGAGTCCTTCGCTATGATTCGTGGGGGGCATGTCAATATTGCCATTTTAGGTGCCATGGAGGTGTCGGAACGTGGCGATCTGGCTAACTGGATGATTCCAGGTAAAAAAGTCAAAGGCATGGGCGGCGCCATGGATCTGGTGGTTGGGGTACAGAAAGTCGTAGTGCTCATGGAACACTGTGCCAAAGATGGCAGCCCAAAACTACTTTCCGAATGTAACTTGCCCCTGACCGGTCAAGGCGTCGTCAACCGGATTATTAGTGACCTAGGTGTAATCGATGTGACTGAACAGGGCTTAAAGCTCGTAGCACTGGCCAAAGATGTGACTGTTGCGCAGATTCAGTCCGCTACAGGTGCAAAGCTAATCACAACGGGGCTAGATGCAGCTTAAATTCCACCGATCAGGAGCAGCCAAATAGCTGCTTCTGTTTTTAACCCACTAATCACCTGATTTTTTAAGAGCACGCGAGTCTCTAAAATTTTGAATTAAATCTCAAAAATTATAGTTTCACATAAATAAGCCTCAAATTTTTAACTACCAAAATCGATCAAATTTCAATCAATTAAAAACATTCAAACAAGAGATTGATTCTAAATTTTATTCTTTAATTTTCAATCACTAACAATCCAAAAACCCACACCAATTAGAACAAATACTCTATTCAGCGTGTTTTTTATACTGAATAGTTTTTTCTAGAGCATTTACTCTTATTTTAATTGTGATATTTTTGTCACATGGAGTAACAAATGGTCTCGGTGAATACAAGCCGAAATCATCTTAGATGAAAGCTTAAAGCATCAACAAAAACTGTCATAAAAGACTTTATAGCCCAAGGGAAATGTATAATGAAATTAAAAGCACTAAGCACAGCAATGATTTTAGCAACTGTACCAATGACAGGTGCTTTTGCTGCAGCTCTAGATCGTTCTGGTCAATCTATGGCTGCATTCTTACAACCGGGTAACTATTTTGAAGCAGGAATTTCTGTATTAGATCCAAGTGTTTCTGGTAAGGAAGCAGGTGAAACCCCTACTCGCCGTAATATTGGTGATATGGCTGGCGATTATTACTTCCCTAGTGCAGCCTTAAAGCTTCAACCAACAAAAAACTTCTCATTTGGTATTTTATACGATCAACCATACGGTGCTGATGCTGCTTATACTGGTAACAATGTTTTCGTTTCAGATACGACCAATACAATTCTAGCGCCTGAAGCTTTGGCTGAGATTCGTCAAAACACTATCACTTCAACATTTGAAGGATTAACTGCAGAGGAAAGAGTTGGTGCTGCCCTGGAAGCCCAAGGTGTAGACTTAACAACTGCTGCTGGACAACTTCAATACCAAGGTACTTTAGCGGCATACAACACTGTAGATGCAGTTAAGCAACAAATCGACGCTGGCGTTCTTGCTGGTGTTACAGCTCGTGTAGATGCAGGATTGGCCGATGTCAATGATTTACTGGGTGTAGGCAATACTCAAGTTGAAGTTGATACTCAAAATCTATCGTTTGTAATGGGTTATCAACCGACTGAGAACTGGAATATTTATGGTGGTGCTGTTTATCAAACTATTAAAGGTAATGTATCTTTACGTGGTCAGGCATACAGCCTATACAATGGCTATGATGCCTCCATTCCAGAAGACAGCGCTGTAGGTTGGTTAGCAGGTATTGCTTATCAAATTCCTGAAATTGCATTAAAAGCATCCCTAACGTATCGCTCAGAGATTGATCACGACGTTAATGTGCGCGAAACATTACCAACTCTTGAAGCATTAGCATTACTGCCGAATGGTGCGGCAGCAGCAGGTGCTATCGCAACTTCAGAAGGTAAAACTACAATTACCACACCACAGTCTGTAAATTTAGATTTCCAAACTGGAATCATGGCAAATACTGTGGCATTTGCAAACTTACGTTGGGTAGAGTGGTCTAAGTTCTCTATCCGTCCACATAAATTTGGTCTTGTAAGTGAGGCTGTAGGTCCTCTAGTTCAACGTCCTAATGGCTTTAATCTAGTTGAATATGAAGATGACCAAATTTCTGCAACTGTAGGTGTTGGTCGCAAACTAAGTGAGCAATGGGCGGGTAACGTTTCTGTAGGTTGGGATTCAGGTGCAGGTAACCCTGTATCAACACTTGGCCCAACAGAAGGTTATTGGAATGTCGGTTTAGGTGTTCAATATTCACCTGCACCAAACTACTTCATTGCTGGGGGCGTTAAATATTTCATGTTAGGTGATGCTAAAGCACAGACCGGTGCTCAAGCAGGCGGCAATGAGTATGTAGCAGAGTTCGAAGATAACGATGCTTGGGCGTATGGCCTCAAAATCGGTTACCGCTTCTAATTCCAATATTTTTCAAAAGAGCCACCCTTCGAGGTGGCTTTTTTTGCACTTAAAACTCCTCTTTTTTATACAAGTGTTAACTAAATGTTCAAATTTAAAACAATTAAACACATATTTACCCAAATACCACCCTAAAAAATTATTTAATAAAATTCATTTACTTAAGACCTGAAAATAGTACTTTCACTCTAATCAACTGCTATTTATAACTTATTCAGTTCATTTATTCTGCGAAGTCGAGCATTTACTCTTTTTTTAAATATGTTACTTTTCCTGCACTTTTTGTTACATAAAGCATCAGGGAACGACCATGAAGCTCAATAAAATCTATTCGGCTATATTACTTAGTACTCTCCCACTTACACCTGCGCTTGCTGCTGGTTTAGACCGTTCAGGTCAATCAATTCAAGCATTTTTACAACCTGGAAATTATGCTGAAGCAGGTATTTCTGTTTTAGATCCGGATGTAAAAGGTTCATCGAAGATTCTCAAAGAAGACATCAGTGATATGGCTGATGACTATTACTTTGTTAATGCTGCAATTAAAGTTCAGGCAAATGATAAAATTTCATTAGGCTTAATCTATGATCAGCCTTATGGTGCAGACGCAACCTATGCTGTAAATGGACCTGTATCTACTTTCTCTCAAGCAGGCGAAGGTACATCTGTAGAAGTTGAAACTCAGAATATTACTGCGCTCATTGGTTATCAACCCAATGAAAACTGGAATTTATATGCTGGTCCAGTATGGCAAACAGTAGAGGCCGATATTTCACTAAGAGGTAATGCTTATGCTAAATCTCCTACTGAGACATTGGGTGGCTATAATATTAAAGTTGATCAAAAAGAAGCTTACGGTTGGTTAGCTGGCTTTGCTTATCAAATTCCTGAAATTGCATTAAAAGCTGCTGTGACATATCGTTCAGAAATCAAACATAATGCTAAATCACATGAAACTCATAATTTAGATCCTCGTATTAATGTAGTAAGTACAGTACAAGCGGTAACTCCACAGTCTGTCAATGTTGATTTTCAAACGGGTGTAGCACAAAACACTTTAGCTTTTGCTAATATTCGTTGGGTACATTGGGATCAATTTGTTGTACAACCTACTTTTTTAGCCAGTCAAAAACAAAATTTAATTGATTATTCTGATGATCAATTTTCTGCAAATATTGGCTTAGGTCATAAATTCTCAGATAAATGGTCAGCATCTACGACTATTGGCTGGGATTCAGGTGCAGGCAACCCTGTAACGACACTTGGTCCAACCGAAGGCTACTGGAGTTTAGGTCTCGGTGCACAGTATAGCCCTGCTGCAAACTACTTTATCCAAGCGGGTGTAAAACACCTATGGTTGGGTGATGCAGACGCTCAAACTGGCGGTAAAGTGAAAGCATCATTTGAAGACAACAATGCTTGGGCATATGGTATGAAAATCGGTTATCGCTTCTAAAACACTCTCTTGATGCAAAGCTTGTTTGGGGGCGCCTTCGGGCGCCCTTTTTTATTGTTTTAATGAATGAAAATCTCAATAAAAAAGCCGCATAATTTGCGGCTTTCCTTAGTTCAGCGGGTATCCATTAAGCTGGAATATCACGCACAGAAGCTTTACGGATCGCTTCTTTTAGCGCTTCATAGCCATGAATGGCCGGGAACTGTGGAAATTCTGCAATCACATTTTCAGGTGCATCAAACAGGAAACCGGCATCGGCTTCGCCAAGCATGGTGGTGTCATTATAAGAATCGCCTGCGGCAATCACACGGAAATTCAAACCATGTAATGCTTTTACGGCCTGACGCTTCTGGTCAGGTTGACGCAGCTTGTACGCGGTGATCATGCCATTTTCATCAGTTTCCAGTTTATGGCAGAAAATAGTTGGCCAGCCCAGTTGCTTCATTAGCGGATGGGCAAACTCGTAGAATGTATCAGATAGAATAATCAGCTGGAAATGGGTACGCAACCATTCCACAAATTCTTTAGCACCCGGAAAAGGACCCATATCGGCAATCACTTCCTGAATATCATTTAAACCCAAACCATGCTGTTTTAAGATATTCAAACGCTGTGTCATTAATACATCATAGTCAGGAATATCACGGGTTGTCGCTTCTAGCTCTTTAATCCCAGTTTTTTTTGCAAAGTTAATCCAAATTTCTGGAACCAACACACCTTCAAGATCAAGACATACAACTTCCATGAATGCTCCCCATATCTGTCATTGAAAAAAATTTGCTCTATCATAGACCAAGATCGCGCTTTTGACTTGTTCTTTTTTAAATCTATTTTTTTCATAAGCATTGATTTTTTAGTGATAAGTCGGTTTTGGCATTTCTATTAAAATACAGCCGAAATAAATTAATATAGGTTTTGTCATCTCCAAGCCTATAGCCAGGAATATTATGACTACCATTCCCACTATTGATCTCGTTGACGCGCTTGCCGCCGAATATGCAGATAAATCTCCAAGTGAAATTCTAAAACTGGCACTCAGCCAGCCAGGTGAAATTGCGATTTCCTTTTCAGGCGCTGAAGATGTGGTGCTGATTGATATGGCGGCCAATCTGGGTCTGCCTTTTCGTGTCTTTAGCCTGGATACCGGCCGTTTGCATGGCGAAACCTATCAATTTATTGAAACCGTTCGCAAGCACTATAATATTCCAATTGAAATCTGTTTCCCCGAAACTGAAGCGATTCAGCAACTGGTTAATGAAAAAGGCTTATTCAGTTTCTACGCCGATGGTCATCAGGAATGCTGCGGCATCCGTAAAGTTCAGCCGCTGCGTAAAAAGCTGGCCACGCTAGATGGCTGGATTACCGGTCAGCGTAAAGACCAGAGTCCGGGCACGCGCAATGAAATTCCAGTGGTTCAGGCTGACCCGGGTTTTTCTGGTCCTGGCAAACAGCTCATCAAGTACAATCCGCTGGCCAACTGGTCCAGCAGTGATGTCTGGAATTACATCCGTTTAATGGAAATTCCATATAATCCATTACATGAAAAAGGTTTTATTTCGATTGGCTGCGAACCATGTACCCGTGCAGTGTTACCAAACCAGCATGAACGCGAAGGCCGCTGGTGGTGGGAAGATGCAACCCATAAAGAATGTGGACTTCACGCCGGAAATCTGAAAAAATAAATGCGCTAGACCACTGCCCAGCAGTGGTTTATTTTTTTACGCAACAGAATAAACAAAGTTCCGCGTTTATATGATAAACACTATATACTAAGTCAGTTCACCTATAATTCTAAAAAGCCGTTCCAATGAGGGTCGGTCATATTGCAGTGAGGCAATTAACGCTATGCGTCCATTACATCCGATTGATTTTATCTTTCTGTCTTTAGAAAAACGCCAGCAACCAATGCATGTTGGGGGGTTATTCCTATTTCAGATTCCAGAGAACGCACCTGAAACCTTTATTCAAGATCTGGTCGAAGACATCCGTAATTCTCAATCGATGCCGATTCCACCATTTAACAATAAATTAAATGGACTATTCTGGGATGAAGATCCTGAATTTGATCTGGACCACCATTTCCGTCATATCGCCCTGCCTCATCCGGGACGAATCCGTGAATTACTGACCTATATTTCTCAAGAACACAGCGCACTGATTGACCGCGCCAAACCGCTGTGGACCTGTCATATTATTGAAGGCATTGAAGGCAACCGCTTTGCCATGTACTTCAAAATCCATCATGCCATGGTTGATGGCATTGCCGGCATGCGCTTACTGGAAAAATCGCTCTCACACGATCCAGATGCCAAAAGTATTGTACCGCCTTGGTGTGTAGAAGGCCGCCGCGCCAAACGCCTGAAAGAGCCAAAAGCCAGCCGCTTTAAAAATATTGCAGCAGGCCTGAAAAGCCAGCTGGAAGCCACACCGCGAGTCATGTACGAGTTATCACAAACCGTAATGAAAGATATGGGCCGTAATCCGGATTATGTCTCCAGCTTCCAGGCGCCAAGTTCAATTCTGAATCAGCGCGTCAGTTCTTCACGCCGCTTTGCTGCACAGTCCTATGAGTTTGCCCGTCTGCATAAAATTGCCAAGGCCCTAGGCGTGACGATTAATGACATTGTGCTGGCCATTTGTTCAGGTGCCTTACGTGAATATTTACTCAGCCAGAATGCCCTGCCAAGAAAACCACTAATTGCCATGGTACCCGCGTCAGTCCGGAGCGATGATTCCGATGTATCCAACCGGATTACCATGATTCTGGCCAACCTGGCGACGCACAAGGACAATCCGCTGGAACGTCTCAGCATTATTCGCCGCAGCGTACTAAATGCCAAAGAACGCTTTAAACGCATGAATGCCAACCAGATTCTGAACTATAGCGCCTTTGTTTATAGCGCCGCCGGCCTAAACATTGTGTCTGGTTTAATGCCAAAACGTCAGGCCTTTAACCTGGTCATTTCCAATGTGCCGGGACCGCGTGAAGCGCTGTACTGGAATGGTGCCAAACTCGAAGCGCTGTATCCGGCTTCAATTGTGCTGGATGGTCAAGCGCTGAATATCACCATGACCAGTTATCAGGACAAGCTGGAAGTCGGTTTAACGGCCTGTCGCAATGCCCTGCCAAAAATGCAGAACCTGTTACAGCATCTGGAAGATGAAATTCAGCGTTTTGAACGGATTATTGAAACGGTAGATGTGACCTTGGACGAGGTGGAACAAAAAGTCAGTTGAAAGACTCGGCCCAGGCCGGAAGAATATCGAGATTCAGACGAAAAGTATGAATCTCTTTTTTAAAATTGTAATGATAAGAGAAAAAATTAAGGGGCTTTCAAAAGGCCCCTTAACTTTTAATGGTTCGACATTGTTTTAATAATTGCTGACAGACGGTGCGAATCATGGCGGTAGTAATTTGTACTTCTTTACCTTGCTCATCTACGATATACGCCGCACTGTGTACAGTTTTTGGTTCTAAAACTTTAAGACTTTTATTAATCACGACTTCGCTCATACCCATGATAGACCTCATTTTGCTGAAACCGTAAGGGAGATTACGGCTTTGGCTTTGGTGTATGCTTAGTATTGTGAATCTACCTAAAAAAGTAAAATTTCAGATGTAACAACTGTTTAACGATATCCTGTTACAATTTCAGCTTAAAATGATATCGTATTGCTCTTGCGTGTATAAATTTTCAACCTGGAATTTTATGACACGATTCACGAAATGCTCCAGATCCGCGACAGCTGGTGCTTCTGCGGTTAACAGCCGGTCAATCACCGATGGATGGGCAACGACAGTAAAGCCACGCTGAGATTCAAAGGCACGTGCATAGCGCATAATTTCTCGAAAAATCTCGTAACACACTGACTCGGCTGTTTTCACATAACCGCGGCCCTGACAGGTTGGACAAGACTCACACAGCAAATGTTCCAGAGATTCACGGGTACGCTTACGGGTCATTTCCACCAGACCCAGTTCAGACACCTGGGTAATTTTGGTTTTGGCATGATCGCGTTCCAGCATTTTCTCGAACTGGCCCATCACTTCTTCACGATGCTGCGCTTCCTGCATGTCAATAAAATCAATGATGATAATCCCGCCCAGATTACGCAGTCGCAACTGACGTGCAATCACCTGTGTGGCTTCCATATTGGTTTTAAAGACCGTGTCTTCCAGACTACGCCCGCCGACATAAGAACCGGTATTGATATCAATGGTGGTCATGGCTTCGGTCTGATCAATCATCAGATAGCCACCCGATTTCAGCGCCACGCGGGTTTGAAGCGCCTTCTGGATATCTTCTTCGACATTGTATAAATCGAACAGCGGCCGTTCGCCCGGATAATGCAACAAGCGGTTTTGCATATTCGGCACAAACTCATCGACAAAGTCTTTCAGCTTGGCATAAATTTCACGTGAATCGACATAGATTTTGGCGGTTTCTTCATTGGCCAGATCGCGAATCACACGCTGCGGTAAAGGTAGCTCTTCAAAAATTAAAGACGGCACCGCAATAATTTTCTGTTTGCGCTGAATATGCTCCCACAGCTTGGCCAAATAGGCCATATCCTGGGCAATGGCGGCTTCTTCCACCCCTTCTGCAGCGGTACGAACAATCACCGAGCCCGGCAGTTTATGCTGTTTCTGAATCCGTTCAATCATCGAGCGTAAACGGTCACGCTCTTCATCCGATTCAATCCGCTGTGATACGCCAATATGACTGCCAAATGGCATCAAAACCAGATAACGCGAAGGAATTGACAGATCGGTCGACAGACGCGCACCTTTGGTGCCGAGCATGTCTTTCATGACCTGCACGGTAAGGATTTGCCCCGGCTGTAACAGCTCGAAGACATTTGGCGTTGGCTGGCTACGCGGCCAGACCATGTCATTGATATGTAAAAAAGCGGTACGTGACAGCCCAATATCGACGAAAGCGGCCTGCATGCCTGGCAGCACCCGTACCACTTTGCCTTTATAAATATTTCCTACTAAACCACGTTTGGCGGTACGTTCAACAAATAATTCATTGACCGTGCCGTTTTGAATTAACGCGACACGACATTCCATAGGCGTGACGTTAATCAACAACTCGTCAGACATAATACAACTCAAAGCCTTATAAAAATTCTTGTAGCAGCAGTTAATTTAGTGCCTTAACTGTCTGTAATAACTGTACGGTTTCATGCAGCGGCAATCCCACCACGTTGCTATAACTGCCTTCAATACGCGGAATATAACGTGCTGCAATGCCCTGTATGGCATAGGCTCCCGCCTTGCCCACCGGCTCTCCACTGGCCCAATAACACTCCATGTCACTCAGGCTCAGCGCTTGAAATTCAACCTGGGTACGTACCACTATACTGTATTTTTCTGCTTTTGTGCGTACGCAAACACCTGAAAATACATCATGTTTTCGACCAGAAATCTGCTGCCACATGGCAAAGGCATGCGCCTTGGATTCTGGTTTTCCTAAAATCTGCCCATCAACGCCCAAACTGGTATCAGCGGCAATCACAATCGCCTCTGGAAAACGTGCCAACACAGCATCAGCTTTGGCACAGGCCAGCCGCTCAACATACTGCTCAACTGGCTCATCTGGCAAAATAGACTCGTCGATGTCCGGGCTGTAAATCTCAAATTGCAGCCCCAACTGTTCAAGCAGCTCACGGCGTCGAGGTGAGCTGGAGGCCAGAATTATACGCTGCGCCATTTTCGTAGCAGATAATACAGCACCGGCCAGACCAGAATGCTGGACAGCACCGGTTGCCAGTGACGGGCAAATGGAAATTCAATACCAGCCATAACCTGTAACAGCCAGATCAGCGCCAGATGGACCACAATGGCAATACTGGCAATCACCCATAAATTGGCAAAAGTCATCACCCGGCGTTCACGAGTCAAGAATCGCGCCACAAAAGTAATTAATACAAAACTTAAGGCATTCATGCCCAGCGGTGCATCCAGCAGCAAATCTGCAAACAGGCCGGTGCCAAAGGCAAACCAGACGCCGCACCAGGTCGGCTGGCTCATGACCCAGAACAGCATCACCATCATCATAAATACCGGACGCCAGCCCGATAAGCCATAAGACAAAGGATAAACCAGCAGCACCGAGGCAATAATGACCGAAAAAATAATCGGGAATAAAGGATCTTTGGGTTTGCGCTGGCCCATTTTAGCGATTGGCATGTGGCTGCTCCCGTGATAAGGATTCAGAGAATAACACCACCACATGATGTCCACCGGCCAGCTGTGCAGCAGGAATCACATCAATTTGCGCAAACTCGCCCGAGTTATGCCGGCTGACCTTGGAAATAGTTCCGACCAGATAACCTGCCGGGAAATGTTCACCGAGTCCGGAGCTATAGACTTTTTCACCGACTTTGATATTGGCGCTGGTCGGCACATATTCCATTTTTAAACGACCTAAGTCACCCGTACCCGAAACAATCGCGCGCATACCGGTATGTTCCAGACGTACCGACAGCGAATGTTCTTTATCGGACAGCAGCATCACCCGGCTACTGTGCGGATAGACATCAACAATCTGGCCCATAATACCACGATCATCCAGCACGGTTTGCCCGACTTTGAGCTGACGGTTGGCGCCGCGGTTAATCACAATAATATGTCGTAGCGGATCGGCATCGGTCCCAATCACTTCGGCAATTTCCATGCGTCCGTCAATGATCAGTGGCGTATCGAGCAGGCCACGTAAACGGGTATTTTCGGCAGACAGTTCGGAGAGTTTTTGCAGGCGTACCTGTGCCTGAAGCAGCTCGGCCTGCATCGCGGTATTTTCACGACGCAGCTGGGCTTCAGATTTACTTTGTTGACTTAGCCATTCTCGCGACAACACCGGATAACTTGCCAGCGCATAAATCGGATTATATGCCGCGTACAAGAGATCCCTTGCCGGTTGAATTACATGCGGCATGCGCCAGTTAAAAAACAGCACCACCAGGCATGTAATGACCGCAATAATAAAGGAGCGAAAAGATGGCGGTTGTCTGGAAAACAGATGTGATTGCACCGCCGGGTCCTTTTGATTAGCCTACAAATAACATGTCATGGTTTGGATTATCAAAGAATTCCAGTACCTTGCCACCACCACGGGTGACACAGGTTAAAGGTTCTTCAGCCACAACCACTGGCAAGCCGGTTTCTTTGGCCAGCAGCTTGTCCAGATTACGCAGCAAGGCACCACCGCCGGTCAGGACAATACCGCGCTCGGCGATATCTGAAGATAATTCTGGTGGTGTTTGTTCCAGCGCCGATTTTACTGCGGACACAATATTTTGTAACGGGTCAGAAATCGCCTGAGTAATTTCATCAGAAGTCACGGTAATGGCACGAGGCACACCTTCGGCCAGGTTACGGCCACGCACTTCAATTTCCAGTGGTTTCGCACCCTCTTCAGGAACTGCCATGCCCACTTCTTTCTTGATGGTTTCTGCTGTGGTTTCACCAATCACACAGCCATGCGCTTTACGGACATAGTTGATGATCTGCTCATCAAACACATCACCACCAATACGCAGTGAATCTGCATAGACACAACCTTGTAGCGAAATAATCGCAATTTCAGTTGTACCACCGCCCACATCGACCACCATCGAACCACACGCCTGCTCAACCGGCATACCGGCACCAATTGCTGCAGCCATCGGCTCTTCAATTAAACGGACATCACGCGCACCGGCATTAAACACTGCCTCACGAATGGCGCGACGTTCAACCAGCGTCGATTTGCATGGCACACAGACCACCACACGCGGTGCAGGCGGAAACAGGCGCTTTTCATGCACTTTACTGATGAACTGGTTCAGCATGGTTTCAGTCACTTCAAAGTCGGCAATGACGCCGTCTTTCATTGGACGAATGGCAGAAATATTGGCAGGTGTACGACCCAGCATCTGTTTAGCATCCAGACCGACTGCGGCAACGATTTTCTGTGAACCGCTGTGACGAATTGCCACAACCGTCGGTTCATTTAATATAATGCCTCGTCCTGGCGCATAAATAAGTGTATTTGCTGTACCTAAATCAATGGCTAGATCTGGTGAAAACAAGCCAATTAGTCGTTTTAGAATCACGGAGTCGTTCTCGATTAAACTTTATGTGGACGCAAGTTGGCAACTTTAACTAAATGTGATGCTTTGGACAAGTCAATCGCTTATTATAACGCACGATATTTTGAAAATTTTTAATACTGATTAGGTGATGTTATGTCTACATCGGATGCACAGCATTCTGCAGATTTAAATGCACAAACAGTTTCAGCAATCGCCAATCTTGCTCGGTTGTCGCTCAATGATACGCAATCTGCTGAATATGCTCAAAGTCTAAATAAAATTTTAGGCATGATGGAAACCTTAAAAGGCATCAATACCGATGGCGTTGAGCCACTCAAAAGCCCATTTGACCACCCTCAACCGCTACGTGAAGATGTGGTGTCTGAAGATAACCATCGTGAGGAATATCAGGCCGTTGCACCTGCCGTGCAGGACGGTTTATATCTGGTACCACGCGTAATTGAATAATTTTTTCAGCGCTCATCTTTTTGTTGAATTCAGGTAAAGAATATTTCTCATGACAGATTTACATCGCTTATCCATTCGTGAACTGACTGAGGGTTTAGCCAATGCAAAATTCTCTGCTCGCGAATTGACCGAACATTATTTAAAACGCATCGAAAAAATTGATGCCCAGGTCAATGCCTATGTCACCGTAACTGCGGAACAGGCGCTGGCCCAAGCCGATGCTGCCGATGCGTTGCGTCAAGCTGGCGGCGCTGGTGTGCTGACCGGTGTGCCTATTGCGCATAAAGATATTTTCTGTACCCAAGGCATTAAAACCACCGCTGGTTCTAAAATGCTGGATAACTTTATCTCGCCTTACGATGCTACGGTGGTTGCCAAAGGTAAAACTGCTGGCTTAGTCACTTTAGGTAAAGTGAACATGGACGAATTCGCAATGGGTTCGACCTCGGAAAGCTCATACTTTGGCGCAACCAAAAACCCGTGGGCACTGGATCGTGTACCGGGTGGTTCTTCAGGTGGTTCGGCTGCGGTGGTCGCGGCTGATCTGGCGCCATTTGCGACCGGTACCGATACCGGTGGTTCGATTCGTCAACCTGCCTCTTTCTGTGGCTTGACCGGTCTGAAACCGACTTATGGCCGTGTATCGCGTTTCGGTATGATTGCCTATGCATCATCACTGGATCAAGGCGGTCCAATGGCACGCTCTGCGGAAGACTGTGCATATCTGATGAACGTGATGGCGGGTCATGATACCAAAGACTCAACGTCGGTCGAGAAAGATGTCGATGATTACGTGGCGAACCTGAACGGTACATCGGTAAAAGGTTTACGTATTGGTATTCCAAAACAGTACTTTAATGTTGCCGGTCTGGCCGCAGATGTAAAAGCGCGCGTTGAAGAATCGCTGAAAAAATTAGCAGAGATGGGTGCCATTCTGGTTGAGGTTGATCTCAACATGACTGAAGCCTATGTACCAACCTATTACCTGATTGCGCCAGCGGAAGCATCTTCAAACCTGTCACGTTATGACGGCGTACGTTATGGCTATCGCTGTGAAGATCCAAAAGATATTCTGGACCTGTACAAACGCTCCCGTTCAGAAGGTTTTGGTGCCGAGGTACAGCGCCGTATCCTGATTGGTACTTATGCCCTGTCTGCTGGTTATTACGATGCTTATTATGTGAAAGCACAAAAAGTACGTCGTTTAATTCAACAAGATTTCTTGAAAGCATTTGAATCTGTAGACGTCATCGCTGCGCCTTCTGCACCGACTACTGCATATCGTATCGGTGCAAACCTGTCTCCGGTGGAAATGTACTTGGGTGATATCTACACCATCGCGGTGAATCTTGCAGGTCTTCCTGCGATTAACGCGCCTGTTGGTTTTGACAAAGACAACTTACCAGTTGGCTTACAGTTGATTGGTAATTACTGGTCAGAATCTCAATTGTTGTCTGTGGTACATCAGTATCAACAAGCAACCGATTGGCATACTAAACGCGCTGCAATTGCTGAGGAGAATGCATAATGGCTAAAAACGCTGCTAAACCGAAATCTAACCTGATTGACGGTTGGGAAGTCGTTATTGGTATCGAGATTCACACTCAGCTTGCGACGAAATCTAAAATCTTCTCTGGTTCTTCTACCGAGTTTGGTAATGATCCAAACACTCAGGCGAGCCTTGTAGATTTGGCCATGCCGGGCGTATTGCCAGTGCTGAACAAGGAAGTGGTTGATCTTGCGATTCGCTTTGGTCTGGGGATCGATGCATATATCGATCAGGCTTCAGTATTTGCACGTAAAAACTACTTCTATCCGGATTCTCCAAAAGGCTACCAGATCAGCCAGATGGATAACCCGATTGTAGGCTTGGGTCATATCGACATTCAACTTGAAGATGGCACGGTAAAACGCATTGGTGTGACTCGTGCGCACCTTGAGGAAGATGCGGGTAAATCAATCCATGACCAGTTTGAAGGCATGTCAGGCATCGACTTGAACCGTGCGGGTACACCTCTTCTTGAAATCGTATCTGAACCAGATATGCGTTCGGTTGAAGAAGCCGTTGCTTACATTAAAGCGATTCATACGTTAGTACGCTGGTTAGGTATTTCTGACGGTAACATGGCAGAAGGTTCATTCCGTGCGGACTGTAACGTGTCGCTACGTCGTCCGGGTCAGCCATTCGGTACACGTTGTGAGCTTAAAAACTTGAACTCATTCCGTTTCATTGAACAGGCGATTAATGTTGAAATTGAACGTCAAATGGAAATTTTGGAATGGGATGGTACCATTGATCAGGAAACTCGTTTGTTCGACCCTGTGAAGATGGAAACCCGTTCAATGCGTTCGAAGGAAGAAGCCAACGACTACCGTTACTTCCCTGATCCAGACTTGTTGCCTGTAGTCATTCCAAACGAACAGATTGAAGCGATTAAAGCGACCATGCCTGAGCTTCCTGCGGCACGTCGTGCACGCTTTGTAGCCGACTTTGGTGTGACTGAGTACGATGCACACGTATTGACGCTTACACGTGAAATGAGCGAGTTCTACGAAGATGTCGTGAAGGCTGCTGGCGGTGCTGCACAAGGTAAGATTGCGGCAAACTGGGTGATGGGTGAGTTCTCAGGTGCTTTAAATAAAGCAGGGTTGGAGTTGGCGGATTCTCCTGTATCTGCGGAAAAACTTGGCGGTATGATCGCGCGTATTGTGGACAACACGATTAACGGTAAGATTGCGAAACAAGTCTTCGGCTTTATGTGGGAAGAAGGCAAATCTGCGGACGAAATCATTGCTGAAAAAGGCTTGAAACAGGAAACTGATATAGGCGCGATTGAAGCAATCATTAAAGACGTGCTTGCTGCGAACGAGAAGATGGTTGAAGAGTATAAATCTGGTAAAGAGAAAGCTTTCAACGGTCTTGTTGGTCAAGTGATGAAAGCTGCGAAAGGTAAAGCTAACCCTGCACAAGTAAATGAATTAATGAAGAAATTGATTGGTTGATCTGATTAATTTTGGAATAAAAAACCCGCTTTAGAGCGGGTTTTTTATACTTATAATGAAGCTCTTTTTTGTTCTGGAAATAAGGAGTTAATTTCATCAATTTCCTTTGGTTTTGTAATAGCATAATCCACTATTAAATTAATATAAGTAAAAATAGCAGGATTAATATCTTCTAAAACTTCATCACCAATAATCCCTGGATGTACATTTGCATTTCCAATCAATCTAATATTATCAGCAGCTTGTGCAACTCTTAATGGAATAATTTGTTGTTTTGCCAACTCTTCAATTGACTCTTTAATATTCTTCTTTTTAACACCTAAATGCTCGCATAATTTTTCCAAAGCCAAACGTATAAGAGCGGCACCAGAACGTGGTGACAATTCAAAAATCAAAGCTGCCTCTTTATATAATTTTTTCACTTCTTCTGGCGTATCAGGTAAATAATCTGGAATATCTTGACTATTGACTTCCTGAACTGGAAATAATCTTAATAGCTCAGTGTTATCACTAGGTCTAGGTATACCCTGTAAAGCTAACCAACCAGTAACTTCTCGATGGTTATACCAAATACTATCTTTATTACATGATGCACAATTTGCTTGATGAACCCTAGTTAGAACGTTATGTTCAGCGCCTTGGTCATCATATACAAGTAAAGATAAATTATCCCATTTCATATATGAAAATGCTCCACAATGGGGACATTTAAAACTTTTTTGATCAAGAATTGTTTTTGGTAGCTCTGGTATTTTCATGATGTTTAACTAGCTTGAATTTTTCTTTATTTAACAAGTTTACATACAAATCTGTAAGTTTTAAAACTATTATTACTTTGAAAAATTTAAAGAAATTTTTCTTTAAATAATTACCACTAAATACATAGACGCCTACTAAATATTTTCCATCGTCAAACTCAAAGACTTAGGACTTATCCCCCCTCATCCCCGCCTTCTCCCAATGGGAGAAGGAGCATCCATTACTAATTTAATACCGTTATAGGTTCTGCAATAGAAATTCCCTCACTTTTAAAAAGAGGGTTAGGGAGAAGTAAATATTTAATTTTCATATTTTTAACCATACAATCAATCCAAATACTTCACACCAAAAACAACATGACCATCAAAAAAGCATCCTCAATTGGCAAACTTGAAGACTTAGGACGTATCCAACTTTCAAAGTCATTTTTTATGCGCGATTTCCTCTATAGCGAAATCGCAAATTGGTACGTTGTACCTAACTTCCCCGACCATCCTGACATTGCCATTTGAACAGGCAAAGAACTCTGCCAACAACTGCTCGAACCACTCCAAGAAAAGTTTGGACGTATTGCGATTCGCTCCGCTTATCGCTCACCAAGCGTCAACCAACTTGGTAATGAAAAAGGACATAACTGCGCCAGTAACGAGAAAAACTTTGCCAGTCACATTTGTGACTATCCCGATGCAAAAGGTTATGGGGCAACGGCGTGTATTGTCATTCCATCATTTTTAGAGCTATATGAAAAAGATCAAGCCAATTGGCAACAACTCGCCTATTGGATTCATAATAATTTGAATTACAATCACCTACAATTTTTCCCAAAACTTTGTGCATTTAATATTGGCTGGCATGAACAACCTGCTCGAGAAATTTATAGCTATATTCAACCGAAAGGCTACTTACTGCGTGGTGAAGCAGCGCATGAAAAATTTGAAAAGTTTTATCCTAATTTATTGTAATACCCCCTCATCCCCCCTTGCGCAACAGTGTTGCTCATCCCACAAGGAGAAGGAACTTTCATTACAAATTAAATGTCATAATTAGAGTAATGAAGATTCCCTCTCTGTTAGAAGAGATAAAACTACCTCACCACACCCAACTTATTCCAAATCTCAGGTGTCAAAAACGTCGTCACCATCTTGTTTAAATCCACATAACGCAACAAACCATTCAACTGCTGCTTTACTTCAGTATTCTTTACAATTTCCTCGCCTGTAATGCGCCCCAACTGCTGAAAACTCTCGCCAACCGCTTGAATGCCATCTGCCTGAATCACGGCTTTGGTCTGTGCTGAATATTGCTCAACCAGAATTCGCTGTAACGCCTACACCACGTTTTATCTAGTAGCTACTTGCTTCCTGTATTCCATTTCAAACAAAAAACCTTTACGACTAAAGACAGCAAACCACCACTTAAAGATAACATCTGAACTGTGCTAATTTAGATCAAAATTGAACATAAATATCTACAAACAATAAAGAGGGTTTAAAGATGTCAAAACAAATTTTAATGCTCGTCGGTGACTATGCTGAAGACTATGAAACCATGGTGCCTTTTCAGTTTTTAACAGGTCTCGGTTATACCGTACACGCGGTCTGCCCCGATAAAAATGAAGGTGAAAGCATCGCTACAGCTATTCATGACTTTGAAGGCGAGCAAACCTATAGTGAAAAACGCGGTCATAACTTTGCCATCAACTACAACTTTGAAGCGGTACACACTGCGGACTATGTCGGTTTAGTCATTCCCGGTGGACGTGCGCCCGAATATTTACGCATGAATGAACGTATCCTTGAGATTGTGCGTGAGTTTGATGCTGCGAAAAAACCAATTGCAGCAGTTTGTCATGGTGCACAAATTCTTGCGGCAGCCGATGTACTCAAAGGTCGTACTTGTTCCGCTTACCCTGCCTGTGCAGCCGAGGTGAAACTTGCAGGCGGAACTTACGCAGACATTGAAGTAACCGAAGCTGTAACTGATGGACACTTGATCACAGCGCCGGCTTGGCCTGCACACCCTGCTTGGATGGCACAGTTTATTCAAGCTTTAGGGGCGACTGTGACGATTTAATTGTGTTGTTCCTCAAGTGAATCTTTTATGAGATGACCTATCAGCCTTTAGATTCAAAAATAAAAAAAGCTCCTTTGATTCAAGGAGCTTTTTTAATGGCTTTTTTTATAACATTAATGCTTTCGATTCAGTTTATAAATCGCTCTCACTATTCATAATCTTCAAAGGCCGAACTACCTCGTTACACCCAACTTATTCCACACATCTGGCGTCAAAAAGGTCATCATCAACTTGTTTAAATCCAGATAACGCAGTACACCATTCAACTGACTTTTAATTTCAGGCGTCTTTAAAAGTTCTTCCCCGGTAATTTGTCCCAGTTCCTGAAAACTACTACCGACCGCTTGGATGCCTTCAGACTGAATCACTGCTTTGGCCTGCGCGGAACATTGCTCTACCAGTATCCGTTGCAAAACGGTTGCCAGCTTTTGATCTAAAACCTGTTTTTGTTCTGGCGTCCCCTGACTCAAATGTTTTAAATCCGGATGTGCAGATAGCGCTACAAAGGTCCACTGTAATACCGCAGTTTTATCAGTTACCGTGGTCGACTTCACCAGACAGTCACTCAACTGATCAACGGCCGGACCAGCCGTACTCACTTGTGAGCAACCCAATAGCGCAAACGCCAGGCCCCATCCTCGTAGCTGCTTTAGACTCAACTGCATCATGCTATACCTCGCCAACATCGGCTCATACCAGAAATAGCCTATTTGTAGCATGCCAGCAGCAATCTCACCTGTTATGACTGTGTAACGCGTATAAAAAAAGGAGAAGTGATGTGCTTCTCCTTGTTACTTATACTGACTATTTCATTTGCCTGAGCATACGCTTGGCACCGGCATGATTATGCTGGTTGGCCAGCTCCTGCAAAATCCGTTTGGCCCGGGCTTTGGGCTGGGAAAAACGGTTACTAAAACTCGGCACAGCGCTTAAGCAACGCGCCAGCAAAATCCCCGATTCAGCATAGACATTCCGCGCATTGGTGCCCTGCAACCGGCCATAATTATAGGCCCGCTGTGCGCTGTTACAGGCATTTAACTCATTGCGGCCGCTGTTTAAATCACGGCGTGCAGCGACATAATATTTCATCTGCTGCTGTTGTGGGGTCGCAGCCACCACAGGCGCCGCTTTTACGGGTGCAGGGGTTTTCTCGGCTGGAAGTTCCGGTGTTTCTTTTGGTTCGGGCTCTTTGGCAACAGCTTTAGTGCTTTTATTATTCCGACTGGTATTCGTATTAGCCTTCTTGCTGCTGGAAGATGCCGAACGATAAAAACGCCGTGCTTCATCTTCCGTCATGACTTGAGTAAGTAAATGCACAATGCGGACTTCACCCTGGCCATCGCGTTTACGCTCGCTGACCGGCTCAATTGAAACAATCCAGTCCGGGCCATTTTTTCTGACACAGCGATAGGCACCAATGCCCTGATTAACATCACGATAAGTCGCCAACAGTTTTTTGGACCAGCTATTTTTAAGCATCGACATCGTGCTTTTATAGGCCAGTTTTAAATGCCCTTGCTGCGACTGACAATAGCTGCCCATATATTTGCGCGGAATCAGCGATTCTGCCGCCAGCTCTTTACGCTGCGGTCCCCAGTCATACACATAGGCTTTGGCTGAACCATTGGTCTGATTCAGATTTTTTTTCGCAATCAGCTCTTGTGGCGAAGCAAAGTGCTTCAAGGCATCTGGACTAAAACTCTCTACACTGACACAGCCCGAAAAGACGACACCGACCCCAGCCAACATCATGAAGGTTTTGACATTCACGTCTTTATTCTCTATTTTTCCCCACTCAAAACATAGCTCAAATAGGCGCAAATAACAAATCTATCCAATTGATTTTACTTGATATTTCTCGTTTATTTATTACTACTGCCCCGCACTATCATCTGATAAATGCAAAATATCCAGAGTTTTAACAACGAAACCTGAACGCCTTAACACTTTCATCCGATCATTAAAAAACCCGCCTTAACAGCGGGTCAGTTGGGAATGACTTAATCATCCAGGGTCGATTCAAATGCTTTTAAACGTTTATAAATCGACAGCAGTTCAATAATGGTTGGCCAGGAGGCAATTAAATACTGGAACGATTCACGTACCTTACCGAACACGTTACCAATCTGCATCATCAGGCCAAGGGTAATCGCTCCCGCAGCAATACTCGGGAACAGCACAAACAGACCGTAAATATTGTCCAGCTGCATGTACCAGATTCGTACCAGGTTGAAATAGGCATAATGGAAATACAGGCGGAAATAGTTCAGACGAACCTTGCTAAACAGCTCTTTCAAAGTCAGCGGATCGGCACGCTCGGCATGATCTTCCCCATAGACCAGTTCTTTACGATAAGCCGCTTCCACCTTCTGGTTGTTAAACTCCAGTCCTGGCAGTTTATAACCGACCACCATCAGCAGTACGGTACCAAACACCGCCCAACCAATTGCCGCCCATACCAGCGCATAAGGAATTTCCCCCAGAATTGGCAGGGTTTTCACATGGCTCGATAGCGTCACCAAAACCGGTAAAAAGGCAATCAGGGTAATGAGCGCTTCAATCAGGCTCACCCCCAGACCTTCGGTGGTACGGGCAAAGCGCATGGTATCTTCCTGAATACGCTGCGATGCCCCTTCAATATGACGTAACCGGTCCCAGTAGGCGGTGTAATAATTGTTCATTGCCGTCCGCCAGCGGAACACATAGTGGCTGACAAAGAACAGGTTAAATACCGAAACCGTCACCGCCACAATTGCCACATACAAAAAGGTCATGATCTCGGCATAGAGATTATTCACATCACCGCCGCCATTACTCAGCATTTGCTGGATCAGGTCATAAAACGGGCTGTACCAGGCGTTAATGACCACGCTCACCTGCACCCAGAACCAGATATTAAACAGAATGAAAGATGAGCCCCATACCGACCAGCGCTGCCAGGGATTATCCGATTGAATCCGCCAGAAAATTGCAAAAATAGCTGTGGTCAGAAAATACCAGAGATAGAACCAGAGAAATGCCGGTGACCAGAAACGGCTGACCCCAATCGGGAGTTCTGCTTCATGATAGCCTTCAGGCAAACCGATGATGGTGCCCCAGCCTTCTCCACCGGAATACCACAGCACCAGATTAAGAATGAACCAGAGTAACAGCGAACTAAAAAACCATTTCGGATGTGGAAAAAATGACTTAAACATGCAGTGTTCTATTTCCTTTATTCTTTTCAAGACGTTGAAAAGCCGCGTTTACAACATTGCAGCGTGCAATGCGCCACGCGATGACTTCAACATGAGCAATATACAAGATTTCCCCGACAGCGCATGTACTTTTCAGTACCGATTTTTCCGCTGACCAGTATTTAAAGCAATATAAAACCCCAATACTCCCCCTGACTATTTTTAGTAAAACAATAAAAAATCAAGAGCTTAAAATACCAATTTTTAGACTAAAAATTTAACTTTATTTTTTAAAATATCAATTACTTATTTATAATCTGACAAATAAAACCCATATTCCCGACCAGACAATGCTAAGATAAATATGTGATACATAATACATTTTTGAGGGAAATCATGATGGAAGTGAAAGCTGTTGAACTTATTCAGCCTCTGGTACTTGAGAAAGAGAACTGCCCACCTATCCATTTTGAGACAGGCACTATTTTAAAAGTTCTGATGACCACGCCAACAGCGTATCTGGTCACCGCCGACACTGAATTTAATTTCACCATTTCATTTCAAGATGAAAACAAGGTCTGGCGCAAGCTTTAGTCCTCATTCCAAGCGCGATTCTTATCTCCATTCAGGCAGCTTATCAGGCTGCCTGTTTTTTTGCAGATATAAAACCAGAGCAGCCGAATTCCAGCCAACCTTTAAGATACAGGGTGCTGGGAATGTGCCTGTAAATCGACAATCTTGCCCTCCTGATCATGATAGACCGTGACAATTTTGGCCTGACGGGATTGCGTTAACATCACCGGTTCCAGCTGAAAATGCTCGGCAAACTGGTTTAGCGGTGCCGGTTGCATGGTCTGGATGGAGTGCGCCGGAATATAGTTGGTCCACAGCCATAAACTCAAGCCACAAGCCACCAGCGCGCTAAAGCCATTTTGCAGAATACTCAGCATCAACTGGGCCACTTGCTGAATCAGTGCATCCCGTTCCAAATCCAGTAAACCCAGACTGCTTAAAACTGGCTGCCACAACAGGCCCCAGGTCAGCCATAAGCCGGCGGTACACACGTTCGAGGCATAACGCTTTTGCCACGGCAATTCATAGCGATAATCAATAATTAAAGTATTGGCTTTCACAACTTTACTCTCAACACATCACATCGCGACAGTTAGCTGTCACGTTTAATTCCACGATCGGGACTGATCCAGCGTGCACGTTTCCCTTCCCCACGCAGCAGCATTTTTGGAAACGCCACAATACTGGCCGATACGGTAATCAGCCAGAACATGAACGGATACCAGATCATCCAGAAATAGTTTTTGGCCAGATTTTTTTCATAGCGGCTGTCCATCCATTTGCTGACCATAAACTGGAACAAACAGGTCGCGCCCAGCACAATACCCACCCCTTGCGGTAAAAACGGCGATTGCAGTTCCGGCAACGGTAAAATAGGCAGGCAGAAACTTAACATCCAGAGCAGACACAGCAACAGCAGCAGATATGACCAGACCAGAGTCAGCATCATTTCCAGAATCAGCGGCCACAAATAATTCAGCTTGGGCTTAAAAATTACATCAATATTTTTATTTAACACCTGCGCCCCACCCATGGCCCAGCGCAAACGCTGTTTCCATAAGCCTTGCAGGGTTTCCGGCATCAGTACCCAGACCAGCGCATTCGGTTCAAATTCAATTTTCCAGCCGGCACGCTGCAGTTTCCAGGAAATATCAATATCTTCGGTCAGCATATCGTGCGACCAGTAACCGACCTGATGTACCGCGCTTTTACGAAAGGCGGTAATCGCCCCTGAAACAGTAAAAATACGACCATAGGTGCGCTGGGCACGTTTAATCATGCCAATAATCGAGGAGAATTCACCGACCTGGACCCGGCCCAATAAGGTCGAGCGATTGCGAATTCGCGGATTGCCCGTAACGGCGGCCACCGCCGGATCACGCTGAAAATGGCGTAACATCCAGCTGGCCGCATGTGGATCGAGCAAGGCATCGCCATCAATTCCAAGCAGATATTCAGCATCGGTGACCAGACTGCCAGCTTGCAGCCCCATGGCCTTGCCCTGATTTTCTGCCAGATGCACCACCCTTAACCGTGGATGCTGGGCCGCCAGACGGTTCAGTACCTCGCCAGTATTGTCCGAGCTGCCATCATTAATCGCAATGACTTCAAAGTTGGGGTACTTTAATGCCAGTGCCTGGGTGATGGTTTCCTCGGCATTATCGCCTTCGTTAAAACACGGAATGAGCACCGCCACCAAAGGATATTCCTGTAAAGCCGGTGGCTGGGTAAAGGCCGGATCTTTGCGTTCTTTGACATAGAAAATCAGCGCGCCCATCATCCATAAATAGGACATGAATAGCGGATAATAAAACACAAAGTTCAGCACCGATTGCCAGAGTTCTTGCAACATGGTTGTTCCTCTAGCCTGTTACGGTGCTGATGCTGGCTGAGACTGGAAGGCCTGACGCAGCACAGCCGGATCAGGATGATTCTGGATCGGATCATCCGGATAGTAGGCAATGTGCTTCACACCGGCCTGATAGAGTTTCTGAATTGTTTCCGCAATTTCCGCAGATGGAATTTTATTGCCATTACGCCAGTCGACGGCCTGCAATTCAAACACCGTTTTACGCAGCCCTTGCGGATACTGCTGCACCCGACTCAATAACTGCTGATAAAACTGCGCCGGATCATCGACCTGTTCCATATATGGCATGGCCATAATCGCGGTGAAGTCATAACGGTTTAGCGACTGTTCCAGCGACTGGGCATACCAGTTTTCTGAATAGGCCGACAGCGCCACCTGCGCATACAGGTTACGCGAGGTCTGCAAATAAGGCTGATACTGCCGCACGGTCTCGGCCAGCTCCATGGCAAAATCATCAATCACTTTGACTTTATAAGCTGTCCATTTCTGCAAGGCAGTATCATCAGCACGCAGTTGTGCCAGATCAGTCGCTAAGCCCTGCTGCTGATAGGCCTTTTTGGCCCAGCTGCTGGCATCTTCATAATCGGACAAGGTGGCATCATCATGGAAAATAATGCCGTTGAACTGTGCCGATTTGGCTAGATCTTCATAAATGCCTTTAATGGTGTTGCGGGCGCGCGGCGAAAATGGGCTTAAACGGTGATAGCCCATGTTCAGATGCTTACCGCTATGCGGCTGCTCGGTTTGCACCAGATCTTGGGCCACCGGATTCGAGGCGGGTAATTCCCAGGCAAATACCGGCATCCAGGCATAGACACGACGTACCTGAGTCCGGGTCTGGATTTGCCAGGCCACACGGTTAAACAGGTCGGCACGCATTGGAATATAACGGTTCGGGAAATAGACCAGATCGGCCGAGCCATTGCCATCCGGATCAGAAAATGCCTGCAAATATACGGTATTGACGCCAATCTGCTGAATCCGGTCCAGCAATAAGCCTAAATTACGTTCCTGCTGCTGCGGGTCCGGATCATAAATATAGTCAATATCGACATGCATGATCTTTTGCGGACGATCATTGTCCGTGCGCTGCTGCTGATGTTTCTGGATTTCTTTGGCCAGTAGCGCTGCATCCATGTGTTTTTGAATCAGGATTCGCGGCAATCTGGAAAAACTGTTTACAGGTTGATTCTCGGCATCATCTAGCGTCAGGCTGATTGGCATCTTCAGTTTTTCAGCAATTTTTACCGTATGCAAGTTATAGCGACCATAGGGCCAGACCATAATTTTTGGCGCTTTCAGGCCATGTTTTTGCAATAGGCGCTGATTGGCTTTTAAGTCCTGCTGAATACGTTTCTGATAAGCGTTGTTATCTTCATAACGCTGCTGCTGCGGAAAATAGGCACGTGCTACGGTGGCCGGCAATTCATTGCCCTGCGGATTGGCCACAATGCCTTTATGCAGGTCATAACTGTGGCTGGCAATTTCCACCAGACCGCTGGCCTGTAATTCTTTTAACTGTGCCCAGCTTAAAAAATGCTGGCGTGACACCAGTTGCCCGCCAAAATTAACCTGTTGCTGTTCTGCTGGTTCTAACCAGCGCCCAACCACCGACAACACGGCCGGAATATTCCGCTGTTTTAAAACAGGATAGACATGCTGATAAAAACTTTGATAGCCATCATCAAAACTCAACAAGACTGATTTTTCCGGTAGCGCCTTGTTGTGTTGCTGTGCCTCTAACAGTTGCTGACTGCCAATAAACTGAAAGCCATTTTGTACCAGCCAGTCCAGATGCTGCTGCAATTGTTTAGGCTCAATCGCATATTCAGGCATTAACGGTTGTGGTTCAGAAGTGACTTCGTGGTAGGCAAGGATCGTCAAGTTTTTCATTTCATTTCCCGCCTGTGCCCAACCCATGAGCATACTACAAAGAAAGAAAACAAAAATCTGGACCGCTTTAATAAACTGAAATAGAGGAGACATAAGGCGCGCGGAATTCATGGTACAGACAAGAAGATACGATGCTACATTCGAGCAATTGCGCAGATTCAACCATTATTTTATTATTATTTGTGTATACATTTGTTAATTAATCCCGTTTTTTTGCTTTTTGCCCTTGCTTTCAAAATAAAGCAATAAAATATTTATCATTTTATATCATTCACTTAGTTTTACTTATTTTTTAGCCACCCGCCAACGGGTCAGTTGATAATTTTCTAAAGTGTATAGGCTTTTCCAAGCCCAAAATGTGACCTGGTTTTCACTTTTAAATTCTCACTATTTGATACTGAAGCATTTTTCAAAAAGCTAATCCATCTGCAAAAATGGAAATGTGGAGATCATTTTGAGCTGAATCTTCATGGCTGAAATAGTATGGATTGAGCCATCTAGATGATTGGAAGTGGGCCGATGAAATCATGCCCTTTACCCTCCCCTCTCTGGCATATTGTGCAGGCTTAGGGTTTAATGACATTTGCCCCAAGTGCACATGGAGAAAAGATGCAAACGCTCGTATGCTATAAACAGCTGCCGATCTGGACACAAGACACTATCCCACCCGGCTTTTTACGCCAGCACAATACCAAAGCCGGCACTTGGGCCCAACTGAAGGTTTTAAAAGGTGAATTGCGTTTTGCCTTGCTCGATGAAGCAGGCATGCTGTTGTCTGAACATCTGTTTAGCCCGGAGCAGCAACCGCCCATGCTTGAACCGCAGGTGTGGCACAAGATTGTTTCAGCCAGTGCCGATATTGAATGTCAGCTCAGCTTCTACTGCACAGCCGATGACTACTTTGCCAAAAAATATAAACTGACCCCGACCCATTCAGAAATTCTGGCCGCACAGCCATCTTTACAGGGCAACACGGCGCTGGATGTTGGCTGTGGCAGTGGTCGTAATGCGCTGTTTTTAAGTCAGCACGGTTTTCAGGTCGATGCCTGGGATGTCAATGCCCAAAGTCTGGAGCGCCTGAACGAGATTATTCAGCAGGAACAGATTCAGAGCATTCATACCACGCTACGGGATTTAAATATTAATCCACAGATTCAGGGTCAATACGATTTTGTGTATTGCACGGTGGTGATGATGTTTTTACAACCCGACACCATCCCGACTTTGATTCAGCAGATGCAGCAGGCCACCAAAGCTGGTGGCCTTAACCTGATTGTTTGCGCGATGGATAGTGAAGATTATCCGATTCAACCGGACTTCCCTTTTAGCTTTAAAGCCGGTGAGTTAAAAGCTTATTATGAAGGCTGGACTTTGCTGAAATACAATGAAAATGTGGGTGAACTGCACCGTGTCGATGAACAGGGCAAGCGTATTCAACAGCGCTTTGCGACATTATTGGCACAGAAAACAGCGTAAAAAATTTATCCTTACATATAAAAGCTGATCATCTGGATGATGGGTCGGCTTTAGAGAAAGAATAAAAAACAGTGATAGTCAGCAAGTTTAATAACTTGCTGATGATTCAATAATTATTGGATAAAGCGACTTAGAAAACGTTACAGCAGATATTCCCAGATCACATAGCCTAGACCAAAACCAATCAATGAGTACAGCGTAATAATAAAGAAGACAAAACTCGCGCTATTTTTCTTTTTTAAAAAGCTCATTGGGATCTCAACGGTAGAATCTGTTGTCACATCTTACCCCAATTTGAGGATTTTTAAAGAGAAATTGGAGTTTATCGTGCTGACTAAAAAAATCCAGAAGTGCAATTACTCATCACTCGAGACTGTAAATTAAATTGTGTAATTGCCTGAATTTGCTATGTTCATATTCACAACGGAGTCAGGCAATATGATGAACGAACAACAACTAAAAGACCTTGCAGCAGAATTTACTAAAGGAATCAAAACAGAAGACGATCTCAACCAATTCACCCGATTGTTGACCAAACTCACTGTTGAAACGGCTCTTAATGCCGAACTTACCGAACATCTCGGACATGAAAAAAATGCCCGTAAATCTGGCTCAAATTCACGCAATGGTTATTCTAGTAAGACTGTACTTAGCGATGATGGGGAGATTGAGATCACCACACCACGTGATCGTGATGGCACTTTCGAACCTCAGTTGATTAAGAAAAATCAGACCCGTATCACGCAAATGGATAGCCAGATTCTATCCCTTTATGCCAAAGGCATGACCACCCGTGAAATCGTTGCTACCTTCAAGGAAATGTACGATGCCGATGTATCTCCAACGCTCATTTCCAAGGCGAACAGCACTGCTGTGAGGATGCCGTCAATGAGCAGGTTGCTGAATGGCAAAACCGTCCGCTGGATGTGATCTATCCCATCGTTTATATGGACTGTATTGTGGTTAAAGTCCGTCATAATGGCAGTGTCATCAACAAGGCTGTATTCCTTGCCTTAGGCATTAATCTTGATGGACACAAAGAACTGCTCGGCATGTGGATGGCTGAGAATGAAGGTGCCAAGTTCTGGCTGAATGTCCTAACTGAGCTTAAAAACCGAGGGTTGCAGGATATTCTGATCGCCTGCCTTGCGAAGCAGTGCTTCTCAGGACTAAAAGGCTTTCCTGATGCCATTAACAGCGTATACCCGCAAACCCATATCCAGCTGTGCATTATCCACATGCTGCGCAACAGCTTGAAATACGTGTCATGGAAAGATTACAAGGCGGTCACTCAGGATTTAAAAGCCGTTTATCAATCACCCACTGAAGAGGCAGCCTTGATGGCCCTGGATCAATTTGCCCAAACATGGGATGACAAGTACCCACAGATCAGCAAAAGCTGGCGTACGCACTGGGAGAATCTGAATACCTTCTTTGCTTATCCAGCCGAGATACGCAAAGCCATCTACACTACCAACGCAATCGAGTCATTAAACAGCGTAATACGCCAAGCGATCAAAAAACGTAAAGTCTTTCCAACGGATGATTCTGTACGTAAAGTGATTTACCTGGCAATTGATGCAGCATCTAAAAAGTGGAATATGCGCGATTAGCGACTGGCGTTTAGCCATGAGCCGCTTTATTATTGAATTCGGTGACCGCTTAAGCAATCACCTTTAAATTGATGAAAAGCAATTACACAAAATTATTTACAGGCTCCATCACTCTAAAATAGAGTTGCAATTTTTATTCTGTTTTATAAAAGCATGGTACGCGGATTCAATTTATAGGGCTTATATGTCGATTGTAATCTTCTATTATGCTTTTTATCTCTAAACAAACTTGTATCTTTTATGTCCAAGCTCAATCATTTTTGCCAATCTATTTATTGATCATTCACCGATATGAACATTATCTTATCGCTCCAACACCTCATTAGGTAAAACAAACTCTAACTTAATATCGTATGCAGTCACTGTCCGTGTACACTTTGGTTTATCTAGCCCTTTACATTTTTCATGACGGTCTAATTTATTGTTTTTTTTAAATCAAATTAATAAGAAATAAAAATCTCCTCTTAAAAGAGCGGTCGTACATTCTATTATTCTTCACCATCAAACTGCCAGAATACAATCCCCCTATCACTTTTAAAATCAGGAAAGATATCTCCCTGTTTAAAATATTGACGTGAATTTTCTTTGGCAAATGTATACCAGTAGCCGCTGCATGGGGATAAGAACAAGCAAGAAATTGCAAAATTAAGCGTGGCACACACAGCATAAGGCCACTGATATTTCTACTTGTTGAAATAAAAATGTGGCAAATAAAAAAGCCACTTACATAAATGGCTGATTTATAAAATAAATTCTGGTGGAGGTGGCGGGAGTTGAACCCGCGTCCGCCAACACTACGCTCGAGAATACTACATGCTTAGATATCGTCTATTGTTTTAACACTTTAAGACCCGACGAACAGGGTTCAAAGTGCGATCCTCTAAGTTTGGTATAAAGCCCCGAGGCTTGGCTCTATACGGACTTGTGTGCGTTCGCTTCGGTCGGGTTCACTGACCACAAGTATTCAGTGAAGCGGACAAGCGGCCCTTAGGCAGCTAGAGCGTAAGTTTCGTCGTTTGCGACTATTTAAATGCAAATTTGATTTACGAGAGAAAATGCGCTCTCGGCATGCATCTATGAGTTTCATCATCAGCGTCGAAGCCAATAACACCCCCAGACTACAGCGCCATCATAGCATAAAAGTTGAAAATTACGAGATCATTTCACAACTATTCACCGCAAGTTCTGCGCTTAATAACATAATTGCGCTAATATTTTAAATTTCAAGTCAGATAACAGTATAAATTATGACTTATTTACTCGCCCTTGATCAGGGCACGACCTCAAGTCGCGCGATTATTTTTAATGAACATGGGCAGGTTCAGGCCAGCGCGCAACGCGAAACCCAAATCAACACCCCGCAATCCGGCTGGGTGGAACAGGATGCCCAGGAAATCTGGAGCAGCCAGATGGCTGTGGTGCAACAGGCGCTAGCATCTGCACGGATTCTGGCCAAAGATATTCAGGCCATTGGCCTCACCAACCAGCGGGAAACCACCATCGTCTGGGACAAACGCAATGGCCAGCCCTTGGCGCCGGCCATCATCTGGCAAGACCGGCGCGCAGCCGACTGGTGTAATCAGCTGCTGCAACAGGGACTGCAACAAAAAATACAGCAGACCACCGGATTATTAATTGACCCTTATTTTAGTGCCGGCAAGCTGGTCTGGTTGCTTAAGCATATTCCCGGTCTGGCCGAACTGGCAGCGCAAGGTCATGTTGCCTTTGGTACCGTCGATAGCTGGCTAATCTGGAATCTGACCCAAGGCGCCGAGCATGTAATTGAAGTCAGCAATGCCTCACGCACCATGCTCATGAATTTACAGACCCAAAGCTGGGATGAAGAATTGCTGCAACTTTTTCAGATTCCCGCTTCGGTCTTACCAAAAATCATCAGTTCCGATCATTATGTAGCTGATACCGCTGCCGGCTTACTCGGTGCCCGAATTCCAATCAGCGGCATTCTGGGCGATCAGCAATCTGCCCTGTTCGGCCAGTCCTGCTTTGAGCCGGGCATGGCCAAAAACACCTATGGCACCGGTTGCTTTATGCTGTTTAATACCGGTTCGACACTGCAATACAGCCAGAATAAGCTGCTCAGTACCCTGGCCTGGCAATGCCAGAACCAGACCCATTATGCGCTTGAAGGCAGTGTGTTTATGGCTGGCGCGATTGTGCAATGGCTGCGCGATGGTTTGGGCATCATTCAACAGAGTGCCGAGGTCGAACAGCTGGCCAGTCAGGTCCGCGATACCGATGGCGTGGTGCTGGTGCCGGCTTTTACCGGTCTAGGTGCGCCGCATTGGGACAGTGATGCACGTGCCCTGCTCTGCGGTATGTCGCGTGGCACTCACAAAGCCCATATCGCCCGGGCAGCGCTTGAAGCAATTGCCTTTCAGGTGGCCGATGTTCTCAGCGCGATGCAGTCAGATATTCAGCAACCGCTCAAAGAATTACGGGTCGATGGCGGCGCCAGCTGTAATGATATGCTAATGCAGTTTCAGGCCGATCTGCTCAATGTGCCAGTGTTAAGGCCGCAAATGCGAGAATCCACCGCCTGGGGCGCAGCGGCAATGGCCGGGCTTAAATCCGGGGTGTTTAACAGCTTAAGTGATATTGCCGATAACTGGCAGCTGGAACGCGCATTTGAACCCGGTATGGGAGAAGATCAGCGTCAGGCACATTTGCAAAAATGGCAACAGGCGCTAAAACGTGCCCGTTCCGATCTTTAAACGGCGAATACCCGCGAAATCGCTCAAGCTTGATTTTTACGCTATTCACCGCGACTGATCCAAATAAAAAACAGGCCCGATTGAGCCTGTTTTTTTATCTGCCAATCAATCCATTTGGATTAATAAGCATAAGACGCAATTGCGGTGGCAATGGCTTTATGTTCATCATTGACCAGAGTCATGCGCATGGTACAGCCTTTACGGCCCAAACGCAGGGTTTCAGCACGGGCCGTAAAATATTTGCCTCGCCCCGGCGCCAGATAATCCACCCGCATATCCACCGTGGCCAATCGGGTCACTTTCTTGATGGTATCAGGTAACTGCTCCGGCTCGGTGCGCTTATACAGCTCGCCCATCGCCACAATCCCGCCCACACTGTCCAGAATTGTCGCAGCAACCCCGCCATGTAAAATCTGGAAAGCCACATTGCCAATCAGCTGCGGCTGCATCTCGATATAGGCTTCAATCTGCTGATCCACCACCCGCATCTGCATGCCGTTATGCTTGAAAAATGGTGAACTGTTAAAGGCCTGACACAATTGCTGTAAGACGACATCAATATCTACTTTCGAACCCAAATGAATGCCTCCGGTCCACTTTTTTGCCATATCGCTCATAAATTGGCCAATTACCTTAAATTGAGAAAAAACGCATGTATTTTGCCCCACAATCCTGTTTATGGGTCTACAATATTGCCTAGTTTAATACTGATCAGTGAGATTGTTATGACTTATACGTTCAATCGTCCCGCATTTCCTGCCACTCGTATGCGTCGTATCCGTAAAAATGACCAGCTACGTGCCATGGTGCGAGAAACCCAGCTCACGGTTGATCATCTCATTTATCCAGTATTTGTTTTACCCGGTCAGAACCAGACCCAAGATATTCCAAGCATGCCCAACATTCAGCGCCTGTCGGCCGATCTGCTGCTGAAAAAAGCCGAACGCCTGCTGGAACTGGGTGTGTCTAAACTGGCGCTGTTTCCGGTCACCCCACAAGAAGATAAAAGTCTGACCGCCGAAGCTGCCTGGCGCGAAGATGGCCTGGTACAAAGCACGGTCCGTTTACTGAAAAAAGAACTCCCGGAGATGGTGTTGATTACCGACGGCGCCCTCGATCCGTACACCACCCATGGTCAGGATGGCATTATTGATGACAGTGGTTATGTGCTGAATGATGAAACCGTAGCAGCCTTAATCAAGCAATGCTTAAGCCATGCCGAAGCCGGTGCCGATGTGGTTGCGCCAAGCGACATGATGGATGGCCGTATTGGTGCTATCCGTCAGGCACTGGAAGCACAAGGTCATATCTATACCAATATTATGGCTTACTCGGCCAAATATGCTTCCAGCTTTTATGGCCCGTTCCGTGACGCCGTCGGCTCGGCCAGCAATTTAAAAGGCGGCAATAAATACAATTACCAGATGGATATTGGCAACCGTGCAGAAGCGCTGCATGAAATCGCGCTGGATATTCAGGAAGGCGCCGACATGGTGATTGTCAAACCGGGTATGCCGTATCTGGATATTGTCCGTGAAGTCAAAGATACCTTCGCTGTGCCGACTTTTGTCTATCAGGTCAGTGGCGAATACGCGATGCTGGCTGCTGCCATTCAAAATGGCTGGTTATCCGACAGCGTGATCATTGAATCGCTGATGAGCTGCCGCCGTGCCGGTGCCGATGGCATTTGGACCTACTTTGCAGAAGAAGCCGCACTCAAACTCAAAGACATGAAATAAGGATATTGCCACTGCAATGAAGCACATTGCTATGATTGGCGCCGGCATTAGTGGACTGATGTCGGCGCTGGAGCTCTTGGAACAGGGCTGCTCAGTCAGTATTTTTGATCAGCAGCAATCTGGTCAGGCGGCCTCCTGGGCCGGTGGTGGTATTCTCTCTCCAATGTATCCGTGGCGTTATCCGGCTGCGGTAAATGTGCTGGCGCAATCGGCCAAAACTGAATATCTGCGCTGGAATGCCAAACTTCAGCCTGACACCGGCATTGATTTTCAGATCCATGAAACCGGTATGCTGATTTTTGATGAAAGCGATTTTGACATTGGCCTGAATTTTGCCGAGCAGTTTCAGCAACCGATGCAGCAGGCAAAGCATCTGCACAGCGCCGAACTGCATCAGCTGAATCCGCATATTTCCGCACAGTTCCAGCAGGCCATCTATTTCCCGCAGCTGGCCAATGTGCGTAATCCGCGTTTATTACAGTCAATTCTGTGCTATTTAAAGCAGCATCCACGGGTGCAGCTGTTTGAACACTGCCCGATTGAACTCCTAGAACTGCACGGTCAGCAGGTATGCGCTATTGTCGATCAGGCCGGACAGCGTTATCAGGCCGATGACTATGTCTTGACCACCGGGGCCTGGTCAGCGCGCTGGGCCGAGCAGCTTGATGTACAGATTCCGGTACGTCCGGTGCATGGACAGATGGTGCTATTCAAAACTCCAGAAAACTGGCTGCCCACCATGTGCATGAATCAAGTCATGTATCTGATTCCGCGTCAGGACGGCCATATTGTCTGTGGTTCCAGTATGGCAGAACAGGGCTTTGATACCCGTTTGAATGCCGATACCACGGCCAATATTCTGGAGGCCAGCTATGCCATGGTGCCAGCCTTAAAAGACCTGCCCATCGTCAAGCAATGGGCCGGTTTACGCCCGGGCTCACCAGACGGCGGTATTCCCTATATTGGCTTGATGCCAGCGTTTGACAATCTGTGGGCCAATTTTGGCCATTTCCGCAATGGCTTATGTATGGCACCAGCCTCTGCGCGTTTGCTGCGTCAACTGCTATTGGGCCAGACCCCGGATGTATCTCCTGAGGCTTATAGTCCCGCCCGTTTACAGCATGCTGCACTGGCCAGTTAAGATTGGAACAATTCCCCTACCCGAGATGAGGCGAAGGGAAAATACGTCAGATGATTTAGCCCTGATGCTATGAACCAAACATTTTCGCCGCCATCCGCTGCGCCTGTTTGCCATAAAACCAGTACGTCAGCAGATACAGCGGAATGGCAATTAATAACCACATAATCACCACCACGCTTAAAAATTGCGGCTGCTGTAAATACAGCAGAAAATCCTGCCAGATGGTTGGATTCTGACGGGAAAAAATCCAGATGCCGAGTAATAAAAAGGCCAGATTATAGCCCCAGAAAATCAGGCTAAAACCCAAGGTCAGCTTTTTACGCTCGGCCTGAGACGGTGCGCGCTGCTGCTGTTTTAAAAATTTAAACAGCACCCAGATCATGGCAACCAAGTAAGGCACTGCGGTTAAAATGCCGCCCACACCTGCCGGTAACAATGCAGCCAGTACCCCGCAGATACAGGTAAAGATCAGACAGAAAAATAAAAACCAGAGAAAATAACGTGTTAGAGAAATCATTAAACTGTCTACCTGAGCCATAAGCAACTAGTATAAAAAAAATTAATTTTTTTTGCATGATCCTGTCAACCGTTGTGCCCGAACAGGCGTTATATAGGGCACAAGCTTCATCTCCGGCGAATTTGTAACGGCATCCACAAATTTTTCGGGAAGCTTTGCTAAAGCAATAAGCGAATGTGAATCAAGTTTTTGTATAGCAGCCAAATGCTTTGTTCATCGCACTTTTTATTTGGCCGACGATTTATCATCACTCGAATCGTCGGCTTTTATTTGTCTGGCCTTTGCTGGTGAGCAGCACTCATCTTCAGGACAATAAAGATTAAACGTCAGCGTTTTATACCGGTACAGAATTTTAAATTTCGCCCTCAGCTATAGTATGCTTGCCTAAAGCAAAACAGGTTGATGACATGGCAGTGCATTTTTTTCATACGTCAGATTGGCATTTGGGGCAATTTTTCCATAACCACGATCGTGAATATGAACATGCACAGTTTTTAGACTGGTTATTAGAACAAATCCAGGAAAAACAGCCGAATGCCCTGTTTATTGCCGGGGATATTTTTGATGTGATTAACCCGGCCTCCAGCGCGCAGCGCCAGCTGTACCAGTTTCTGGCCGATGCCCACGCCATTGCACCGCACATGCAGACCCTGATGATTGCCGGCAACCATGACTCCGGCTACCGCATTGAACAGGTGGAACCGTTGCTGGCCAAGTTTAAGGCCAAGGCGGTTGGGGTGATTCAGCGCAATGCCGACAACCAGCTGGATCTCGACCGTTTACTGGTGCCAATTTATGATGCCGAAAACAAAGTTATTGCCTGGTGTCTGACTCTGCCATTTTTACGCACTGCGGAAATTACCGGACTGAATGAGCAGACCCAGAACGCCCAGAATGCGATTGCCTATTTGCATCAGCAGCTGATTGCCGAAGCCAAACGCCGTAAAACGGAAGATCAGGCATTAATCCTGATGTCACATGCGCATATGCAAGGCGGCGAAACTTCAGATTCAGAACGGCCGATCATTATTGGTCATGAAGAAGCACTTTCCACTGCCCTGTTTGATGATGTGATTGACTACGTCGCGCTGGGCCATCTGCATAAACCACAAAAAGTCCAGCATCCACATATCCGCTATAGCGGCTCGCCAATTCCGCTGTCTTTTAGTGAAATCCAGTACAAGCATCAGGTGCTCGAGGTCAAGATTGACCCGCAGGTTGCGCCCGAACAGCGCCTGCAACTGGACTCACTGCTGATTCCGCGCAGTGTACAGCTGCACCGTATTCGCGGCAGTCTGGATGAAGTGTTTCAGCAACTGAAAGCCCTCCCGCAAGGTACGGTGGAACGCATCTGCCAGCGTGATTATCTGGAAATTGAATACAGCACCGATGTACCACCACCGGTCGATTTACGCCAGCAGATTGAACAGACCTTACCGGAACAGCGCTATCGCCTGTTACGCATTTGCCGGGTCTACACCCCACAGGAAGATCAGGCCGCAGATCAGTCCAAAATTGATCTGGCCCCGCCCACACCGGACAGCTTATTCAAACAGTTGTGGAGCAAAATGGGCTATCAGCCGGATGCCTCGGTCGAGCGAGATTTTATGCAGCTGCTGATTGAAGCGCAGCATAGCCTTGAACAAGAACAGCCATAAGGATCAGACATGAAAATTTTACGTTTAAGTCTGAATAATCTGGCTTCTATTGCCGGCACCCAGGACATCAACTTTGAAAGCGCACCGCTGGCTCATGCCGGCCTGATTGCGATTACCGGAAAAACTGGGGCCGGTAAATCGACCCTGCTCGATGCCATGTGTCTGGCGCTGTATGACCAGATTCCGCGCTTAAACGGCGCTGCCGGGGCGCTTAAAGATGCCAGCGGTCAGGGCATCTCGATTAAAGATTCTAAAAATATTCTGCGCCGCGGCTGTACCCAAGGCTTTGCCGAACTGGAATTTATTGCGCTGGATCAAAAGCGTTATCTGGCACGCTGGGAAGTGCGCCGCGCCCGTAACAAGGTCGATGGCAATTTAAAAGTCGAACGCGCGATTACCGCTGTGGAAGATCAGCGCGTGCTGACCCAGAAAATTTCGGAATGCACCCCGACTGTTGAAAAGCTGATTGGGCTGAGTTTTGAGCAGTTTACCCGCGCCGTCTTGCTGGCCCAGTCTGAAGTGGGTGCGTTTTTAAAGGCCAAAGATCAGGACCGCGCCGACTTGCTGGAATATCTGACCAATTCCCATATTTTCAGTCTGGTCAGTCAGAAAGCCTTTGAAAAAATCCGCCAGATTCGCAGCGAAAAAGAACAGTTACAACAGCTGATGGGGCATATTGAGTTGCTTAGTGATGAGCAGCTACAAGCCCTGCAACAGCAGCATGCCCAGAGCAAACTGAGTCTGCATGAAAAACTGCAAAGCGAAAAACTGCTGTTGAATGATTTAAGCTGGTACAAGCAGCAACATCGTCTGCACAGTGAAATTCAGGCCAAAAAAGAATTTTATCTGGTGCAGGTCGATGCCAACCAGAAAATGCAGCCGCAGCGTGACCTGCTGGCGCAGCTGGACCAGTTTCAGGAAATCCGTGAACAGTATCTGCAGCAGCGCCAGCAACAGTTGCAACAGCAACAACTAGCGCAGCAACTTGAGCAATTCCAGCCGGAATTTCAACACTGTGAACAGCAGCATCAGCAGGCACAGCAGCAGCTGGAACAATTGCAGCACAGCGCGCAACAACAGCAGAAAGAACAGCTACAGTTACAACCCGTGTTAGAACAGGCACTACAGCTGGATGGCCAGATTGAGCATCTGATTCAGCGCTATAAAGAAGCCGATGCCCAGCTGAAACAGATTCAACATGAAAAAATTACGCCACTAACCACCCAGCAGCACGGCCAGCAACAGCACTTACAGCAGTTGCATACGCATTTAGAACATCTGGAACAGCAATCGGTCCAGCATGCCTTTCTGGCAGTATTTGACCGTGAGCCGCACAGTATTTTGCAACGCTTGCAGCAATTTCAGAAACTGCAGCAACAGCTACAGCAGCAGGCACCGGCACATGCGCACAGTTCACTGGCCCAGTTGCAACAGCAGCTAGATGATGTAAAACAGCAACAGGCCGATGCGCTCCAGCAGGCCGGCTCAATGGCTGAACTGGAACAGCAAGCAACAGAACTGGAACAGCAGCAGGTACAGCACCAGCAACACAGCCAGCAGCTGGAACAAGCCCTGTTCCTGTTACAACACATGCTGAACGAGCAGCAGGAACAGCAGCAATTACAGCAGCACATGACCCAGCTTCAGGCCGAGCTAAGCAGCTTGCAACAGGCGCAAACTGAAGCACAGCAGCACTACCAGAATGCCCAGACGGCACGTGAACAGCTGGAACAGATTTTTGCCCAGCAGCGTTTATTGCAGGCACAAAGTGTGCAGGAGTTGCGTCAGCAGCTGCAAGCAGAACAGCCGTGTATGGTCTGCGGTAGCACTGAGCATCCATTTGTCAGTCATCAGGATTTGCTGGAATCTGCACTGCAGTCGGTGCAGGACACCCAGTTACAACAGGCCCAGCAGCAGGAACAGCAGTGCCAGCAGCAGCTCCAGCAATTACAACTACAACATTCCAAACAGCAAACCCTGCTAGAACAGAAACAGCTACGCTCTAGCCAGCTTCAAGACAGTGTGCAACAGAAACTGCAGCAGGTTCAAAAGCTCAGCCCAAACACACAGCTGGATGATACAGCACACGATCTGACCGCCTTGCAGACCACACTGCAACACAAGCTAAATCAGCAGCAACAGCAGTTACAGCAGCTAAAAACTCGCCAGCAACAGCTGAAAAGCCAGACCCAGCAGCTGCAACATTTGCAGCAACAGATTCAGTCCCTGCAGTTACTCTGTCAGCAATTCCAGCAGCTGGAACAACTGATTGAACCGGTTACCCAGGCACTGGAACCGGCCCAGCAAGCGCAATGGGCGAACCAGGCCGAGATGTGTCAGACTCTTATTGCCCTGCTGAGCAGCCGGACTCAATACCTGCAACAGCGCGAGCAATGCCTGCAACAGCAGCAGGAATTACAGCGCCAGATCAAAGACGGCGAACAGCAACTACAGTTCTATCAGCAGCAACAGCAACAGCTGAGCAATGACCTTACCCATGCACAAACTCAAGGCAGCCAGTTGCGCCAGCAGGTACGTGATCTCAGCCAGCAACATGCTGGACAGGTGCTGGATACCGGCAAAGCCTGGCAGCAGCTGTTACGAGAGCAGCAGCAACAACTCCAGCAGCAGGTAGAACAGCAACACCTGCACTGCCGTCAGCTGGAACAGCAATTCCAGCAGGCGCAGCTGAAACAGCAAGACCTGCATACACGCCAGCAGCAGCTTCTGGAAAGTGTACAGCAGCTACAGCACAACATTCAGCAGTGGCAAAGCCAGCATCCACAGTTCACTGCCGAGAAGATTGAGCAGTGTCTGGGTATTGATCTGGCCAGCTGGCAGGCCATGCGTCAGGCCATCCAGCAACAGCAGCAAGCCATGCTCAGTGCACAAAGTGCGCTGGATGTATTGCAGGAGCAATTCCAGCAGCATCAGGCCCAGCAACCAACTGCCAGCTATGATGAGGTGACCACCCAACTGGAACAGCTGGAACAAGAAAAAAACAGCTTGCAGGAGCAGTTTAACCAGCTGGAAACCCAGTTACGCATGCAGCAACAGGCGCAGGCACAACTGTCCAAATTCCAGAGCCAGATTGAAAAAATTCAGGCTGAAGAATATCGCTGGGGCCGGATTGCCGATTTAATTGGCAGCAAGGAAGGCACCAAATTCCAGAAAATTGCCCAGGAACATCATCTGGATATTCTGGTGGAACATGCCAACCAGCAACTGCAGCCACTGGCGCCGCGTTATCAGCTACAACGTATTCCCAACAGTCTGGGCCTCGCGATTCTGGATCATGACATGAATGGCGAAATCCGGCCGGTACTGTCTTTATCGGGGGGTGAAACCTTCCTGGTATCACTGGCGCTGGCACTGGCCATTGCCAATATGGCCTCCGGCTCCATGAAACTGGAATCGCTGTTTATTGATGAAGGCTTTGGGACGCTCGATCCGGCCTCGCTACATATGGTGATGAACGCACTCGACCGGCTGCAAAGCCAGGGCCGTAAAGTGGTGCTGATTTCCCATATTCAGGAAATTCACGAACGGATTCCGGTCCAAATTCAGGTCAAACCAATTGGTGCTGGGGCCAGTACCCTGCAGATCGTAGGCTAGACCATGTTCTGGCACTATCGTCCGCTCTCGCCGCAGCTCAGCCTGCAGCTGGAAAGCCTGCGCGGATGGAGTGCCATTCTGGTGCTGTTCAGCCACTGTTTTCAGGCCTTTATTGGTCCGCTGGATCAAACCCTCTATTCGGGTGTGCGTCTGCTCGGACAAGCCGCAGTGATGATGTTCTTTGTTCTAAGCGGCTATCTGATTGGACATTCCATCCGTCACAATATCCATCGCCATCGACAGTTTTCAGGCTTGGCCTATAGCCGGCAACGCTGCCAGCGTATTCTGGGACCATTTTTATTTGCCATGTTGCTGACCTTGTTATTGTATGCACTGGCGCCCTATTTCTTTGCATCCGGCTCCCATAACATTGAGGCGAGCCAAAGCTTTATGATCCGGCACAGCTATGACATTAATGCAGCCGATTTTCTCGGTTCACTGTTTTTCGTCAATGGTTTTGTAACGCCAACCGTATCGGCCAATGCTGCCCTCTGGAGCCTGAGTTATGAAGTCTGGTTTTATGTTCTGGCCGGTTGTCTGGTGACATTCAGACCTGGGAGCATCCTGCTGTTTTTAACCCTGCTGCTTGGCTTAAGCCTGCTCAATATCCAGTTCCTGATTTATTTTCTGGTCTGGTTGTTGGCTTTTGCTTTTGCCAGTCCGGCATGGAGCAAACAGATTCCAGCCGCCCAACTGCACTATTTTAAATCCGGTTTTCTGCTCTTGGCGGTGCTGATTGCCCTGTTTGATGCCTACCAGTTTCACTCCATTTATCTGGCGCAGTACTATACTGGCGAAAATTTCAGGCTGTTTAACCTGTGTATCGGGATTGCAGCGGCCTGCTGGCTGCTACAACTGGCGCGTGGTGAACGGCAGATTCAGGTGATCTGGCCGGCTTCCGCGCAGTTTTCCTATACCCTGTATATCACCCATTTCCCGTTGCTGATTTTTATCCTGGGCTGTTTCCCGTTTACGCTGCAGCATGGTTTAGGAGTGGCTCTGCTCAGCCTGATTATCACGATGGCGGTGCTGATTGGTTTTGCCTGGCTGGTGGCGCAAAAACTGGAACCACCTCGCCGAATTGAACGGCACTTATCCTAAGCAGGCTGTGACACCAAAGAACAATCTGAATATTGTAATGCAGCATTATTTCGAATAATCGCGCGCACCAAATAATGCCGTACCAATCCGCACCATGGTCGAACCTGCGGCAATTGCTGCATTTAAATCACCGGACATGCCCATACTTAACGTATCCCAATCTGCAGGCTGTGCATGTTGCGCCTTGACCGTATCAAACAGTTGTTTGGCATCCTGAAAGGCGGCAGTGTTATTTGGTGCCGGAATCACCATCAGGCCACGTAAACGTAAATTCGGCAACCGACTGATCTGCTCGACCAGCGCCGGTACTTCGCCAGGGCTACAGCCATCTTTGCTATCCTGTCCATCAATATTGACCTGCAGGCAGATATTCAGTGGCGCCTGCTGATCGCTGCGCTGATTGGACAAGCGCTCAGCAATAATCAGCCGGTCTACCCCATGTACCCAGGCAAATTTTTCAGCCAGATGTTTGGTTTTGTTGCGCTGCACATGGCCAATAAAATGCCACTCAATCTCTAAATCCTGCAGCGCCTCAATTTTTTCCAGCGCTTCCTGTAAATAGTTTTCGCCAAAGGCTCGCTGTCCGGTCTGGTACATTTCCTGCAACACAGCACTCGGATGGGTTTTGGAAACCGCCAGCAGCTGGACCTCTGCCGGGTCACGCTGCGCCTGCTGACAGGCATGCTGAATTTGTTCTAACACATGTTGACGCGATTTTTGCAGGCTATTCATTGATGCGGTTCTCATTTTCATTCATCTTTTTTACTTTGCCCTCGTGCTAGGTGTTGGTTAAGCTGAGGGAAAGCCGTATTATTCTAACAAAATAATTAAGATTTATATGATCTCGGGGAACTTATGGATATTACAGAACTATTGGCCTTTTCGGCAAAAAATGGGGCATCGGATTTACACCTGTCGGCAGGCATGCCGCCACTGATTCGTGTGGATGGTGAAGTACGCCGCATCAATTTGCCCGCCTTGGAACATAAAGAAGTCCACAAGCTGGTCTATGACATCATGAACGACAAACAGCGCCGTGATTATGAAGATAACCTGGAAACCGACTTCTCGTTTGAAGTCCCGGGCGTGGCGCGTTTCCGTGTTAACGCATTTAACCAGAACCGCGGTGCAGGCGCGGTGTTTCGTACCATTCCCTCTAAAGTGCTGACCATTGAAGATTTGGGAATGGGTCAAATCTTTAGAGATATCTGTGACTATCCACGTGGCCTGGTGCTGGTCACGGGGCCGACTGGTTCGGGTAAATCCACCACCCTGGCGGCGATGATTGACTATATCAATGACAATCGCTATGACCACATCCTGACCGTGGAAGACCCAATTGAATTTGTGCATCAGTCTAAAAAATGTCTGGTCAACCAGCGTGAAGTGCATCGTGATACCCACGGCTTTAATGAAGCACTACGTTCGGCGCTGCGTGAAGACCCGGATATTATTCTGGTCGGTGAGATGCGTGACCTGGAAACCATCCGTTTGGCACTTACCGCGGCAGAAACCGGTCACCTGGTCTTTGGTACCCTGCATACCACCTCGGCGGCAAAAACCATTGACCGTGTGATTGACGTCTTTCCGGCCGAAGAAAAAGATATGGTGCGTGCCATGCTGTCTGAATCTTTACAGGCGGTCATTTCACAAACCCTGCTCAAGAAAAATGGCGGTGGCCGTGTGGCGGCGCATGAAATCATGATCGGGATTCCGGCCATCCGTAACCTGATTCGTGAAAACAAGGTTGCACAGATGTACTCGGCCATTCAAACCGGTGCCAACTACGGTATGAGTACGCTGGACCAGAGCCTGAAAGCCCTGGTCAGCCGTGGCGTGATCAGTCCACAGACCGCGCGTACTGTGGCGAAACAGCCAGAATCGTTCCTCTAATCGTGTGCAGGAAGCCAGGACAGCGCTATGGACTTTAATGATTTATTGAATTTAATGATTCAGCAAAAAGCATCGGACCTGTTTATTACGGCCGATGTTGAGCCTTCCATGAAAATTAACGGCCAGATTGTGCCAGTGGCCAAATCCAAACTGACCGGGGAAATTGTCGGCCAGCTGCTCAACTCGATTATGACCGACAAGCAGCGCAAGGAATTTGCCGATACCCGTGAATGTAACTTTGCCATCACCAACCGTGATAAAAGCGCACGTTTCCGTGTCAGCGCTTTTCAGCAGCGTGATGAACCGGGCATGGTGCTGCGTCGGATTGAAACCAAAATTCCGACCATGGAAGAACTGAAACTGCCACCGATTTTAAAAGATCTGGCCATGACCAAACGTGGCATCATCATCTTTGTCGGGGCAACCGGTACCGGTAAATCGACCTCTTTGGCGTCAATTATTGGTTATCGTAACCAGAATTCCAAAGGTCATATCATCACCATTGAAGACCCGATTGAATTTGTGCACGAACACGCCGGCTGTATTATTACCCAGCGTGAAGTAGGCATTGATACCGATTCGTTTGAAGTGGCACTGAAAAACACCTTGCGTCAGGCCCCAGATGTGATCCTGATTGGTGAGATCCGTTCACGTGAAACCATGGATTATGCAATTGCCTTTGCCGAAACCGGTCACCTGGTATTTGCCACCCTGCACGCCAACAACGCCAACCAAGCCATTGACCGGATTATCCACTTCTTTGAGGCTGACCGTCATGGCCAGCTGTTTATGGATTTATCACTGAACCTGAAAGCCATTGTGGCACAGCAGCTGATTCCTACTATTGATGGCAACTCACGTCGTGCCGCGATTGAACTGCTGATTAACTCGCCACTGGTGTCCGATTTAATCCGTAAAGGCGATGTGCACGAAATTAAAGACCTGATGAAGCGTTCACGTGAGTTGGGTATGCAAACCTTTGACCAGGCCCTGTATGACCTGTATAAAGCCAAGCAGATCAGCTACAAAGATGCCCTGAAACATGCCGACTCGCCAAACGATTTGCGTCTGCAAATCAAGCTGTCGGAAGAAGGCGGCGAGCGTTTAATGCATGCCACTTCGAATATTACCTTCGACGGGCAATAATTTTAGGCAAAAAAAACAGGCTGATCTTCAGCCTGTTTTTATGGGTTGATTTATTGATTGGCAGTTTTGCGCTTATTTTTTACGGAACGCTTCGCGGCATTCCGGCGCATCGCAGTAGCCATATAAATTCAGTGAGTGACCGGTCAGTTCAAAACCAAACTTTTTCGCCACTTCATGCTGTTCGTGTTCAATTACGTCGTTGGTAAATTCCACCACTTTATTACAGTTCTGGCATACCAGGTGGTCGTGGTGATCTTCCTGCATAATTTCAAAAACCGAATGATTATTTTCAAAATTATGACGCTCGATAATCCCCGCGGCTTCAAACTGTGTTAACACGCGATACACAGTTGCTAAACCCACATCTTCACCCTGTTCGAGTAAAGTCTTGTAAATATCTTCCGCGCTTAAGTGATGTTGTCTTGAATTTTCTAATAATTCCAATATTTTAATTCGTGGAAGTGTAACTTTAAGGCCAGCTTTGCGTAGATCTTGATTTGAAATAGGCATGAAAAAAGGTCTCTCAACAAAATTAAAGTTGGAATATGCAACAAAGTTAAGATGCAGTATGATCTATGCTTGGATCGAATGCATCAATAATTAATTGGGATAGTGTAGCAAAATGCAAAAAGTCATGTTGACGTTATTCGTCACTTCATTGCTCATGGGTTGTTCGACCTTGGGCGTTTATAAAGTAGATATTCCTCAAGGCACCCCCTTAACCCAAGCACAAGCTGCAAAAATTCAGGTCGGCATGAGCCACCAACAGGTCCGCTTTTTGCTGGGTAGCCCAACCATTTCAGATCCAATGAATCCTTTACGTTGGGACTATATTTACCATTATATCCCAGGAACCTATGCTAAAAAAGCCAAGATTCCCGCTGCACAAGGTCAACACTTAAAAATCTACTTCGATCAAACCGGTATTGTGCAGAAAATTGAAGGTTTAGAAACCATTCCTGAACAGCAACCAGGCTTACCGGGTTCAAAAGAAGCAATTTTAACCGCGCCCCCACTATAGCCCCTTTCAGATAAAAAGAAACCCCTCAGTGAGGGGTTTTTCTTATGAACTCAATTGCTTAAAGCGATTGCCTTTGGCATAGCGGCCCACTGGGTTTTTCGCTGCTCGTTTGCGGCGGATATCTTTCGGATTAATGGTCAGCGGCCGGTAAATCTCGACCCGGTCACCCGGTTGCAGTGGCTGCTGCGCATCGGTTAAACGGCTACCAAAAATTCCCAGTTGCAGCGGTTCAGGCAAACTGACCTGTTCGCTAATCCCGCTCTGCTGAATCGCATCCAGCGCAGTCATGCCATTTTGATACGGCACTGCCAGATGAAACTGCTGTTCGGCTGAGGCAAAAGCCACCCAGACATACTGCGCAGTCATCAGAACATTTGTCCAATCACGGCCAGCAGCGCAGCAATAATTGCCAGTGGCAAGACAATACGGATGGCAATACGCCACAGGTTATAAAAGGCTTCACTGCTGAAGTTCATGGATTTACGCAAATGACTGATTTTCATGATCCAACCGGCGAAAATCGCATAAATCAGACAAATCACCAGGCCCCAGATCATCAGCAGCGGATTTAACACACTGGCCAGACCTGGAATGGCCCAGATCAACGTGGCTGCCAGCAGAATGATCCATTGAATTGCCACTGCAATCTGACGCTGTGCCAACTGTTCACGTGCCAGTTGCAGGATGAGCGCAGCAGCCATCACCACAGCAAAAGCCAGCGCAAAAGCGGGTAGCTGAGCAGTCGCGGCAAAGAAAGCAAAGGCAATCACGGCCAGTAATTGCGCCAGCCAGATCGGGAACACGGTTTTGGTCGCCACCTGTTGCTGTTGTACCGCCGGCAAACTGGTTTGCCAGTACAGACCCAGACCTAGGCCACTAGCCACCAACGCCAGTACTGTGGCATTGCCCCACTCGCCAAACTCAAGCGCGGTCATTTGCCATTCAGCAACCGGAGCACCCATCACTTGCGCCAGAATAAAGGCAGCAATCACACCGACCGCAGTCAGGCCAAGCAGCAGCAGACGCGAAATAAAAGACAATGCCAGGGCAACCAGTGCCAAGCCAATAAAAATCCACAACGGTAGAATCGTTGGCAGTGCCAGCTGGGTCAGCATTTGGCTGACATTAAACAGCATCGCGCCTGCTAAAAATGGAATAAACACCGCGGCCAGCCAGCCCACCAGACGCCACTGTGCAGAGGCATCGGCATCACGGGTCAAACTGGATAGAGCCTGCAAGGCTGTAGTTTTTGAGCGCTTGGCCAGCGCAATTTCCATATAGGTCAATGGCAAGGCCAGCACCAGCATGGTACCCAACCACAGCAGCCAGAAGTCCAGTTGACGTTCCAGCTGAATGCCAGTGACCGGTGCCAGTGTGGCAATCAGAATAAATGATAAACAAAATGCCATCAGCGGCGATAACCATCGTGACATAGCATTGTCCTGCATGATGCTTTCCTAATAAAAATCTATCGCTATTTTGCCCTTGTCACCCGGGAAAATCAAAAACTAAAAAAGAAAAAGCAAACCATTGCCATCAATGGTTTGCTGCGCTAGTTTTTAGTCCAATATTGTTGTTCTCTGGTTTTATTAATTGTGCAGTAATTTATTCTGTTTATGAGAAGAAACGGGCAAACCAGTTTTTACCTTTTTTCTTTTCTTTTTCCTGAATAATACCCATCATATTTTCTTTTACAGCGCCAACATAATCTGCATCATCATGCTGAATATGGTTAATTAACCATTTTGACAACACTTCGTGCAGTTCTCCTTCAATGGAATGCCCCATTTCAAAGCGTTCACGATACGACTCGATTTTTTTAATAAATAAGTCATGTACGCGTTTATGTGGTACGCGGTATTTATAACCGGCTTCTTCTTGTAAAGATTCTTCAAAGGTAAAATGAGACTGGGTATAGTCAATAATATTATCGAGAATCTGTTTAATACGGGCACGATCGGTATTTTCACCAATCTCGACAATTTCGTTAATATAATCAAGAATACGTTTATGTTGGTCATCAATCACATCGATGCCAGTATTATATTCTGGAATCCACTTCATTTTCATACGACCACCCCTGAATCAAATGATTTATAAACTTTGAGCATAGTAGCCATATTTAATTTAAAATAAAAATGAAGTGATTTACTTGGGATTCCTGTTTCTGCCAACAAATTCACACAAACCCTTGTTTTATAATGTTTATATTATTTTAACCTGAGCAAAAGAGTCAGTTATTATTTAACCGTTTTATTATTTTCTGCCGTATTTTTAGACTTAAATAAAATACGGCACTATTTAAAATAAAATATACAACAGTAGATTAATATTGATCGGCGCGGGTAATCCGTTTTAATTCCGGATTCAGACGTTCTTTTTCCAAACGTTCAATATAAGTCAGCTGTTTTCTGATCGGCTGTCCCTGCTGGAATAAAATCATTTCGCCGGGGCTAAAAGCCTGCCAGGTTTCATTTTGAGTCAACGGTTCAGTGGTAATCACCGCCACCCGATCTTCCGGTGTGGTAACCTGGCTAAAATCGACCTCGACATCAATATCAATTAATTGTGCCGGTTTAAACGGGTATTCACGCACCAGCCAGTGCAGTTTGGTGGTGGCATAGCTAAACAGCGCCTGACCATTAGACAGACAGAAGTTAAAGGTGCCATGCTCGGCAATTTTCGGGGAAATTTCGGTCAGCAGTTCAAAGAGCTGCTCTAAAGACGGTTCCACAAAACCGAATTTCAGTACCATCTGATCGAGCAAATAACAGAATGCCCGCTCGCTATCGGTATTGCCCACCGGGGTAAAATGACCGCTTAAGGCTGGATCAAAATGGTGTAAATCGCCATTATGGGCAAAAATCCAGTGGCGTCCCCACAGCTCCCGAATAAAGGGATGGGAATTTTCCAGGGTAATTTTGCCTTGCGTGGCTTTGCGAATATGCGCAATCACATTGCGTGATTTAATTGGATAGTTGCGTACCAGCTCGGCAATCGGTGATTCCACTGCCGACTGGTTATCGACAAATAAGCGGCAGGCCTTGTCTTCAAAAAAGGCGATGCCAAAACCATCACTATGGTCGGAAGTTATGCCAGCACGTTGTGAAAAACCACGAAATGAAAAGGTAATATCAGTAGGTGTTGCACAATTCATTCCGAGTAACTGGCACATACAGGACTTCAACATCTGATTAAAACTGCATTTATTGTGCATGACTCTGTCAGGCCATGCAAATCACAATCGCTGCAAAGTTTTATTTATTCCACAATGTGACGGGTATTTTTCTTGAGTACCATCTTTTTTAGCACCTGGTTCATTTCGACAAAGACAAAATAATCCAGACAGTTAAACTCCTGATCATAATAGGCTTCGGTGGACAGCTTGCCCTGCATTTTCAGGTAAATATCAAACAGCTTGGGAATCCGGCCCTGTTTCAGCGAAGTCATTTCAGAGGCCTGCGGAATATACGCCTGTTTCGAGGCAATGCTACAGCGCTGCTGTTCGCTTAACTGCTGGATATACTGATGGGTATGATAGGCACGCGCTTCATTGCCTTCTAAACGCACACTAACACAGCCAATCAAATAGCGGGCTTTCATGCTCCACAGTACTTTGGGCACCAGATTCAGCCATAAAATGGATAAGGCTTTACCGGCCCGATGCCGTGGATGCACGCAGGTACGGCCAATTTCCACAATATTGTTGAGATGCTTTAATTGCTCTTCAATGGCAAATTCGCTGGCACTATAACTTTGCGCCAGCTCATGCCCTTGAAACAGTTTTAATCGGGTATAGGCCACAATTTCCCCACTGGCCTTATCCCTTAATACGGCATGTTCGCAGCCAAAATCGTAAACATCCTGATCCAGTCCATGCTCAAACTGCAAACCGAACTGGTTGGCAAACTGCTCGGCACGAAATTGCTGTACTTCTTTTAACTGTTTTAAATTTTCAACCCATTCAAAGCTGTATTCTGTTTTTGTTGTGGTTTTAAAATCATATTTGGTATGATTTTTTTTGCTTAAAGGAAAACTCAAATTTTGTCGATATTGATTGAGTTTGGCTAACATCGATCAGCACTCCTAATGTTCTGCCTATACACTAGGCGATGCAGATGACAATTCAATGACCAAAAATCAGCCATAAAAAAAGGCCTCCTTAGAGACCTTGAGTTGTTTTAACTCTTAGTGTTTGGCGGCACGGTTGGTAATTAAAGTGCCCACTCCATGGTCAGTAAAGACTTCCAGCAAAGAGGCATGTGGCACACGGCCATCGACAATATGCGCACTGACCACGCCATTTTTGACGGCATCCAGCGCACAGCCTACTTTCGGAATCATACCGCCATAAATTACGCCGGTTTCAATTAACTGATCGACTTCCTGAGTGGTTAAACCGGTCAGCAGATTCTTGTTGGCATCCAGTACACCCGTAATGTTGGTCAACAGAATCAGTTTTTCTGCGCCCAAAGCTTCAGCCACCTTACCAGCGACCAGATCGGCATTAATATTATAGGTATTACCGTCTTCGTCGACGCCTAACGGCGCAATCACCGGAATAAAATCGCTTTGGGTAAACATTTCCAGTACGTCGGTTTTCACGCCGACCACTTCGCCGACCAAGCCTAAGTCAATTTTCTGTACTGAACCATCTTCTGCGGTTTTTTCCATCAGCAGTTTTTTGGCCCGAATCAGGTTGCCATCTTTACCGGTCAAACCAATGGCACGGCCGCCATGCTGGTTAATTAAATTGACGATAGATTTATTCACGCTACCGCCAAGCACCATTTCTACCACTTCCATGGTCGCCGGATCAGTCACGCGCATGCCATCAATACGGTCAGATTCGCGGCCCAGCTGTTTCAGGAAGGAATCGACCTGTGGACCACCGCCATGCACCACAATCGGGTTTAAACCGACCGTTTTAAGCAGCACAATGTCACGTGCAAATGAACTTTCCAGCTCAGGATCGGTCATGGCATTGCCACCATATTTCACGACCAGCGTTTTACCCATAAAACGTTGAATATACGGCAAAGCTTCTGTCAGAATCTGTGCTTTGTCGATGCCAGTCTGTTGCTGTGGCATGCGCCTCTCCTTATTGAGCATCTAAAATGTCTTGAGCAATCTGCGGATAACGGTTGCTCAGCATGGAAACAAAGGTATGACGAATATCCGCTAATCGTGCCGGATTATCGGCATCAAAACGTACTGTAAAATATTCGCCCGTATTCGATGCTCGAATAATGCCAAAACCATCTTCAAAATCAAGTCGAACGCCATCAATTTTACTTAATTGTGCGGCCAATGGCTGACTTAAGGTTTCAAGCTCATGTAAAACATGCGCTGAAGCAATGTTGTGGGTGCTGATATAAGTATCTTCAGTACAGCAGCGTTCAGGATATTTGGCCAGCAGTTCAGACAGGCTTCGCTCCGGGCGCTGGCTTAAATATTCCATTACCCGCAGCGCAGCATACAGGCCATCATCATAACCAAAGCCACGCCCGTCATTAAAGACATAGTGCCCGGCATATTCACCGCCAAACACCGCGTTTCCCTTTGATTGCGCCAGATACTGACGCAGGAAGGTGCTGCCGGTACGAATCATCACCGGATGACCACCCAGCGCGCGTACCGTATTACGCACCATGGTCGAACACTTCACATCAAACACCACTTCATGCTGTGGATGCTGCTGTAAACACATTTCGGCAAACAGCGCCAGCAAACGGTCTGCACCAATCACTTTGGCCTGTTCATCGACCAGAACCAGACGGTCGCCATCGCCATCCAGCGCAATGCCTAAATCTGCCTGATGCTGCTGTACCGCCTGTTTCAGCTTGCTTAAATGCTTTTCCTGAGATGGGTCTGGGGCATGATCGGGGAAATGCCCATTGGCCTCACAGCGGATTGTGATCAGCTCGCAGCCCAGTTTTTGCAAGACCAGCGCAGCGCAGCGACCCGCTGAACCATGCAGACCATCGAGCACCACCTTAAAACGGCGCTGTAATTGAATATCATCGAGTAGCGCCTGCTGATACTGCAGGCAAAATTCCGGATAAATCTGATGCGGCTGTTCAGCCACAGGCTGCTGTCGATGTGCCAGAAAATAGTTGCTGGCATGGGCCGCCACCTGCTGGATCTTGTCTGGCGTCGGGGGTTCTCCACCCAGAATCCATTTAATACCATTGTCAGATTTGGTATTGTGACTGGCCGTAACCATAATGCCATTGCCATCAAACTGGCGGGCAATGTAATACAGCATCGGACTGGAACAACAGCCCATTAAGGTCGGGCTTAAGCCCTGCTGCTGGAGCACCTGCATGATCAGATCGGCATAGGCCGGACTGCTGAGTCGAGCATCATAACCAATCACCACGCGTGTGCTGCCCGTGTTTTTAATTTGTACGGCCAAACCCAACGCCACCGCTTGCACCAGTTCAGGCGTCAGCAAAGTCACCTTGCCACGAATGTCGTAAGCACGGAAAACCTGAAAAGGGAAACTGGACTGTTGAATATCCATGGCAGAACTACTTTATATATGAATAGGGAGAATGATTGTTTTAGGCTTTTTAATATAAGTTAATATAAGAACTGATTCTATGCGGCCGAAAACAGAATTCACGCTACAAAATGTAATTTTAAGTGTTTGTTGCGTTACTTTCTAGCGTGTTGTGATAAAGCCTAATGTTTAGGCTTTATCATTCAAGCAGATTTTAAGCTTTACCGGTATGGCCAAAACCGCCAGCACCACGTTCGGTGGCTTCAAATTCCTCAACCAGATCAAACTGGGCTTGTACCACCGGCACCAGCACATATTGCGCCAGACGCTCACCTGGTTCCAGGCTAAATGCAGTCTGACCACGGTTCCATACCGACACCATCAGCTCACCCTGATAGTCAGAATCAATCAGGCCAACCAGGTTGCCGAGCACAATACCGTGTTTATGGCCCAGACCCGAACGCGGCAGAATTAAACCGGCAAAATGCGGATCTTCAATATAAATCGCCAGACCGGTTTTCACCAATACGGTTTGACCCGGCTCAATGACAGTGGTCTCATGCACGCAGGCACGCAAATCCAAACCTGCCGAACCAGAGGTGGCATAGGTTGGCATTGGCCATTCTTGGCCCAAACGTGCATCAAGCACTTTTACCTGAACTTTCATCAGTAATTCCTGTTTATATCAATGAATGGTTTAGCGTTTAATTAACGCACGTAAATTTTCCAGATAATGCTGGGCCTGCAGTTTCGGATCGATATCGCCAGCCAGCTTTTTCTTGCGACCCAGCCATTCCAGCTCATCTTGTGGCATTTCATCTAGGAAGCGGCTTGGGGTCATCTGTTTCATCTGCCCGCCAGCCTTACGCTGCTCGGCCAGGGTAATGGTGAGGCCTTGACGCGCACGGGTAATGCCCACGTACATCAAACGGCGTTCTTCTTCGACCGTCTCAGCCACAATCGAGTTTTTATGCGGCAGAATTTCCTCTTCCAGTCCAATTAAATAGACATACGGAAATTCCAGACCTTTGGAGGCATGCAAGGTTAATAAGTTGACCTTGTCAGTGTCTTCTTCCTCCTGTTGCTGCTCCAGCATATCCAGCAGCACCATTTTACGGATCACGCTTTCAATATTTTTTTCGTCCACATCTTCAGCGCGGTTAATCAGGCTTTGAATACTGCTGTACAGCACTTCAATATTGTCCAGCTTGGTTTTTTCCTGCGCAGGCGTGGCGGCGCTTTCTTTGACGTAGTCGATATAACCAGCTTCGTTCATCATCTGGCGGATGATTGGCACCGGTTCATCATCTTCCAGCAATTCACGGGTAAAGTTCTGGATAAAGTCGGCAAACTCGGCCAGCTGAGTCGTGGCTTTTTTCGGAATGGCCATGGTCAAACGCTGATCACCTGCTGCCGCCAGCAAGGACAGATGGTTTTCCTGTGCAAATAAGCCCAGTTTTTCCAAGGTCACCGGGCCGATGGCACGTTTTGGCGTGTTGATAATGCGCAGGAAAGCACTGTCATCTTCCGGGTTAATAATCAGCCGTAAATAGCTCATCACATCTTTAATTTCTGCCCGGGCGAAGAAAGACTGACCTCCTGACAGCTTGTACGGAATCTGCATCTGGCGCAGCTGGGTTTCCAGAATACGCGCCTGGAAGTTACCGCGATACAAAATCGCATAATCTTTCCAGTTTTTACCGTTCATCAGTTTATGCGTGATCAGGTCTTTGACCACGCGCTCTGCTTCATCATCATCATTGCGGCAGGTAATCACCCGGATGACTTCACCATGGCCTTTGTCCGACCAGAGTTTTTTGTCAAAAATATGCGGGTTATTGCCAATTACAGTATTGGCCGCTTTTAGAATCCGGCTGGTGGAGCGGTAGTTCTGCTCCAGCTTGATCACTTTTAAATTTGGGAAATCTTCTTTTAAGAGCGCCATATTTTCCGGTTTGGCGCCGCGCCAGGCGTAAATGGACTGGTCATCATCCCCTACGGCGGTGAACTGTCCCATTACCCCGACCAGAAGTTTGACCAGAATATACTGCGCGGTGTTGGTGTCCTGATACTCATCGACGAGCAAATAACGCACCCGGTTTTGCCATTTATCGCGGACTTCAGCATTTTCCTGCAATAACCGGGTTGGCATCACAATCAGGTCATCAAAATCGACTGCGTTATAGGCACGTAAATTACGCTCATACAGCTGATATAAATGCGCCATTTGGATATCTTCTGGCGTTTCACAGGTGGTATGTGCCTGCTCCGGTGGAATCAGGTCATTTTTCCAGTCCGAAATCATTTTCATGGCCCGCGCAATCAGCTCTTTGCTTTCTGCACCCGATAAATTGTCGCGATGCATCAGATCCATCAGAATGCGTTTGCAGTCGTCGGCATCCAGAATCGAAAAGTTGGCTTTAAGCGGGGTATGTTTCAGCTCTAAACGCAGTAAATTTAAACCGAACGTATGGAAGGTCGAGACCGAAAGACCTTTGGCTTCTTCACGCGACAGCAACTTACCAACCCGCTCTTTCATTTCACGCGCAGCCTTGTTGGTAAAGGTCATGGCGGTAATCCGGTGCGCCGGAATACGGCATTGCTGCACCAGATAGGCAATTTTCCGGGTAATCACCGAGGTTTTACCTGAACCTGCACCTGCAAGCACTAACAAGGGTCCTTGAGTATATTTCATGGCTTCAAGTTGCTTGTCATTGAGTTGACTTGCCAGTGACATAGTGTTTCCTCTATTTCGGTTCGAGCTCGATTATAGTCATCTCCACCACAGTTGCCTAATCTAAAATGCTGCTTTTCTGGTCATAAAAAAAACCACCCGAAGGTGGTTTTTTGAATTCTGGACCGAATTACTGGATCGCGTAAATGCTGATCTCAACACGACGGTTTTGTTCACGGCCTTCTGCAGTTGCGTTAGATGCGATCGGGTTTGATGAACCGTGACCTTGGGCATTAATACGTGCAGTTGATACACCACGAGATGCCAGGTAGCTCGCTACAGATTGTGCACGCGCCTGAGATAACGGGATGTTGATAGAGTCATTACCGGTGCTGTCAGTATAACCTGTCACCAAGATACCGCTCTTGTTATCTTCTGTCAGGACTTGCGCCACTTTATCTAGAGTTGCATAGAAGTTTGGCTTGATGTTTGACTTGTTGGTATCAAAAGTAATGTTACCTGGCATGATCAGGCCAACAGAACCATCTGGGTTACGGTTAACATCTACACCGGTACCAGCCATTTGTTGACGTAATTTTTTCTCTTTATTGTCCAAGTAGATACCTGCAGCCCCACCGAGTACCGCACCAATTGCTGCTGCACGGTTGTTTTGTGCGCTGGTATTGGCGTTCCCTTTAGAAATACCATAACCTGCTGCCGCACCAATAATGGTTCCTAATGCGGTTTTGTCATATTCTACGCCGCCCAGGTTATTACCAGTGGTTTGACAACCTGTTAATACCATTGCCCCGACTACTGCTGAAATTGCTAGTGCACGCATCGCATGCCTCCTTACTTGTGTTTTTCGTATATGGGAAAGTTTGGATGAAATAAAGTGCTTAGACCATTGATTTTTTGTTAATAAATAAACTTTTATTTACAATTTGCAATAATCTCATGTTGTTCTACGCATAAGTTCACCATAATTCCTACACAGTTTCACTTCAACACTTTTTTATTTTAAAAACAACAATTATATTGGGCAGAACTTCGTATAAGTTGTTTTTATATTCAGGACTGTTTATGTCATCTAAAACCAATAAGCAACCGCTCTTAAAAAAAATCACAAAAGGGCTTACGGTCAGCTCAGTGATCACCGGCAGCACTTTTTTACATGGACCGCCGGTACTGGCTTTGGGCCTGACCAAATTGTTCAAGAAATCGGCCAAGGTCGACCAGACCAATATCCAGATTACCAACAGCTGGCTGAGTGTCAACAACTGGCTGATTGACCATGTATTACCCAATACCCACTGGGACATCAGTATTGAAGATGGTCTGGAACTGAGCATGCAGGGCCGTTATTTAATGACCTGTAACCACCAGAGCTGGGTCGATACCACCGTCAACCAGTATTTCGGTTTAACCCGCATGCCGCTGACCCGTTTCTTTACCAAATGGGAACTGATCTTCATTCCTTTTGTCGGACAGGCCTTTAAAATTCTGGGTTTTCCAATGATGAAACGGCACACCAAAGAACAGATTGCCAAAAATCCGGCGCTAAAAGACCGCGATATGCTGGAAGCGCGTAAATCTTGCGAGCAACTGCTCAGCCAGCCATTTACCCTGCTCAACTATCTGGAAGGCACGCGCTTTACCCAGGAAAAGCATGATCAGCAACAATCACCGTATCAGCATCTGCTGAAACCCAAAGCTGGCGGTCTGGCGCTGGCGCTGAATATTCTCGGCAATGAAATTGATGCGCTGGTAGATATGACCATTGTGTATCCGGACGGCGCACCGGGTTATGGTGAATTCTGGCTGGGTGAAGTGCCACGTATTGCGGTCAATCTGCGAAAAATTGACATTCCAGACTGGGTCTTGGGTGGTGACTATGAAGAAGATGCCGCATATCGGGAACGTTTTCAGGACTGGGTGCATCAACTCTGGACAGAGAAAGATCAGCTCATTCATGAAATGAAACAGAAATTTGCTGAGCAGTAAGCGAGTACCAAAAGCATTATGAAGAAACGCGAAGAGCCGGTGATCAAATCTTCCTTTCACTTTGTCAGAAAGGACTCATGGAGCTGGAAAGTGGTGCTGGTATACGACATCTTTATGATGGCGTTAATTCTCATCAACCTGTTCTGCCTGAGTGCCAATGCCATTTTGATGAGTGATTTTGGTGACTGGCTCTTCAACTTTATTCAGCTGCCAGAGGTATTGCAGTTTTATCGCACGGAACTGCGTCCCTGGGTCATTATTACCGAAGGCTGGTTTACCACCTTCCTGATTATTGAATTGCTGGTACGCTGGGGCCTGGCGATTATTTTCCGGCATCATGCCCGCTGGTGGTTCTTCCCTTTCGTGCACTGGTATGAAGTGCTGTCGATTCTGCCACAGCTGCGTTTTCTGCGTTTATTACGCGCCGTGGCAATTGGCTACAACCTGTATAGTCATGGCTACAAGGTTATTCCGGACAGCATCTTCCGACGCGCCAACTTTTATTACAACCTGGTGATGGAAGAACTGTCGAGCCGGATTGTGCTGACCATTGTCAATAACCTGCAACGTGAACTGAGCAGCAGCACTGGTCATCGCCAGTTTATTGATGATCTGGTCGAGCAGCACCGCAAACTGCTGGCCGCAGCACTGGCCGACATCTTGCAGCAATCTTTGGGTAAAGAATTGCAGAGCCAGCGTCAGAGCATTGCCGAAAATGTCGGTCAGGTGGTGAGTCAGGCCATTGAAGATACCCCGGAGCTGACCCAGTTACTGCGTCTGCTGCCAATTGTCGGTGGACGTATGGAACGGCAGATTCAAAGCATTGGCCAACGTTTGGGCGAAAATATTACCCAAGGGCTGATTCAGCCTTTTGCCCATCATGACAGCTTGCCAGATAATGTGGCCTATGCGCATATTGCTGACAAAGTCAGCCAGATCGAGATTGAACATAATCCGCATATTGATGCGTTGGTAGAATCTGCGGTATTTGAAACCCTGGAAGCCATTCGCAAACAGGTGAAAGTGAAAAAGTGGCAACAGATCCTGAATGAGCAGGAAACTGACAAAGAATAGCCAGCAATAAAAATATTTAAACCTTCGGCTAGAGTATTCGGCCGAATTGTTCTAGGATTTGCTCTATTTACAACATTTACTTCGACAACAATGAACAGGTCAGAAGTCTTAAGGAATCATTATGGCTGACATACGGATAAAAGGCAGAATGGTCAATGCGATTCGCATTAGCTTAGATACAGATGATCATGATGCGATCCGCCAGCAATTGAGCCCAATGTTACAAAAAGGGTTTCCACCCCAAATTCCGGCGGTGATTGAAAGTTCGGTAGATCAGGAATTAATTGCCCTGATTCAACTGCTGATTGATCTGAATGTACAGCCACTGGCCGTGGTAGAAGGCATTCTGTCGGAACAGGCGCGTGCCATCCAGTTCCCGGTAATTCCGCAAGATCGTCAGTTACAACAGATCAAAGCCACCCAGGAACAGGTCATTGAAACTCCGGCAGAACCTGAAGCGCCTGCCGCAGAAGCCGCGGTGGTAGAAGCTGCAGCGGCACGAATTTCGCATGTGACCTCTTATCACGATGAAATTCTGCGTACCGGTCAATGTCTGGTCCAGAACCAGGGCGATATTATCTTGAAAGCTGGTATTAACAGCGGTTCGGAAGTGATTGCTTCAGGAAATATACATATTTATGGTAGCGTTCGTGGTAGAGTCATTGCCGGCGCAGGTGGGAACAGTTCAGCACGAATTTTCTGTCATTCCCTAGAAGCAGAATTGGTATCTATTGCAGGCACTTACTGTGTGGCGGACGATATTCCCCCGCACGTAACGAAAAAACCGGTACATATTTACCTAAATGACAACCAAGAGCTTGTATTTGAAGCTCTGGAATTTTAATGTATAAATAAACACCAAAAAACCCCATACACAAAAGGGGGATTTAAACCATAACAGGAGTGGATTCGGTGGCGAAAATTGTTGTCGTAACATCAGGCAAAGGTGGCGTAGGTAAAACTACAACGAGTGCATCTTTTGCAACAGGTTTAGCCCTACGTGGCCACAAAACTGTTGTTATCGATTTTGACGTGGGTTTGCGTAACCTGGACTTGATCATGGGTTGTGAACGTCGCGTTGTTTATGATTTTGTGAATGTTTTAAATAATGAAGCGCGTTTACAACAAGCATTAATTCGCGATAAAGATATTGAAAACCTTTATATTTTACCTGCTTCTCAAACTCGTGATAAAGATGCCCTGACCGATGAAGGTGTGGCACGTGTCATGGATGAGCTTGCTCAAGAGTTTGATTACATTATCTGTGACTCACCAGCAGGGATTGAGCGTGGCGCCATTTTAGCCATGTACCATGCCGATGAAGCGATTATTGTGACCAACCCTGAAATTTCTTCAGTACGTGACTCGGATCGTATTATTGGCATGCTCGACAGCAAAACCAAAAAAGTAGAACAAAACGAAGGACGTATCCGTAAGCATTTATGTATCACACGTTTCAATCCGGAACGTGCCGATAAACAGGAAATGCTCACCATTGACGATATTTCAAAAGATATTTTACGTGTACCAACTTTAGGTGTAATTCCAGAATGTAAAAGCGTTCTGCAAGCATCTAACGAAGGTAAGCCAGTCATTCTGTATAGCGAAACTGAAGCGGGTCAGGCGTATGATGACCTGGTGGCACGTTTCTTGGGTGAAGAGCGTCCATACCGTCACATTACTGCTAAACCTAAAGGCTGGTTAGCACGATTATTTGGAGCGTAATTATGGCAGGATTCTGGAGTAAATTATTTAGCAGCGAAGAAAAAGCATCAAGTGCTCAAACCGCCAAGGATCGTTTAAAAGTCATTGTTGCTTCTGAAAATGGTTTAGGCCGCCGCCTGAGCCAGGACAAAATTGACCAGATGAAAAAAGAAATCATGCAGGTCGTGAACCGCTATGTCCGCGGTGTCGATGAACAGCACATTCAAATGTCGGTACGTTCTGAAGCCAACATTGAAATGCTTGAAATGAATATCAATTTGCCTGAAGAGCGATAATCTGATTTTTGATTAGTCAAGCAAATTGAATCAAGGCAGAATATGAGGCGGAAATAGCAAACTTAAAGCATTGCTTTAAGGATTTGCCCAGCCGCAAGACGAGAAGCTGTGCTTCAAGATAAAGTGCACAAAGACACTTTGCCTCTTGCGAACTCATATTTTGCCTTTTTTTCATTTCGAAAAACTATTCCAGGAGATTGCGATGGCATTGTCTCAACCAGCAACATTCAATGAAGAATGGTCAGATGAGCGTGTATTTGCCTACCTGAATCAGCTTCCTCCGAATGGCGTGAATGCTGATTTCCATGTGCTTTACCATGCATTTAAACATATGCGCCCAGCAGACTATGAGCGCTTACTGACCCAGTTTGTTGCCGATGGCCGTGATGTAAATGCCACCAATCCGGAAGGGCAGCGCATTCATGACGTGATTGCAGAATTCCCGCGCCAAAGCGCAGAATTCTTGGCAGTACTGGCAAAATTTGCTTAAGTCGCACTGCCGATAAAAAGCCCACCTATTGGTGGGCTTTGTTTATAAAGATCGAGAACAGCTTAAACCAGAATTTCACGCTTGCCGTTCGGACCCTGTTCACTGACAATACCCTGCTCCTGCATCTGATCGACAATACGCGCCGCACGGTTATAACCGAGGCTAAACTTACGCTGTAAAGACGATACCGATACTTTACGGGTTTCCAGCACAAAGGCCACACACTGGTCATACAGCGCATCACGGTCTGAGCCGCCATCACCACCATCTTCAAAACCACGTGACGCTGGTTCTTCATCAAATGGAGTCAGAATTTCATCGACATAATCCGGTGAACCCCGTTCACGCCAGGCATCACAAATCCGGTTGACTTCATCATCGGAAATAAAGGCACCATGCACACGTTCCGGTTCAATTTTACCTGGTCCAAGGAACAGCATGTCACCATGACCAAGCAGGTCTTCTGCCCCGCCAGCATCCAGAATAGTCCGTGAGTCAATTTTTGAGTTCACGCGCAAGGCTACGCGAGTCGGGATGTTGGCCTTGATCAAACCGGTAATGACATCCACCGATGGACGCTGGGTAGCCAGCAATAAGTGAATCCCAGCTGCACGTGATTTCTGCGCCAGACGGGTAATCATTTCTTCGGCTTTTTTACCGACCTGCATAATCATGTCGGCAAACTCATCCGCCACAATCACAATTGATGGTAACGGCGTCAAGCGCGGTGCGCGTTCCTGGGTTGCTGAATCGCCCGGTTTCCAGGTCGGATCAATCAGGTCTTCGCCATTGGCTAGGGCTTCTTCGACTTTGCGGTTATAGTCGCTGAGTTTACGGATTTTCAGGAATGACATCAGCTTATAACGGCGTTCCATTTCATTGACACACCAGTTCAGGGCGCTGACGGCATCTTTCATATCCGTCACTACCGGCGTTAACAAATGCGGAATATCGTTATAGTTGGCCAGTTCCAGCTGTTTCGGGTCAATCAGAATTAAACGCAGTTGATCCGGCTTGTATTTAAGCAGCATCGACAGAATCATCGAGTTCACCGCCACCGATTTACCCGAACCGGTGGTCCCCGCAACCAGCATATGCGGCGCTTTGCCCAGTTCGGTAATCACCGGATTACCAGAAATATCTTTACCCATCGCCATCGACAGGATGCCATCCTGATCTTCAAATTTCGGGGTTTGCACCAGCTCAATCAGACGCACCATTTCACGGGTACTGTTTGGCACCTCAATACCGATATACGGTTTACCCGGAATCACCTCGACCACGCGTACCGAGGCCATCGACATGGAACGGGCCAGGTCACGGGAAATATTGGTGACTTTCGAGGCTTTTACCCCCGGCGCCAGATCCAGCTCAAAACGTGTAACTACCGGTCCCGGCTGCGCTTCCACCACTTTGGCTTTGACATTAAATTCCTGCAGCTTGATTTCCAGCAGTTCAGATAAACGCTCCAGCTGCTCTGCGGTGAAGTTGACCTTTTTATTTGGATCGACCTTATCCAGTAGCTCCAGACCCGGCAATGGTGATAAATCACGACGTTTCTCTGCGACCTGCATGGCACGCGACATTGGACGGCCCATGGCATCGGTTAATGGCGCATCAAAGTCAAATTCATCTTCTTCTTGCGGTTTGCCGGCAGTTTCATGCCACGCCTCAATGAATTCTTCTTTCGATAGGGCTTCTTTCACCGCGTCATTGACCACTGGTGCAGCCGCTGTGGCACTTACCGCAGCCTGATGCTGAATAGGCGCCTGTACAAAAGTCGAAGACTGCGCATAACTGCTGGTAGTTCTTGGGGCAGGTGCTTCTGGCTTCAGATCATCAACCAGCAGATCATCCAGCCCTTCAAATTCTTCATCACTCAGACGGTTTTTCGGGCTTGCATACTGCGCTGTGGCAGCCGATGGCATTTCAACCGCTTGTACGTCTGGCACCGGCTGGATGTGCGGTGCAGGTTCAGGCTGCGACTGACTATTAAATGGACTATGCAGATCCTGAGCAGCTTTCCCATTCGGTACAGCAGCCAGCAATTCGTCAAAGATTTCGTCATCATCCCAGTCAATATTAGACTGCGGCGTATTCGATGCAGGCGGTGCATCATGCACGGGCTGGACCACTGCATTAAAATGATCTTTCGGTGCGTGCGGAATCTGATCCTGAGAAGCACGTAACAGCTCATGAATATCCTGACTGTGCTTCTGGTCAGCATCATCATTCAGCGCACGCCAGACTTCACCGGTTGCCACCACACGCTGACTGTCCTGGGTCAGGCGATGGGCTTTTTCGACCGTCTGCTCAAAGACCTGCTCTTCTTCATCCAGCAGATCCTGCTCTGCAGAACGCTGCTGTTCACGCTCGACCATATCATCAAACAGACGCTCGGCCACTTGTTCATGACGGGACACCGCTGGTGCCACCGGAGCTTCTTCGACTTCACGATGTTCTGGTGCCGGCGTAACCACTTCGGCTGCAGCCGGTGCAGCGGCCACCACTGTTTTTTTAACGACCGGTGCCGGTTGATCAGCTTTAGGCACATCACGGTAAAACAGGTCTTGTAAATAAGCTGGCGTGGCTTTTAAAGTCACCCAGGTCCGGTTCCATTTAATCCCAAAGGCCAGTGTAAACAGGACACCCCAGAACACCAGCAGGAAAAAAGCTGCACCATAAATAGTGAGCAGCTGCGACAGGCTCTGCCCCAGTTCATACCCAATAATCCCGCCAGAAGCATTTTCCAGTGTATCGGCCGGCACTTGCCAGAACAAATACAATAGACTGGCAGTGGCCAGCAAAATAAAGAACTGCGCCGCATAACGGAAAGGACGGTTCAGGAAACTACGCGGCCACCACACCTGAATGGCTTCAATAAACAGGTACAGCGGAATCAGCAGACTGGCCCAGCCCAAAAAGCCGAACAACAGGTCGGCAATCCATGCGCCGGCGACCCCGCTGGCATTGGACACCTGCTGGGTATCACTAGACAAATGCATCCAGCCCGGATCAAAAGGGGTATAGGTGACTGTCGCAAGGAACAGATAAATCCCGAATGAAACCAAAAATAATGTCATTATTAAGCGCTGTGCATAAGCACCCGACACCGCAGTCATATACTGTCCTGTAACCAATTTTTCATAAATGTTCTTGTGCAACCCGCCAGTTTGGCATGGCCATAAAATAGATATTATGCACCTGTTGCAGCAAAAAAGATGCAAGATTATTGAAGTCTGTTGTTAACTTTTTCTATATAGCTTAAATCGATTTCTATGATCAATAATATCCACTGAATCTCACACAACTGTTATACAGTTTCACGTATAATTCCATAAATTGCTCAATAATAAAAGGATGCTACAGATGGGTGCTCGTCATTCACGTTTGATTATTTTAGGTTCAGGACCTGCAGGTTATAGTGCTGCCGTTTATGCTGCACGTGCCAATTTAAAACCGACCTTAATTGCAGGTTTACAACTCGGTGGTCAACTTACGACGACAACAGAAGTAGATAACTGGCCGGGTGATCCGGAAGGTCTGACAGGACCAGTGCTCATGGAACGTATGCAGGCCCATGCAGAACGTTTCGGGACCGAAATTGTCTATGACCATATCAATGAAGTCGATTTAAGTGTGCGTCCATTCGTCCTTAAAGGCGATATGGAAGAGTTCACCTGTGATGCCTTAATTATTGCCACCGGTGCTACGGCTCAATACCTCGGTCTGGAATCTGAAGCCAAATTCATGGGCCAAGGCGTTAGTGCCTGTGCTACCTGTGATGGTTTCTTCTACAAAAACCAGAACGTGATGGTAGTCGGTGGTGGTAATACCGCAGTTGAAGAAGCGCTGTATCTTTCCAATATCGCCTCTCACGTGACCCTGGTACACCGCCGTGACAGCCTGCGTTCAGAGAAAATTCTGCAAGATCATATTTTTGCCAAAGAAAAAGAAGGCAAAATCAGCATTCTCTGGAACAACCAGGTCGATGAAGTCCTGGGTGATGCACAATCTGGTGTGACTGCCGTACGTTTGAAATCTACTGTCGATGGTTCAACCCAGAATGTAGATGTATCTGGTATGTTCGTGGCGATTGGTCACAAGCCAAATACGGGCATGTTCGAAGGCCAGTTAAACCTGCGTGATGGTTATATTCAGGTTCAAAGTGGTACTGCCGGTAACGCAACCCAAACCTCTGTACCGGGCGTATTCGCAGCCGGTGACGTGGCAGACAGCGTCTATCGTCAAGCGATTACATCAGCTGGTTCAGGCTGTATGGCAGCCCTAGATGCTGAAAAATATCTGGATGCCCTAGGTGAATAATTTTGCCTAAAGCACGAGCCGCCCAATCCGGGCGGCTTTTTTATGTATGATAGAGATCTGTTTCGATTCAGAGTAGCTGTATGACCGCACTTGCACCCTCACAATTTATTTTCCCCCATCCTGATGAAGCTGATCCACAGGGTGAAGGACTGATTTGTATTGGTGCAGACCTGTCCCCCTCGACCCTGTTTGAAGCTTATACCCACGGCCTGTTTCCGTGGTTTTCCGACGGTGATCCGATTTGCTGGTGGAGTCCCGAGCCGCGCTGCATTATCCGCCCTCAGGATTATCATCCAAGCAAGTCACTGCTGCGTAACATGAAAAAAGGTGATTACCGGATTAGCATCAATCAGGCCTTTGAACGGGTGATTCGCTGTTGTTCGCTGCCACGGGCCTATGCCAATGACACCTGGATTTCCGAAGACATCATTCAGGGCTATATTGACCTGTTTGAGGCCGGTTATGGCTATAGTGTCGAAGTCTGGGAGCAGGATGCGCTGGTCGGTGGTTTGTATGGCGTCACCATTGGCCGCGGCTGCTTTGGCGAGTCAATGTTTAGCCAGCGCACAGATGTCTCTAAAATGGCGTTTTATACCTTAATGCTGATTGGCCGCGACAACGCCCTGCCCTGGATTGACTGCCAGCTGGTCAATGACCATCTATTAAGTCTGGGCGCCTGTACAATAACTCGCCAAGCATACTTAAAATCGTTACAAGATGTTGTAAAACAGCCGGCGATAGATTGGAAAAAATACCAGGAGGGTGTATTTTCAAGTAAAACAATAGCGCAAAACGACTCACTGGATGAATAAATAAAGAGGGATTGCCATGAATTCATATCAACCGAAATCCCTGCTCAACGAATTACAATATTATATTACGCCGCCGCATAACTGCAGTTATCTGGATGATAAATCTGCTCGCATGGTGTTTTTAGATCCGGCGCACCGGATTGATGTGGTGACCCTGTCTGAACTGTCACGCATGGGCTTTCGTCGTAGCGGTGACTTTGTCTATCGGCCGGAATGCCATTTATGCCGTCAATGTCTGTCTTCGCGCGTGCCGGTACACGAATTTCAAATGAACAGCACCCAGAAAAAAGCCTGGAAACGCAATCAGGACCTGCACGTCACCATCCGCTCTACCCAAGAAGCCAATGAACAGCATTATGCGCTGTATGAGCGTTATATTAATGAACGCCATGCCGATGGCGATATGTATCCGCCAAGTCAGGATCAGTTTGAAAAATTTCTGGTGCACAGCTGCACCGACAGTTTCTTTTTAGAGCTTTGGCACCAAGACCGGCTAATTGCGGTCTCGACCTGCGACCTGCTCGATGATGGCCTGTCTGCGGTGTATACCTTCTTTGATCCGGATGAAAACCGCCGCTCCTTGGGCGTATTTGCGATCTTAAAGCAGATTGAACACACCCAGAAACTCGGACTGCCTTATGTTTATTTAGGCTATTGGGTGCCGCATTCCAATAAAATGAATTATAAATCGCAGTATGTACCGCTGGAATTGCTGATTGATGGCCAATGGCGCCGGCTCAACCGCAGCTTAAGCAGCGAAGAAATCCGGCAATTGGGAAACTCTCTCATGACCACCCTGCCCAGTGGTTGGAATAATTCGATTATCAAATAAAACCCAATAATTTTAAAAATTAAGGTGATGAGAAGAGCGCGGCAAAATCATCACTACAGGCTTTAACCATAATAACCGCATGTTCACGTGTGCCATCCGGATTTGGATAATAATTTTTGCGCACATCAATCTGATGAAAGCCAGCTTTTTCATACAGACGGATAGCCGCGGTATTGCTTTCACGCACTTCCAGAAAAATTTGTACCGGCTGATTCGGCAACTGCTCAATCGAATGCTCCAACAGCTGATAACCTAGTCCCTTCCCCTGCTGGTCAGGCGCAACCGCCATCAGCAACAGGTTGGCTTCATCCAGCACCGGCTGCAAAATACAGAACCCGACCAGCTGTCCTTGCTGCTCGATTACGGTACATTGATAGCTGTCTACCGCTTCAGCAAACTGTTTCAAGCTCCAGGGATGGCTTTGTACCTGTTGCTCAATGTTAAATACACTATGGATATCAGCGTGTTGCATTAAACGAATCATCTTCGTTCATCATCGGTCAAAACAAAGTTCGCATTATAAGAGCTCTGGATAAAAAATCGAGCAAAAAAAAGGGCAATTTTCATTGCCCCAAGAGTCAACACCGTTAGAAGCCCAATTTGGCTTTCCATGTGTCCAGCAGACTGACGGTATCTAAATCGTTCGGATGAAAGCCCGGGCGGAAATATGCCAGCATCTCACGGCCCATACCGGTAATAATGCCCTTAGAGGGACTATAAGCATAGGTATAAATGGCCTTGAACGCCTCCAGATTTAGCTGTTTGTCTTCTTTTAACAGACGGAACAGGAAATAGTTTTGCACCACAAATAAGGTCAGCATGGCGGCCACCAGTGAGCTGGTGCGCAGTAAATAGGCTTTGGTGCCTTGGCCGAATACACCCTCAAACACATCATAAGCTACCGCTTTATGCTCGTTTTCTTCAATCGCATGCCACAGCCACATGGTTTTCATGGTGTCATCGCTCATCAGTTCCTGAATATGCGAATTACGCAGCAACTGGGTGGCAATGGTCGCGGTAAAATGTTCCAGTGCGGTGGTTGCAGTCAAATCAACCATTTCTTGGGTAATGCCAAAGGGTTTACCGACACCGGCAAATACCTTACGCGCACCTTGAATCACTTTATCGGTATAACGATCTAAACGTTCTACATCATGGCCATATTTTTGTGCCGAGGCATTAAAGCCAACATGCTCCTGGGTATGCATGGCTTCCTGGCCAATAAAGGCTGAAATTTCTTTTTGCAGCTCCTGATTATCTTTAATTGCCGGGTGGTAACGCACTGCACGTACACTATCAATAAAGAATTTTTCACCGGCTGGAAACAAGGCAGATAAAGCGGTCATAAAATGCGTCAGGCCAGCCGAACCTTGCATCCAGTATTCTGGAACCTGATCAAACTCAAACGCCATACGACGTACCGGGAAACTGGCACCTGCGCGGTTGGTAATATTTACTTTAGCATTCATGACCTCAACTCCTTTCAAGTGAAGCGTCTCACCTGAAACTTTTATTTATTTTCTTCAGCTTTATCTTACGTGGTTCTGATATGGGGATAAGTGCAGTTAAGGTCAGGCGAATATCAGTTTAGGACAGCTTACAATTAAATTGTCTGACAATTTAATCTGCAGAGATAAAAAAAGCGTCCCAAAGGGACGCTTTTTTCACACTATAGAAGTGATTATGCAGTTACTTTAGAAACTACACCAGCACCTACAGTACGGCCACCTTCACGGATCGCGAAGCGTAAGCCAGCGTCCATTGCGATTGGGTGGATTAATTCTACTGACATTTCAACGTTGTCACCTGGCATAACCATTTCAACGCCTTCTTTCAGCTGGATCGCACCAGTTACGTCCGTAGTACGGAAGTAGAACTGTGGACGGTAACCATTTAAGAATGGAGTGTGACGGCCACCTTCGTCTTTAGAAAGTACGTATACTTCTGCGTCGAATTTAGTGTGCGGCTTGATTGAACCTGGTTTAGCAAGTACTTGACCACGTTGAACTTCTTCACGCTTAGTACCACGTAGAAGAACACCACAGTTCTCGCCAGCACGACCTTCGTCAAGAAGCTTACGGAACATTTCAACGCCAGTAACAGTTGTTTTCGCTGTATCTTTGATACCCACGATTTCAACTTCTTCACCTACTTTAACGATACCAGTTTCTACACGGCCAGTTACAACTGTACCACGACCAGAAATAGAGAATACGTCTTCGATTGGCATTAAGAATGCTTGGTCGATTGCACGTACTGGCTCTGGAATGTAAGTGTCAAGCGCTTCAACAAGAGCTACAACAGCGTCTTCGCCATATTGACCTGATTCACCGTTAAGTGCTGCAAGAGCAGAACCACGGATTACTGGAGTGTCGTCGCCTGGGAAGTCGTAAGTAGAAAGAAGTTCACGAACTTCCATTTCAACTAATTCGATTAACTCTTCGTCATCTACGATATCGCATTTGTTTAAGAATACAACGATATAAGGTACACCTACCTGACGAGAAAGAAGGATGTGTTCACGAGTTTGTGGCATTGGACCATCAGTCGCTGAACAAACAAGGATCGCACCGTCCATCTGAGCAGCACCAGTGATCATGTTTTTAACATAGTCGGCGTGACCTGGGCAGTCAACGTGAGCGTAGTGACGAGTTGGAGAATCGTATTCTACGTGAGAAGTATTAATTGTAATACCACGTGCTTTTTCTTCTGGAGCAGAGTCGATTGCAGCGTAATCTTTCGCTTCACCACCGAATTTCTTCGCACATACAGTTGCAATTGCAGCTGTTAAAGTTGTTTTACCATGGTCAACGTGACCGATTGTGCCCACGTTAACGTGTGGCTTATTACGTTCAAACTTAGCCTTAGCCATGTTCATCTTCCTTTGTAGATTACTCATGCAGGATCACTGCATGAGCATTAGATTTTAACTATAAAATTAGTTAGGCAATATAGTAATCGAAAGATTACTCGTCGTCACCTTTTTTACCGCCAGCTTGGAACTTAGCGATGATGCCTTCCGCCACGTTACGTGGAGTTTCAGCGTATTTAGCAAATTCCATAGAGTAAGTCGCACGACCTTGAGACATAGAACGCATTTGAGTCGCGTAACCGAACATCTCAGCCAGTGGAACTTCAGCACGGATTGCTTTAGTACCGCCAGGTAAATCGTCCATACCTTGAACCATACCACGACGACGGTTTAAGTCACCCATGATATCGCCCATGTAGTCTTCTGGAGTTTCTACTTCAACTTTCATGATTGGTTCAAGAAGAACAGGATCTGCTTTCATGAAACCGTCACGGAATGCGTAAGAACCCGCCATTTTGAACGATAATTCGTCAGAGTCGACATCGTGGTAAGAACCGTCGAACAATGTCGCTTTGATGCCAACGACTGGATAACCAGCAAGGACACCATTCTTCATACGTTCTTGGATACCTTTGTCAACCGCACCGAAGAATTCTTTAGGTACTACACCACCAACAACTTCTTCAGCGAACTCGTAGTCTTTACCAGTTTCAGGATCAAGCGGTTCTAAACGTACGTATACGTGACCGAATTTACCTTTACCACCAGTTTGACGAACGAATTTACCTTCTTGTTCGATTGATTTCTTGATCGTTTCACGGTAAGCAACCATTGGTTTACCAATGTTCGCTTCAACGTTGAATTCACGCTTCATACGGTCAACGATGATGTCAAGGTGAAGCTCACCCATACCAGCGATGATAGTCTGACCAGATTCTTCGTCTGTGAATACGCGGAACGATGGATCTTCTTTCGCTAAACGGCCAAGCGCAACTGACATTTTTTCTTGGTCAGCTTTGGTCTTAGGTTCAACAGCCAATTGAATTACTGGCTCTGGGAATTCCATACGCTCAAGTGTGATTACGTTGTTTTCGTCACACAGTGTATCACCCGTAGTCGTGTCTTTAAGACCTACACACGCCGCGATGTCGCCCGCACGAATTTCTTCGATGTCGTGACGGTCGTTTGCGTGCATCTGTACAATACGGCCAATACGTTCACGTTTCATTTTCACTGGGTTGTAAACAGGGCTACCTGCTTTCAGAACACCTGAGTAAACACGTACGAACGTTAAGTTACCTACGAATTTGTCGTTCATGATTTTGAACGCAAGCGCAGAGAACGGAGCATCGTCAGACGCTTCACGAGAACCTTCAGTTTCGTCTTTGTCGTCTAGGATACCTTTGATCGCTTCTACGTCTGTAGGCGCTGGAAGGAATTCAATCACTGCGTCCAACATACGTTGAACACCTTTGTTTTTGAACGCCGAACCACACATCATTGGTTGGATTTCACCAGCCAAAGTACGTTGACGAAGACCAGCTACGATTTCTTCTTTAGAAAGGTCGCCTTCTTCCAGGTATTTGTCCATGAGTTCTTCTGATGCTTCAGCAGCAGCTTCAACCATGTTTGTACGCCATTCTTCAGCTGTATCTTGCAGATCAGCAGGAATGTCGCCGTATTCAAACTTCATACCTTGAGAAGCTTCGTCCCAGATGATTGACTTCATTTCGATTAAGTCAACAACACCTGTGAATGTGTCTTCTGCGCCCACTGGAACAACGATTGGCACGGGGTTCGCACCAAGACGTGTTTTCATTTGCTCAACAACGCGGAAGAAGTTCGCACCAGTACGGTCCATTTTGTTTACGAACGCAATACGAGGCACTTTATATTTGTTTGCTTGACGCCATACAGTTTCAGACTGAGGCTGTACACCACCTACAGCACAGTAAACCATACACGCACCGTCAAGAACACGCATAGAACGCTCAACTTCGATTGTGAAGTCAACGTGTCCCGGGGTGTCAATTACGTTAATACGGTGTTGGTCGAACTGGTTAGCCATACCTTTCCAGAAGCATGTTACAGCTGCTGAAGTAATGGTAATACCACGTTCCTGCTCTTGTTCCATCCAGTCAGTTGTTGCTGAACCTTCGTGAGTTTCACCTAGTTTGTGGCTCTCACCTGTGTAGAACAAAATACGTTCAGAAGTGGTTGTTTTACCTGCGTCAATGTGCGCAGAGATACCAATGTTACGGTAACGAGAAATTGGGGTTTGACGTGCCATGATTTCTAGCATTCCTAAATTTTGTTGTTTAAAACAGGACGCTTTAAGCTGCATAGCAACTTAAAGCGCTTTGATGACAAACTAGTGACAACTAAATTCATCACCCTCCTGATTAGGTCCTGTTTTATCCGCTTAGAAACGGTAGTGAGAGAAGGCTTTGTTGGCTTCAGCCATACGGTGCACATCTTCACGTTTTTTAACCGCTGCGCCTTTACCTTCAGCTGCATCAAGCAACTCACCAGCAAGACGTAAAGCCATAGTTTTTTCAGAACGCTTAGCAGCAGCATCTACTAACCAACGCATCGCTAGAGCAGTACGACGGGATGGGCGTACTTCCATAGGAACTTGATAAGTAGCACCACCAACACGGCGTGCTTTTACTTCAACCATAGGACGAACTTTTTCAAGCGTAGCTTCAAAAAATTCAACTGGGTCTACTTTGTTTTTTTCTTGAACGCGGTCTAAAGCACCGTAAACGATACTTTCAGCAATAGATTTTTTACCATCTTGCATTACGTGGTTCATGAATTTAGCGATTGTTTGGCTGCTGAACTTAGGATCCGGAAGGATTTCACGAGCAGCGACTACGCGACGTCTTGGCATTTTAAAACTACCTATAAATATGACACTTCAGGTTAATCCAGCAGTAGCATAAAGTGTCGTATGCATTCGCTGGCCTTACTATACGTCGCTTGAATATTCACAAAATAAATGCAGAAATCAGACAAGCGAGACGATAAAGGATTGCAGTTCTAACGAACTAAGAGCTTAATCTCGAAAGATTATTTCTTAGGACGTTTAGTACCGTATTTAGAACGTGACTGGTTACGATCTTTCACGCCAGCACAGTCTAAAGAACCACGAACGGTATGGTAACGTACACCTGGCAAGTCTTTAACACGACCACCACGGATCAGAACAACACTGTGCTCTTGCAGGTTATGGCCTTCACCACCGATATAGCTAGAAACTTCGAAACCTGAAGTTAAGCGAACACGGCAAACTTTACGCATTGCTGAGTTAGGTTTTTTAGGTGTAGTTGTGTAAACACGTGTACAAACACCACGACGTTGTGGACAAGCCTTCAACGCAGGAACTTTAGATTTTTCAACTAAAGTCGTACGACCCTTACGGATCAACTGATTTGTTGTTGCCATGTGGCAATTCTCCCGTTAATAAAAAGCCCCAAAAACATACTACTTTTTGAGGGCATGCAATTGTAAGTCAAGATACTAAAATGGTCAATATTCGACAGACCGGCAAATATTGACCATTCCCGCATTAAAGGCTGATTTTACTGCTTTTTAAGGTATTAGCACCTTATTGCGCTTTTTGCTTTTTTGTAACCTTCTTCGCTACCGGTTTCTCAGCGTCTGCTTTTTGCGGTTCAGCCTCCGTTTCAGGTGGCTCTTCCACTGCCGGTGGCGTGTCGTCAAACTCGTCATCCTCTTCAGGTTCCGGCTCAATCGATTCCGGTGGAATTGCCGGTTTTTGCGGCTCTACCGCAGCATTCGGTTCAACCATTTTATCGGCCAGTTGCTCTAAGCCCTGCTGGATATCCTGATCGACCTGTTCCGGCTCCGGCTTTTCCTCTGCCGATTTTTTCTGGATTTTCACCTTGGAGATGGTGCTGTTTTGCTGCAGCTCAATATCCTGATCCAGCTTTAGCTCCTCGACGGCTGGTGTAGCCGCAGCTGGCTGTTCCAGTAATTTTGGTGCGGCCTGTGCCAGTAAGGCTGCGGCTTTTTCATAGGCATCGACCGGGGACAGCTGACTGCCCTTATGCTGGATGAGATATTCACGGGCATGCGAGAACACTTCCTGCGCTTTCTGGTGCACATGCTCGACCAGCTTCCAGCTGTAGGCGGCACTGACCGAGGCTGTCGCTACCGGGGTTAATTTGCTTAACAGCGAGAACTTCGGCATTGAGTTCATCCATTGCCATTTCATTTCGCCCTGCTCATTGACCAGATATTTGCGTAGCGCTTCCATGTCATTGCTGGAACCAACCAGCTGCTGCAGCTGATGCACATCATGGGTTTGCAGCATGTTCAGCACGCTTTTAATGCCCAGCAAGACCGCCTGCTTTTCGGCAATCAGGCCCAGATCGACCTGTTTGAAAATATATTGCACAATGGCCTGGCCTTCTTCTTTATTCAGCTCAAAGCCATACGAACGTCCAACCTGATAGATGGTACGTAACGACATGATCATCGAAACCGGCACATCTACCGCGGTTCCAATCACGCCGGTAGCCCCGGTAATTGCGCCCTGAATTGAGGCCAGCCATTTATTCTGCTCTGCCAGCGCCTGGCTGATGCGTTTGGAACGGTTCACATCCTGGGTCAGTTCTTCTAGATCACGTACCCCGGCTTCATCTAGAACTGCATCGACCGAACTGATATTGGAGGTAAAGGTATTTAGCTGGTGAAAGAAGTAATCCGACACCTTGTCAGAAAACTGAGGCGCCACAAAATGGGCAAGATTATTGACCTTATTATAATGACGACCTAGCAATTGACGTGAGACCTGCGGCAAATGTGCCTTCAGTACCTGCTGCGGATTGTCATAACGCGATGAATGGCGGCCGAATACCGGGCTGGCACTGCCTTCCACCACCCGCCCCTGACTGCTACCCGCCTCTTCTTTACTGGTCGAACCGGGCGCCACATGCTGAACCAGGTCAATGCCGGTATGACTGAGCTTTTTAGCCACTCCAAACGCACTCGAGAGGAATCCGCCTGATTGCTTATTATTAGAATCTGTCATTCTTGCTCCTCATTTTCTTTCTTAAGATTTATTGCTAAATACTAGGTATAGTCTGCGTTTATCTCAACCTTATTGTGTTTCTTTTGGTTATGTTCACGTAGTCTGCTCCCCAAATCTGGTCATTCCCAAAGAGGCATAGGATTTGCCATAAGAATTCAAAATTCTTTCTGTTATTATGAATCCAATTGAAAAACTTGGGAAATGCACTGGACACCGGCATTTGCGCCGACAGTCTCCAGGGTTGGACCCGATAATATCACCATAAGGGAACTGTAGATGAAACGTGTTGTAATCACTGGCATGGGCATTAATTCGTGCATTGGTAATACATTAGAAGATGTAACCCACTCTTTGCAAAATGGTATTTCAGGCACACGTTTTAACCAGACTTATGCTGAACTGAATTTTAAGAGCCATGTCAGTGCAGCTGCAGAACAGAATTTTGACAATATCGACCGTCGTTTAAAACGCTTCATGGGCGTGTGTGCAATGTATGCCTATAACGCAGCGGCAGCAGCCATTGAACATGCCGGCCTGAAAGTTGAAGATTTAGCTGGTAACCCGCGTTACGGTATTGCCGGTGGTTCAGGCGGCAACTCGACTGCATCTGTGGTTGAAATGGTGGAATTACTGGAAGAAAAAGGCGCGCGTAAAATTGGCCCATTCTTTGTACCACGTAACATGTCAAACACCATTACGGCCAACCTGGGCGTTGCCTTTAAACTGCAAGGCGTTGCACACTCGATTACCAGCGCATGTGCAACTTCTGCCGATGCGATTGGTTATGCCTACAACCTGATTCAACTGGGTAAACAGGATCTTATGCTGGCTGGCGGTGGTGAAGAAGATCACTGGTCACAAAGCCTGCTGTTTGATGCGATGGGTGCGCTGTGTGCCAAATACAATGACTCCCCAGAAACTGCTTCTCGTCCATATTCAGCAGACCGTGATGGTTTCGTGATTGCCGGCGGCGGTGGCTTCCTGGTACTGGAATCGCTGGAACATGCACAAGCACGTGGTGCCAACATTCTGGCAGAAGTGGTCGCGTATGCAGCCAACTCGGATGGTGCTGACATGGTTGCGCCAAGCGGTGAAGGTGCAACACGCTGTATCCTGATGGCGCTGGATGAAGCCAAACAGCATGGTGTTGAATCGATTGACTATGTGAACACACACGGTACATCTACCCCTGCAGGTGACGTGACTGAACTGAAAGCCATGGAACGTGCCTTTGGTGAAGGCCAGGTACCAGCCCTGAGCTCGACCAAATCTATGACCGGTCACAGCCTGGGTGCTGCCGGTGTACAGGAAGCGATCTACTCTGTCCTGATGATGCAAAACGACTTTATTGCGCCAAACATCAACGTGACCGAGCTGGATGAAGGCGCGAAAGGCTTTGATATCGTACTTGAAAAACGTGACGCAAAATTGAATACTGTGATGAGTAACAGTTTTGGTTTTGGCGGCGTAAACGCTTGTCTGATTTTCAAGAAATGGGATGCATAATCCCTAAATAGGATTTTCGATGGATGCACCTTCTGATGCTTTTTTATGGGTAAAAGCATTACATATTATTGCCGTGGTGTGCTGGTTCGCTGCACTGTTCTATCTGCCACGGTTATATGTTTACCATGCCATGAGTGAAGATGCGGTCAGTCATCAGCGTTTTGAAGTCATGGAACGCAAGTTGTACCGCGGAATTATGTGGCCTTCCATGATTGCCACCCTAATTACCGCCCACTTTCTGGTAGATTGGGGTGATGCCACCCGGAACTACCACGATGCCTTGTGGTTTTACCTGAAAGTGGCACTGGTCGGATTATTGGTGATTTACCATCTGGTTTGCGGTTATTACCGTCTGAAACTGATTGGCAATGCCCATTACAAGTCACACAAGTTCTGGCGCTTTTTCAATGAAATGCCGACAGTGCTGTTATTTGCAATTGTGATTCTGGTGGTGGTGAAACCTGTGTTCTAGCTCCATCGAAGAACAGATAAAAAAAGCCTCGTTTGATACGAGGCTTTTTTGTGGGCTAGCGAAGGGTTTCTGACTTGGCATATTGCTCGGTCTGGGCATATTGCTGGTATTTACGCAGCCGCGGTTTATATAGACCATAGTAAGTCACGGTTAAAATCACCAGCCACAACGGACTGACCAGCAGTGCTTTCAGCGTATCCGGCTCCAGACTGAGAATCACCAGTGCAAACAGCAGGAAGGCCAACACCACATAGCTCATCAGCACCCCGCCCGGCATTTTAAAGCGTGAAGCAGCGTGTAACTGCGGCTGCAGTTTACGATAGCGCAGGTAACACACCATAATAATGCCCCAGATGCTAATAAACAGAATCACGCACAGCGAGCTGGCCAAGGTAAAGGCTTCAACGGTATTCGGCACAAAATACTGCAAGGCTGCACCGGCCATAATAAACAGACAGGAGAACAGCAGACCTTTGGCCGGTACTGCCCGTTTTGACAAGGTCGCCAACGCCTGTGGCGCCTGCCGGCCACGCGCTAGGCCAAACAGCATGCGGCTGGTCGAAAACACACCGCTGTTCATGGAAGACATCACCGAAGATAACACCACCAGATTCATAATAATCGCAGAGGTGGGAATACCGGCATGTAAAAACAACGACACAAACGGACTACGGTCTGCCGGAATCTGGTTCCACGGCGTCACCGACATCACCACAAATAAAGACAGCACATAAAACAGGATAATCCGGGTCGGAATTGCATTGACTGCTTTGGGTAAATTCTTTTCCGGATCTTTGGTTTCAGCCGCCATGGTGCCCAGCAGCTCCACCCCGACAAAGGCAAACAGCGCAATCTGGAAACCGGCCAGAAAACCGTTACCGCCTTGTGGAAACATACCACCATGTGACCAGACATGCTGAAAACTGGCAGTGGTGCCATCTGGCGCGGCAAACTGGTTAAAGACCATATAGCCACCAATACCAATCAGGCCTAAGATGGCCAGAATCTTGATCAGGGCAAACCAGAACTCGATTTCACCAAACAGCTTGACCGTCAGTAAATTCAGTCCCAGTACAAACAGCACACAACCAACACTGATCAGCGCCTGCCCCATGGGAGTAAACGTGGTATCTGGTGGCAGCCAGAAACCGAGATAATTGATGATGGCTGCCAGATCGGCAATTCCGACCAGAATCCAGCCCAGCCAGTAGGACCAGCCAATATAGTAGCCCGCACCCGGCCCGATCAGCTCATGCGCCATATCAATAAAGGATTTATAGTGCAGATTGGACAGCAGGATTTCACCCAATGCGCGCATCAGGAAGAAAAACATCAGGCCAATAATCATATAAATAAACAGGATGGACGGGCCAGCCAAGGCAATGGTTTTGCCGGAGCCCATAAACAGTCCGGTGCCAATAGCGCCGCCAATGGCAATTAACTGCAGATGCCGGTTGGAGAGTTTGCGTTGTAATTCATGTGGCGACGAATGAACGTCATCGTGACGAGAGGAAGTCATGTTCAATATCCTTATTGTGCCCTGACCCTGCCATCAGCGCAGGCTGTGCATACGTCATCCTGCAATGATGGTCCTGTACATCCCAACAAATCCTATCTTGGGCTGTACGCAGCGTCAGTGGCTGGGAGAGAAAACCAAACCAGACGGCTTATTTCTGTGCAGCGGTCACTGCAATTTCAATCAGCCAGTCCGGGTTGACCAGTTCCGCCTGAATGGTTGCGCGTGCCGGTGTGGCATGGCCCTGCAACCATTCAATCCAGAGCGCATTCACGGTCTGGAAATCGGACAGATTCTTTAAAAAGAGTTGCGCAGATAAAATCCGGCTTTTATCGCTATTGGTTTCGGCCAGCAGCGTATCAATAGTCTGCAGCACTTCTTGCGTTTGCGCAGTGATGTCCTGCCCGGCAGTGGTTTTCGGAATCTGACCCGACAGATAGACCACCTGATTAAATACCGTTGCCGCACTCATCACTTCAGTGCTGTGAATACGTTGAATATCTTGAGAACTCATGTTGTGATCCTGTTGAATAAAATTTTATGCCTGCACCACAAACGGCACCCGGGCGGTGATTGCGCACATCAGCTCATAGCCAACGGTACCGGCTGCCTGACTGACCTCATCGACCGGCAAGATGGCACCACTGCTGGAATAGCCCCACAGCACCACTTCAGCGCCAATATCGGCGTCAGGAAGATGGCTGAGATCGACCGCCAGCATATCCATACTGACCCGACCCAGCGTCTGGCTGCGCTGCGAATTGACCAGTACCGGTGTACCGCTTGGAGAAATTCGCTGATAGCCATCGGCATAGCCACAGGCCACTACGCCAATCCGCATGGCTTGTTCAGCAACAAAGCTGGAGCCATAGCCAATACTTTCTCCAGCCTTCAGCTGCTGGACAGCAATAATTTCACTGCGCAGGCTCATGCTCGGTTTCAGGTTCCAGTCCTGAATTGTGTGCTGTGGAAAATCGGGGGAACTGCCGTACAGCATGATGCCGCTACGCATCACATCGCTGTGCAGGGCCGGCGCATGACGTAGCAGCGCCGCGCTATTACAGAGCGAACGCTGGCCAGGCAGGCCGGCAATGGTCTGTTCAAAACACTGCTGCTGATAGTCAATGCCCGGCGCGCCAAAACGTTCGCCGTCGGCATCGGAGAAATGCATCATGTGGGTAATAGAGGCGATAATTTCCAATGCCTGTAACTGGGCGAAGGCGTCCCGGTAAGTGGCGGGTGCAAAACCCAGACGGTTCATGCCACTGTTCATTTTCAGATAGACATGAAAACGTGCTTCCGGATGCTGGCGCTGGAACTGCTGTAACCAGTCAATTTGATGGGCGCTGTGAATGCTAAAGCTCAAGCAATGTTGCTGACAGACAAATAAATCTTCCAGACAGAAAATACCTTCCAGCAACAGAATATCGCCCTGCCAGCCCAGCTGGCGTAATCTCAGCGCCTCGGCCAGATCCAGCAAGGCAAAGCCATCGGCGGACTGAAAAGCCGGATAGACCCGCTCGATGCCATGACCATAGGCATTGGCCTTGACCACGGCATAAACTTGGCTGTCCCCGGCATACTGCCGGGCAATCTGCAGGTTATGGCGCAGTGCATCGAGATGCACCACCGCCTGAATTGATCTGGACATCGTTCTTCCTTGAATCAATACCTTAAGCAGCGTAACGCTGTAACGATAAGCCTTCAGTGCTAATTTCCGGTTGCTGCTGCATCACCAGATCACTGATTAACTTGCCCGAACCACAGGCCATGGTCCAGCCTAAAGTCCCGTGACCGGTATTCAGGAACAGGTTTTTATAGCGGGTGCCACCAATAATCGGGGTGCTGTCTGGCGTCATTGGACGTAAACCGGTCCAGAAGCTGGCCTGCGGTAAATCACCACCCGGGAATAAATCTTTGGTGACCATTTCTAAAGTGGCACGACGATCCTGATTCAGACCGAGGTTAAAGCCGCTTAATTCAGCCATACCACCAACACGAATCCGCTGGTCAAAACGGGTAATGGCAATCTTGTAAGTTTCATCCAGAACTGTTGATTGTGGCGCCATGGCCGGATCGACAATTGGCACAGTCAGCGAATAACCTTTCACCGGATAGACCGGCAGGTCCAGATGCAGCGGTTTCAGGAATTCACGTGAATAACTGCCAAACGCCAGCACATAACGGTCTGCGGTCAGCACTTTGCCATTGACCAGCACGCCTTTAATCTCGTCGCCTTCAACCAGCAGTTTTTCTACATTCTGGTTAAACTGGAAATCGACACCCATCTCCTGTGCCAGTTTGGCCAGCGCATTGGTAAACAGATAGCAATCACCGGTTTCATCATTAGGCAAGTGCAAGCCACCAACCAGTTTATCTTTGGCCGCAGCCAAAGCCGGTTCAACCCGGGCCAGACCATCACGGTCTAACAGCTCATATTCCACACCGCTTTCTTTTAATACTTCAATGTCACGCTGTACGGCATCGAGCTGGGCATCTTTACGGAACAGCTGCAGCGTGCCTTTAGAGCGGTTTTCATAGCTGATTCCGGTGTCTTGGCGTAACTGTCTCAGGCAATCGCGGCTATATTCGGCTACCCGCACCATCCGCTCTTTATTAATAGCATAGTGCTGCGCATTACAGTTTTTCAGCATTTGCGCCATCCACTGTAACTGCCACATACTGCCATCCAAATTCACGGCCAAAGGTGCATGATGCTGGAACATCCACTTCACGGCTTTAAATGGAATCCCCGGCGCTGCCCACGGCGTTGAATAGCCCGGTGAAACCTGTCCGGCATTCCCGAAGCTGGTTTCTTCCGCCGGCCCGGTTTGACGATCCAGCACCGTCACACTTGCACCCTGCTGCGCCAGATAATATGCGCTGGTCACCCCAATGACACCGCTTCCCAACACAATTACACGCATAGACTTGACCTCAAATACATTCCAGTTTATTTAACTAGTATATTTTCGGATCAATAGTGAATTTTGCTATTTTTAGTGGGTATTTTCAGATAATCCACCCATTTTTTCAGGATATTTTTTGGAATAAAGGAATTTTTAGATGCGTAAATTAGACCGGATTGATCGCATGATTTTGGACATCCTGCAAAACAATGGCCGGATTGCGATTAGTGAGCTGGCGGCCAAGGTCAATTTATCCACCACGCCCTGCTCGGAACGGGTTAAACGGCTGGAACGCGATGGCATTATTATGGGCTATTATGCCCGCCTGAATCCTGAACTGGTGGACAAGAAACTGCTGGTATTTCTGGAGATTAAACTGTCGGCCAAATCGGGCGATGTGTTTGATCAGGTGGCGCGAGATCTGGTGGATATTCCGGAAGTGCTCGAGTGTCATCTGATTTCCGGCGAGTTTGATTATCTGGTTAAAGCACGGCTCAAAGAAATGAGCGCCTACCGGCGTTTACTTGGCGATTTACTGAAAAAATTGCCGGCCTCAGCCTCTTCACACAGTTATGTGGTAATGGAAGAAGTTAAAGAAAGTCTGTATTTAAATATTGAAGGCTGATGTTTCAGAGAGTCGATAGATCCGTCGATGTGATTAGGCGCATGGAAAATCCAGCCACCGGCTGATGAATACAGCATCAGCCGAATGGATTTTTTATATTAAGCCTGACAGGATGCCAATGCACTATTTAAGTCAGCCACCACATTCGGCAACTGGGAAAACTGCTGAATACGGGCTTTTGGTGCAGCATGATCCAGCTCTTGCATCGTGCCATAACCATATTCGACCGCGACCGCTTCAATCCCGTTATGTCGCGCCCCCAGCACATCATATTCCCGGTCGCCGACCATAAGACATTGGCTGGCCTGCAGCTGTTCCTGCTCCAGAATATAGGCAATTAATTCATCTTTATGGGTCCGATCACCATTCAGCTCGCTGCCATAAATGCCGGTAAAATACTGTTCCAGCTCAAAATGCTCCAGAATCTGCCGTGCATAAATGGTCGGCTTGGCCGTGGCTAAAAACAGCTGATAGCCCTGGAGTTTCAAGGTTTGCAAGGTTTCCGCCACAGTCGGATAAACCTTATTTTCATATAAACCGGTCACGGCAAAACGCTCGCGATAACCCATCAGTGCCTGTTCCGCCAGCACATCATTCGGTTCAACCTGTAAAATTTTTGCCAGTGAAGCTTTCAGTGGCGGACCAATAATCCAGTCAATATTTTCAGATTCTGGTAGTGGATGACCAATTTTTGCCAGTCCATAACGCGCCGAGGTGGTAATACCCACTTTTGGATCGGTCAGGGTGCCATCCAAATCAATCAGCAGATGTTTAATCATGAATTTTTCTCCCCCTTCGACCGTGAAATACACTCGAGACTTGATTCAAAGTTGCCTATACTAACGTAAATTCATGATTGAAGGATATGGATGTGCGTCCAACGGTACTTTGCTTTTCTGGTTTAGATCCCTCTGGGGGCGCGGGCTTACAGGCTGATATTGAAGCGATTGGTCAAAGTGGCGCACATGCGGCCATTGCCTGTACCGCCCTCACGGTGCAAAACTCGCAGCAGGTGTTTGGCTTTGAAGCCACTTCCAAAGCATTGCTACTGGCCCAGGCCAATGCCGTGGTGAACGATCTGCCAATTCGCTGTGTTAAATCGGGAATGCTCGGCACCACCGACAATATTGCAGCGCTGGCAGATTTCTTGAGAGAACATCCGGACTATTACTATGTGCTGGACCCGGTTCTGGTCGCCAACAGCGGTGGCTCTCTGGGTGATCAGGCGACTTTGGTCAAGGCCTTTGTCGAGCTGATTCCACTGGCAACCTTACTGACCCCGAATACGGTAGAACTGCGTGCCCTGACCGGTGAAGATGATCTGGAACTGGCCACCCAGAAACTGTTTGCGATGGGTGCCAAGGCGGTTTTGGTTAAAGGCGGCCATGAAGATACCCCGGATCACATCCGCAATGCTTTATATATAGATGGTGAACTGATTTCAGAAACCCGTTGCCCGCGTTTAGAAGGCGAATACCACGGTTCGGGCTGCTCGCTGGCCAGCTTTATTGCCGGCCGTTTAGCACTAGGTGATGAACTGCAAGCCGCTGTGAATTATGCTGAAACCTGGCTGTTTGGGGTACTAAAACAGGCAGAAAGTCCGGTACCGAATGGTCAGAAGATTCCAAAACGCTTTTAATCCTTAATATAAAAAATACCTGCTATAAAAAATACCTGCCCCATGGCAGGTATTTTTTCGACCTGAATCTGAAGCCCTTTAATCCGGCATATCATCCAGCTGCTGCGGTTCGGCTCGCGGCTGGGTATTCATCCGGTGCCGGAACGAGGCGGAACGTTCATAAGCCTGTTTACGTACCCGCATAATTGAACCCAAAGGTTGATGCGCCTGCACGCCATGCCACGGGTTAAACGACAACACATCATCGGCATAAACCCGCCGCTCCGGACTATAGCTGTCCTGTTTGGGAAAATGCAAAGTGCCAATGGTCTGATGCGCAGATTCTTCTTCCGGCCATAATACCGAGGCATCTTCAATGGGCATCCGTTCCAGACTGGTACATAATTGCGCACGCAATACATAATCGGCGCTATGGTGCTTAAAGAAATCCCGAACCAGATCGCGGATGCTGGAGTCATGGCTAATCTGCATTGGAATATTGGTCAGCTGACGTACCGAGGTCGATTCCGGCGCCACACTGATTTTTGCCATATAGTCGCCATAACGCAGTGCAGCCATGGTGTGATAGGTTTCACCGAGAATATGGTTCTGACTGCGCGCCCAGCCTTTTAAAGTTACCGGTACTTCTAAACCGGCTTTATCCACCAGTGTATTTAAACTGCGCGCCATACTGCGCATGCCTTTTAACATCGGATCGGGCGCCTGTTCCGCGCGTGTCACCAGGGGCAGCATCTGCTGGTATTTACGCAGCGTGCCAAAGGCCAGCACCGGAATATTCACCATCAGAATATCCTGGTTTTTACCATCACTCGGATCATCGGCCAGTAAGCGTGCGCCCGGCACATTCAGGATTTTTAAGGCAAAGCCATGCGGTACTGGCACCTGGTCACTGCGTAAATCTCCCGGCGCAGCCGATAAACGCACCATCACATCATAATGTCCTGGCTCGGCAAAAATTCCCTGCGCCAAATGCGGCGGCAACATCGGCACGGTCAAAATACCTTTCAGAAATGCATGTGATTTGGCATGCGCATCGCGGACTGCATGGCGATGCTTGTCAAACACCTGTTGTCGGGCTTGGGCCATATGCTCGATAATATCTTCAATCAAGCGGCTTTCATTCGGCTGTTCCTGTTCAACCTGCGGGGTATACGGTAGATACGGCTCTGACATCGTGAACGCTCCTGTTCCGGCCTGAACATCTGGCAAAAATTGGCTAATATCCACCAATCTAGCAAGCTGAGAGCCAGAAAAATATAGTGCTTATTCAACAGTTCAGGAGAGTTTGGTAAGCGTAGACGACTCAGCTCAACACGATACTTGGGTTCAGTCTTGATGATGTCTGGATTTAAGCTGCGCCACATGCGCGCGCCGGGTTTGCCAGGACGGGTCCAGTACTTCTTTTTCCAGTCGTAATTGCAAACGTTTTAAGCGCATGGCGGAGATGACTTCGGTCTGGAACTCCTGTACGTAATTTACCCAGCCTGTCCCTTGAAATACCTGCTTTGGCATCTCTGTTTTAAATTCGCAGCCCGGCATAAATACCACTATTGAATGTAAATGTTCCGGCTCCAGCAGATCAGCCAGCAAATGACTCAACACCTGAGTATGTTTGTAATTCTGATGCAAGGGATTCTGGAATTTATAACTCTTTTTATAAATTTTCTGGGTCCACATTTTTTGCCGCGCACTGCCAAAAATCCAGCCCTTATAGTTTTTGCTTTCTATCACAAAGACGCCAAAAGGACTTAATAGCACATGATCAATTTGTGTGGTGCCACCATCCTGATCGGGCAAGGTCAAATCATTAAGTAAAATATAACGCTCATCCAGATGTTGCTTGGCCTGTCGCTGAACAGCCCACTCCCCGATTTTGCCTTTTAAGTCCGGCAGGAACACCCGCAGCAGGCTCAAGCCCAGCAGAATCAGCAACAGCCACCACAGCTGTGAAATCAACATACGCAAAATATTTACATCATGCATTGCGGTTTTATTTTAATGGTGATGATCTTGACCTGACGCTAACATAAAACGGTGTTTCATTCAGGAATGATAATGCTGGTTTAATCTTCATTATCAGGCAGATACTGAAAGATTCCATCTGCTTGAGGGCACTCAATCTGGATAGTGATCTATTTTTTTAATCAACGGATGCTTACTGATTTAAGCTGTTTATTGGCCTGCACTAAGCGATGCAACACCATAAAATATCTATATTTATTTTTGTTGTTGTTCCAGTTTTAACAGAATCTCTTTATTGTCTAATCCGCCGGCAAAGCCAACCAGTTTACCGCCGCTGCCAATCACCCGATGACAGGGTGCAATAATTGAAATTGGATTTTGGCCATTGGCCGCACCGACAGCCCGTACCGCTTTGGGACTGCCGACCTGCTCAGCAATTTGCCGATAACTGCGGGTTTCGCCAAAAGGAATATTCAGCAGTGCCTGCCAAACTTTTTTCTGAAATTCTGTGCCTTCAAAATCTAAAGGCAGTTCAAAAGTCTGACGCTGGCCCTGAAAATATTCATTCAGCTGTTGTTGCGCATCCAGCAAAATCGGATGATCCAGCTGCTCTACCAGCTCGGCCTGCCGGACCCGTTTGGGATTTTCATTGTCCCAGATCACGGCGACCAGCGCGCTGTCTGTGGCCACCAGTTTTAAACGCCCGACCGGAGAAGGCATATACATAAATGCAAGTTTCATCTCCTTCTCCTGTTCAGTTTAGTCTAGCTTGATTATGCCGATGAAAGTTTCATCAGCACAAGACCGGAAATAATTAACACTGCCGCCAGCATACGCATGGCCGATGCCGGCTCGCTCAGTACCAAAATACCCACCAGAAAAGAACCGACCGCGCCAATCCCGGTCCAGATGGTATAGGCCGTGCCCAGTGGCAGACTGCGCATGGCATAGGCCAGCAGGCCAAAACTGAGCACCATAAAGAAAATGGTCAGAATGCTTGGGGTAAGTTTGGTAAAACCATCTGAAAGCTTCATAAAATAAGCCCAGACAATTTCAAAAATACCGGCAAAAATTAATACGATCCAGGCCATCACGCCCTCCTCCATTATTCAGATAGAGTCAGGCCGTCCTGACGATTTTTCTTAAAGACAACGTCTTTAAGGGAGGTCGTTCCTCCAAAATTACGGTATCAGTATAGCAAAAATCCACCGCCTGCCAGTAGAACGCCGTTGAAGGGGAATAAGCTTCAGCTCAAGAGGGACTGAAAATCACAACCCAGATAAGGCGATTCAAACTTATTCACTTGAGTGAATAAATTGCTTACTGGAGCATAGGTCGTTTCTCCAGCAAGCAAAAGGATGAACCAAAGCCCATCCAGTGTATGGATAAATGCTTTAAAACTTCAACCGTAATCCGGCACCATATTGCCAGCCCTGTTCCGACTCCGTCGCATCCTGCTCAGCTGTCTGGGCCAGCCCTTTATGATAGCCATAGGCCACATCTACAAACGGCATGACTTTTTTGCTGATTTCATAACGCATCTGTAGCCCGGTCTGCAGCTGGTTTAAACCAGTTTTCTGCGCTTGCACCGATTCATCTGAAAGTACCAGCTTGGCCTGCAAATAAGGTGCCAGAATCAGTTTCTGGGTCAGCAAAAGATCTCGCTCAGTGTCCAGACTCAGCAGCACCTGCTGATCTTCGGCAAGCGACAAATAGGCCTCAGATTCAAAGAAATACGGCGCCAGCCCATGCAGGCCAACCACACCACGCCATTGCTGTGCCGAAGTCTGATCCTCCTGATAGGCCACACCAGCCTGGATATCCCAAAAATCAGAAATCATCCGGCTATATAAAACCTGTGCCTCATATTCAGCTTGTTGCGACTCGGCCTGCTGGGTATGCAGTTTGAAAAACAGCTTGTGTTCATCCGTTCCGACCCGGCTTTCCAGCTCGGACTGCCACACTCCGCGTCCACCCGCATGCTGCATCCATTTTGATTCCAGCATACTGGACTGATACCACTGCCCGCCATGCTCCTGTCGGTGATCATGCGTTGTTGCCGTTGCAGCCTTCTCCACCAGATGAGGCATGCTCATGAGCTGATGTTGCTGATGTTGCTGATGTTGCTGATGTTGCTGATGTTGCTGATGTTGCTGATGTTGCTGATGTTGCTGATGTTGCTGATGTTCAGCCTGCATCATCTGCTTGTGTTGTGCATGTTTATCGACAGATTTTACTGACGTCTGCGGTACAACTTCATGTTCTGTAACATGGGAAGATGGGTGCTGTGTCTGCGCCGATAACATCGGTGTCGCAAACAGCATGGCTCCCAACAAATTGAAACGGGCAAAATTAGTGATGTGCATGTGGATCTCCCGAAGACTGAACAGCAGCTGGCAGCGCAGATGGAGCTGCGGGTAATGAAGCCGTCTGCTCTGGCATCACCTGTGCCACCACTAACTTATTCATCATGCCCGAACTCATGTGATACAGCAGATGACAATGGATTGCCCATTCCCCCAGCTCATCGGCGGTCAATAACGCGCTCACGATTTTTCCAGGCGGTACAATCAGGGTATGTTTATTTGGCAGGTCGGCAGCGGCCTGGCCATTTTCCAGCTGCATAAACATGCCATGCAAATGCATCGGATGCGCCATCATGCTGTCATTGATAAATTTCAGCCGAATCCGTTCGCCATAGGCCACCTGCAACGGTTCAGCCTCGCTAAATTTCTTGCTATTGATGGTCCAGATATAACGTTCCATCGTGCCGCCCAAACGAATCACCAGCTCTTGCACCGGCGCGCGCGTATCCGGCTGCGGCTTTAAGGCTTTTAAGTCCGCATAGCGAAGTGCTTTATGTCCGGCGGGTGTTGAGGCATTGGCCCAACCTTGAGGGACCGAACTGGCCGAAGATTTTGACTGCGCCTGCGTTGCATGCGATGAATGCACTGCAGGATGATCTTCGGCTACCGTTAAAGATTCAGTCTCTTTAATGGCAGCATGCGTCATCGATGGATGCTGCAGGGTCGAAGATGTGGATGACGCACTATGTACCGCATGTGGCGCAGTACTTTCTGCACCATGAGCAGCATGTCCCATATCTTCCATGGTCAATACCGCACGTGGTCGTGCGGTTGGCATGTGCAGTGGCGGTGGTTGCATGCCCTGTTGCAATAAACTACCAATGGCAAAGCCTGAACGGTCAATTGATTCTGCTTCAATCTGGTAATGGCCGGCTTTTGGTTCCACCAGTACATCATAGGTTTCAGCCGTCCCGATTCGGAACTCATCTACAGGCACCGGCTGGACCGGCTGGCCATCAGCGCTGATGACGGTCATTTTGAGCTGCGGAATGCGTACATCAAAAAACGACATGGCCGAGGCATTAATAAAACGTAAACGCACTTTTTCATTCGGTCGGAACAGCCCGGTCCAGGCCTGTTCCGGTGTTTTGCCATTGATTAAAAACTGATAACCGGTGACATCCGACAAATCGGTTCTAAGCATACGCATCTGGTTCCACATGGAACGTTGCTGCCAGGTCTGTTTCAGGCCCTGCTGTTTCACCTGCTGCAACACATCGGCCAGGGTTTCACGCTGGTTCTGATAATACTCGGCCGACTTTTTCAGATTATTTAAAATCGTGTCGCTGGAAGATGCGTGAAAATCGGACAGCATCACCACATAATCCCGCTCGGCCTGCTCATGCGCAGCCACAGGCTGTTTGCCTTTGGGATAAATGACTAGCGGGCCATATAGCCCATCCTGCTCCTGACCTTTGGAATGGGCGTGATACCAGTAGGTGCCCTGCTGCCGTAGCTGAAAGCGATAAGTAAAATGTCCCTTCGGCGCAATGCCCTGAAAGCCGTTAAAGCCCGGCACGCCATCCATTACACCCGGCAATAACAGACCATGCCAGTGAATGGAAGAATCGCGATTTTGAAGCTGGTTATGCACATGAATCACCGCTTCATCACCTTCCTCAAATTCAAGCAAGGGGGCTGTGAATTGGCCATTCACACTTATTTTTTTGACAGTTTTTCCGGTCAGCTTGACCGGCTGCTCATCAATATACAGATGATATTCCCGGACTGCGGCCATCGCCCAGGACGATGCGCACAGACATAAGCCAAGCACGATGGCCTGACGCAATTGAATTGACATGATTTATCCTTAAAACAATAAAAAAAGAAAAGTTTTTAAAGTCAGGATAAGGTTTTCGGTGGACGCAGGATTTCCTGCCAGTAGCCGGGTAAATGCTGGGCATGATAGAGATGAAAGTGCGGCTCAGACTCAAAGGTCGGGCTTGCCTGTTCCAGCACAGGGAGCGCAATCTTGAGATAGCTCAGACCCGGCTGGCAATGTAGGGGTGGACAATCCTGACAGTTTAAATGCTGCTCTGGATGATGTACCTGCTCGCAGTCGGGTAACTGTGCAGATGGACTGGTGCTATGATGGCTTGGGTGATGTTGTTCTACAGGAGAATCTGCCTTTTCAGCATGACAAGGTGTAGGTGATGAAACGGATGATTTCGCACTGGTGATCGCGGCAGAGTTAGACAGTTGCATGGCCGCATGCGCTGGTTGTACAACCGCCAGCACAAGACTACTCCATCCCATGACAAATGCCATCAGATAGCTGAACCACACCGGTTGTCTGCGCTGTGTATACAACAGGATTTCCTCACCCCATAAGACCAAACCCCAGCGTTGAAGCTGCTTAAAACAGCTAAACGCCTGTGCAAACCAGCATAGAGAAATTCAAAGTTATACACAATGCTTTAAATTTTAAATTGCTGCTGCCGGGAAGATTGTTTTACATATCAATAAAAAAATAAAGTTATTTATTGTGCAGTATAACTCTTAAGCAGAGCTGAATAAAAAGGCAGGAATTTTAGGGCTTTTGCTCAAATAAAAAGGACTCATTTGAGTCCTTTTTATACATTTTATGTCTAATTGGCAAACGATTGATGCACAACTGTTTATAAATTAATCCGGTTATCCATACTGTTATCAACATAGATATCCATAGAGTTAATCACAAAGTTATCCACAGGGTGCCGATAACTTATCCAGTTTTATTAGGTATTCACGGCACCGACTTTGGCCAGTTCGGCACGCATCTCATCAATCACAGCTTTATAATCCGGTTTGCCAAAAATCGCTGAACCGGCCACAAACATATCGGCACCGGCTTCGGCAATTTCACGGATATTGGCCGGGCCAACACCACCATCAACCTCAAGGCGAATATCACGGCCTGAGGCATCAATGATCTGACGCGCCTGACGTAATTTTTCCAGGGTCATAGGAATAAATTTCTGGCCACCAAAGCCCGGGTTCACACTCATCAATAAAATCTGGTCGACTTTATCCAGCACATAATCCAGATAATGCAGCGGCGTTGCCGGGTTAAAAACCAGACCCGCCTTGGCACCGCCCGATTTGATCAGTTGCAGCGAACGGTCAATATGGTCCGAAGCTTCCGGGTGGAAGGTAATAATATCGGCACCGGCTTCCAAGAAGTCGCCAATCATGCGATCCACCGGAGAGACCATTAAATGCACATCAATTGGCGCCTGAATCCCATAATTTTTCAGGGCCTTACATACGTCTGCACCAAAGGTGAGGTTGGGTACATAGTGATTGTCCATGACATCAAAGTGGACAACATCAGCACCGGCTTCAAGCACTTTTTCTACCTCTTCCCCTAAACGGGCAAAGTCTGCAGAAAGAATAGAAGGCGCAATTAAATATGGCTTGGACATGGGAGACCCTGGCTAAGTATTTGAGTGACTGCGCCATTATAACAAATTGTCCCCGGCTCTGGGGCGGCAGATGGCCACCTGCGGCAAGATTGCAAATCTACAACGCTGTGTTGCAACACGCGGCTTTGTCTGGGCGCTCTTTTCTCTTAGGCTTAAGGCTTACTGAACAGGATTTTTCATGAAACGTTATAGTCATATTGCCACCACACAAGCGGCCCGTCTGGCCAAACGCCTGGGTAACCACTGGAAACACAAATTTGAAGTACAGGAAACAGCACAGGAACTGCGTATTTTGATGCCAAGCGCGACCATTGTGTTACAGCCACAATCTGATGCGCTCTATACCGAAATTATTGCTTTAGATGAACATACCGACCTGAACCGGCTGGAACAGGTGGTGCTGGATCATCTGCAACGCATGGGACAGGAACAGTTAAGTGCTGACTGGCAGCAGGCCGATTAAACCTACTTAGATCTGCTCATTTTACTTCGGCAGATTGCTTGGCTTCAAAGGCCTTGACTGCTTCAATACGCTCCTGCGTGGCCGGATGGCTTTGCAGAAAATCCCAGACCGACTTACCCTGCTCGCTTTCGCCGCTTTCATCTGCCAGCCGTTGTAACAGGTTGGCATAATGGATGGTTGGCACCTGCTTGTGCTGCATGGTGGTTAAGGCATAATGATCGGCTTCGGCTTCAAAATTACGCGAATAACTGGCACCCACCAAAGCCAGAGGCAGGCTGGTCATTAAATCGGAGCCATCACCGGTAATCGCAATCAGGATGACCCCAAAACCTAAACTGGCCAGGGCCTGTTGCAGACTGTGCCGCTCGACCAGATGGCCCTGCTCATGTGCCAGCACCCCCAGAATTTCCCGGTCATCCTGTGCCAGCTCAACCAGTTCATCGGTCAGAATAATAGTATTGTTGGGAATCGCCACCGCATTGGCACCTAACCGATTCCCTTCACGAAACAGCAGTTTTGCCGGCCAGTCTTCTGCCACCAGGGCCTGATACTGCTGTAAAATCGCCTGCTGGCGCGCTGCACTTAAACGGCTTGGACCCGTCATCTCCAGCACATAGTGTTCTGCTTCATTACCGACACGGTTCAGGGTGGTTTCCGGTAACTGATTGGCCACCACATGCGAGGCCCACGGAATGCCCCACTTCACCGTGGCAAAGGCCAGCGCTACAATAAAAACAGTACTAAACAGAATCAGGCTGGGGGTACGCTCCAGCTTCCAGATCGACTGATAGATATTCTTTTGCTTCAGCTGAAACCAGTCCGGTAAAGGCTGCTGAAACTCCAGACGTGCATCATCCTGGAGTTCAATTACCGGCTGGATACGGCCCAATGCGCCTATCAGCAGCATGTCCTGATAACGATAACGGCGCTGCAAGGCAAAGTTTTCACCATACTGGACCCAGATACTGTCTGCATCAGCTGCCAATACCTGAGCAGTATAAGGCTTGGCACTCTGACCATCATAAAACACGGCTTCAACCGTCATCTGTTGCATCAGGGCTTTCCTTATAAAGACACATCAATATCAAAGATATCGCTAATTTCTTCCGCAATCGCGCTTGGATCACCCTGTAACTGGTTCATCAGCAGGTCCGGATCATTGTTTAAATGCAGGCTTAAAGACTCCACCTGATAGCGATATAAACGGATTGCCGCCCACGGCGTCATAAGGCCGAGGGTTAAAATTTTCACCATCCAGTTGCTGAGCACAATCCAGGCATAGCGCCACTGGTTGCAACTGGTCTGAAACTGGCTACGACTGATGGTGGTATTATTCCAGCTGGTCATAAAAATCCGCGCCAGCATTAATGGCCAGATGAATAAAGCCGCCAGCAAATAGATGCCCATAAAAATCCAGACATACTGCACCGCACTCAGACTGGAAAAATCGGCCAGCAAGGCCAGTACCAGCGCTGCCGCCCCCAGCAAGCCGATAAACAGAAACAGCGGCACATACATGGCGCGCATATAGGCCGGCCAGTCGGCCTGTAATTTAAACTGCAATTGCCCCGCATAAAGATGATCGAGGCAATAACGCTTATACAGCCAGATCAGCACCGGGAAAAATATACCCAGGGTCAAGATATACACCAGAATCCCTTTTAAAAATTCGATATAGGCTTTCTTGCTAGTGCCGGAAAAGAAAAAGCGGCTGTTACCAAATTTACTGTTACGTGCATTAAAGCGGATGGTGGCCCGAATCAGCCAGGGCACGGCCAGATACAGAATCAGCACCCCAATCAGGGTAGCACGCACCGAGTAGTTGGATAACAGCGAAATGGCCAGATACAGGCCAATTGCAATCAGCCGGCCAATTAAGATCTTGCTCGGCACACCGGTAAAGTCAAAACGGCGCTGGATAAATTCGGTATTGCCATAAAAATAGCGCAAGCGGCGTACTTTGGCCCACGGCGCATACAGTCCCAGCGTGACAATAATCAACAGAATATTGACAATCCAGATGCCGAAATATTCCATGGCAGTACCATAAAAATGAAAGGGATGGCGCTGTCCAAGCAGCTGCGGTTCAGGTGAATCAAGCACAAGCGCCGGCGGCAGCTGGGTCTGTTCCTCTGCGGTAAAAGTCGGATGTATATCTTGGTTTTGCATATCAGGCCTTATAATTATTTTTTAAAATAAAGACACGGTTAAAAATTAAAAAACAAAAAATCACAGACCGCCTTCACCCTGCAACAGGTCGAAAGCGGTGTTCTGCGTGATGGATTATATTAGGATTGTAATTGGACTGCATGAAATTGCAGATGGTCATCAATAAAACTTTGAATAAAGTAATAACCATGATCATAGCCAGCATGTTCACGTAAGCTCAGCGGCTGTCCGGCCTGCGCACAAGCGGCCTGGAACAGCGCCGGATTCAACTGGCTATAGAACTGATCCTGCAAGCCCTGATCAATTAAAATATCGGCAAATTGCTTGCCTTTTTGCTGGACCAGTGCGGTGGCATCATGTGCTTGCCAGCCTTGACGATCCTCACCTAAATAGGCACTAAAAGCTTTCTCTCCCCACGGGCATTGGCTTGGCGCACAAATCGGCGCAAAGGCAGAAACTGATTTAAATTTTTCCGGATATTTAAAAGCTAGCGTTAACGCACCATGGCCGCCCATACTGTGGCCGAAAATACCAATACTGTCGGTTTGCACCGCAAACTGTTCACACACCAGCTTATACAGCTCTTCTGCAACAAACTGTTCCATCTGGTAATGCGCTGCCCAGGGTGCCTGGGTTGCATTAATATAAAAACCTGCCCCCTGCCCGATATCCCAGTGATCGCCCTGCGCCACCTGCTCACCGCGAGGTGAAGTGTCCGGGCTAATCAGAATAAAGCCCAACTGTGCCGCCAGACGCTGGGCATGCGCTTTAATTGCAAAAGTTTCTTCGGTACAGGTTAAACCCGCCAGGTAAAAAAGCGCCGGACAGTCCTGACCGGCCAAGGCTTGTGCCGGCAGAAAAATACCAAAACGGCTTTCCCCGTTTAAGCTGCTGGAATTAAAACGGTAAATTCGCTGTTCGCCATCAAAGCATCGATTGTTCTGTATTAATTCCATCGTCTTATCCTGTTTTAAGGGCTGTCTAAAGTTAAAGGCATTTCATTTGGCTGCGCCACCATGGCTTGCGGGAATAAACGCTGCTCCAGTTGCGGCAACATCAGCTGCATGTTCTTGCCCATCGACCATTGCGGTTCAGATGGTTCAAAACCTTGTGCCTGCTCCCATTTTGCCACGGTCAGCTTGGCCTGTGCAAAAGCCTCGGCAAAGCTGTTATTTTCACGCATGGCCTGATCAAAGAAAGCCCGGCCAAAATAGGTATAATCGGCTTCGTTGGAACAGCCGAATGAAGCGCGATCTGCGGCCGATGCGGTAATTACCAAAGTATTGTCATTTTGCAGGGCCGAAACAAAACTGCCCGAATAACAGGCCGAGATCACAATTACGCGCCAGCGGATACCGGATTTATCCAGCGCATCGCGCAGCCATTTTGGATCAACCTGTTGCAGTTCCAGCGGCGCATTTTCCATTTCAAACTGGTTCGGCAAGCCATGTGAAGTCATGTATAAAAACAGCACATCGCTTTCCGGATTCATCTGCTGGCCTATACGGCGCAGTGCCAGTTCCATACTGGTGCGTGAGGCAATCGGGGTGACATTGCGTGTCATCGGGTTATTCACCAGAATCATCGAGCGGCCAAAAGTGCCAAAGCGGGTATCGAACTGTTCCCGAATCCGCTCGACTTCGGACATAAACACATCCTGATAACTGGCCCCGGCCACGCCCAGAAAATACCAGTGTGATTGTGCAAATTCACCATACTGAATCTTCTCCAGCGCCTGATTCAGTATCTTGCTTTGTGCATAAAAGGCTTCTTCGCTAAACGTCGGCGGGACCTCTTCCACCTTCCAGATTGGCTGGCTCTTGACCGACATCTGCCACACCACCAGGGTAAACAGCGTGGCCAGAACAATCAGCGCACGTTCCCACCACGGCCATTTCAGTTCACGGGAAAATACCCAGACCACGGCCAGACTCTGCCAGACAAACAGCACCATGAAAATCAGCGGCAGATAGTCATAGAACACATAGGGCAGCACATCAATCATGCCCAGATATTGAATCAGGCTTTGCAATAAGGCGATGTGAGTATCTAACACCAGCCACAGTAAAGCCGGCACCAGCATGAGGCGTGGATTATTGACGCGCTGGGACAGGAAAATCCCGACAATTAAGGCAATAAACGGCCACAAGGCATAACTGACCAGACCTTGCGGGTTAAAATCACCGGTTTCACCGGCGCTGAGCCAGCTAAATAAAGTGTTGGCCAGACCGCCTAAAATGCCCCAGAAAATCAGTTGCAGAATGGAAGGACGGACAATCTGTAAAGATCGGCGCGAACCAAAAAATAACCACATCCCCGCTGTTTGGTTGCTTTTAAAATCATGCCAAAAATTGATGGAGGGTTTAAAGTCGATCATAAGATTGTCGTTAGCAGTGGCTCGCTTTGTGCAGACTTAGTTTATGCCTGATGTCATAATTATCAATGCTCTTTTTTAACTATATAACAAATCTTTGCCCAGTTTTGAAGCGATTACCCGTTTACTTTGGTCGCGTCCTGCTGGAAGTAGGCATCGAAGCGGCAGGCATCTCCCGTCCATTGATGATCCGGTGTTTGCCCGGCCAAATATACCGCCAGACGTGGTCGCTTGACCACCACACGTTTGGCGATTTTTTGCGCCAGCGGCAACAAGGCATCGCCCAAATCCATTTCACCATGTTCCGGCAATAACAAATGCAGCAGCTGCATCTGCTTTTTGACTTGTGCCTGTTTTTTTACCGCCTGCTGGTTCTGGTCACGCTGTGGAAACATCGGATCCAGATACACCACATCAACAGCCTGCCCTGCTTCTGCCTGCGCTTTTAAGTAATCAGCCGAATCAGAAAAGACCAAGTGGATGCGTGCGGCAACCTTGCTTAAAAACGGGTCCTGTAGGGCGCGCTGGTAGCTGTCTTCCAATAAACTAAACAGAATCGGATGCCGTTCTACCAGCGTTACTTCAGCCCCCAAATGCGCCATCAGCAAACTGTCATGGCCCAGACCTGCAGTTGCATCAATCAGCTGCGGTTTTTCCGCCAGGTTACAGGCACGGGCCAGCATTTCTGACTTTAATGACGCGCGTTTTAAACGCGGAATTTCAGCCTGCCAGTCTGGCTGCATTTTCATGCCCAGCGCACATAGCCACAGGCCATCGGCATCAACGCACAGCGCCATGTCTGGATGCAGTCTTAAAAAACGTGCATTCAGTTTGTCGATGACATCAATTTGAAGGGTAACCCCACGTGAAGAAAGCACAGCCTGATAGTGCTGTGCTTTCTCAAAAAATGCGGGTTCGGTATAGCAGCGAAGTTCGCTTACCATAAGGTCCAGCCTGTATATGCAAAGAGTAAAATCAGAAGGCCTGACACAATACGATACCAGGCAAAAATCATAAAGTCGCGTTTGGCCACATACGCCACTAGCGCGCGAATTAAGATTAATGCGGAGATAAAGGAAACAATAATCCCGACGCTCAGTACGGTCCAGTCCTGCGTGGTCTGGAAGACATCATAACTTTGATATAAATCCAGCAAGCCTGCGCCAATAATCACCGGAATTCCCAGAAAGAACGAGAATTCTGTCGCCGCTTTACGTGATACGCCCAGGAACATCGCCCCAATAATGGTCGCGCCCGAACGTGAAGTGCCCGGAATTAAAGACAGTACCTGAATCAGACCAATCCAGATCGCATCTTTATAGGTCAGGTCTTCAACTTCCTGTGCCCGTACTTGAGGTGGATGCTTCTCAATCCAGATAATGATCAGACCACCAATAATCAGACCAATGGCCACGGCGATATCATTAAACAACATCGCTTTCACGGTTTGCCCGAAAGTCAAACCAATCAGAATAATCGGCAGCGAGGCCAGAATCAGGCCAAAGCCCAGACGGCGTCCGGTTTCTTCGCCGGTGAACATGCCGGTGGCTGCGCCCCAAAGCCGGGTCCAGTATTCATAAATCACTGCTGCAATTGCCCCCATTTGAATGGCAATTACAAAAACATCACTTTTTTCTTTGGTCCAGAAGTTCATCAGTTCTGAAGCCAAAATTAAATGGCCGGTACTGGAAATTGGTAAGAATTCTGTGATTCCTTCAACAATTCCCATAATTGCCGCTTTCAGCAGCAGTAAAAAATCCATAGAAAATCCTAGTTATGATTTGCCTTGTTCTGGAATTTTTTTCCAAGCATTATCCCGCAAATACACCGGTAATGCGTATTCCGCACTGACCCATGCTTCACGTTGGGCCAATACGCGTGCAATGGTAGCAATATCTTGCGCCGTTGCACTTAAGTCTTTGTATTGTGTTTGTTCTTGTTGCAATAAGGTTGAACCTGAGCCTACTAATGGGGACTGCGCTACGGCCGCCGCATCACTATAGCCCAATAACTGTTCTTCGCTCACCGGCTGCATAATGCCTTCTGCATCTAACTGGAAACTGGCGATATAGACTTCATTCATCCGTGCATCCAGCACTGCTGTTACCGCGCTTAAACCTGCTAGCCGATAAGCCGCTTGCGCCAGCGCCTGCAAGGTCGAGACTGGAATGACCGGTAGATCATGTGACCAGGCCAGTGCCTGTGCCACCGCGGCATTAATCCGCACGCCACTGAACGAGCCCGGGCCACGGCTAAAGGCCACTGCGGTTAAATCGGCAGTGGCCGTTTCGGTCTGAGCAAAACCTTGCTCAATCATCGGGAGAATGGTTTGGGTTTGTGCCTTGGCGCGCTCATCCAACTGAAAAAACAGTTCCTGCGTGTCATTTACAATCGAAACGGAACACTGCTCATTGGCAGTTTCCAATGCCAGTAACTTCATGCACAACCTTAAAATTAAATTTTAAAAACTGGCCGCTATCATACTCCACTCCTAGACACTAGGCGAGAACTTCACCGGCTTTCACACAGAAAAAAGCCAGTTTCAAACTGGCTTTTAGGTATCTTAAAGTTCGACTTTTTCCAGCTGCTGGAAATGCTGAAAGTGCTCGGCATAATATAAGGCGCTCAGTTTCAGACGGGCCGCTCCTGCTTCATCCAGGGTTTTTACAATCTTGCCGGGAGAACCCATCACCACCGAATTATCCGGGATGACTTTGCCTTCCGGAATCAGCGCATTGGCACCAATAATACAGTTTTTTCCAATCACGGCATGATTCAGCACCACCGCGTTAATACCAATCAGGCTGTTATCGCCGATGGTACAGCCATGCAGCATGGCCTGATGACCAATGGTGACATAGTTGCCAATCTGCATCTCAATACCCGCATCGGTATGCAGCACTGCATTTTCCTGAATATTGCTAAAATCTCCAAGGCGAATCAGGCTGTTATCGCCACGCACCACCGCGCCAAACCAGATACTGACCTGCCGGCCCAGCTCGACCTGACCAATAACCGTTGCAGTTTCGGCGACCCAACCATCCCATGGTTGATGTAATGCTTTTGGGGCAATGCCCTGAAATTTATACAACATTAAAATTCCCTATTTAGATGATTTAAATCGAAACGTCGGTGAATTCAGTAAAAATGGCCATTCTTTTTGATAATCCAGCCCATACTGAAATAAAGCCACCAGCATCCGTGCGGTTAATCCCCAGACAATCTCATTTTCAACACGCATACTGGGAAAATATAAGGACTGATGGGCATAGCGTACCTCATATGGCACGGGCGGCGCTTCCATCAGATTTTTTAAAGAAGCAAAGAAAATACGGTCAATTTCGGTCGGTTGCGCTGACAGCTGCACCTCGGGTGGAATCAAGCCGACAATGGGTTTGACCAGCATGCCATTACGCGATTTTTGCATTGGCAAATCGCCAATCAGTTCCACATCAAAAGGATTCAGCGCGGTTTCTTCCTGTGCTTCGCGCAGTGCCACCACAATATTACTGGTATCCTGTGGATCGCGCTTGCCGCCCGGGAAAGACACCTCACCGGCATGGCTGTTTAAATAGGCCGAGCGGCGGGTCAGCAGGACTTTCGGCTGAGCTTCATCGGTAATCGCAATCAACACGGCCGCATGCGCCTCACGCATACTTCGCGAGAAGCGTAAGCGCTGTTGCAATTCCTGTGTCAATGAATGCTCTACCATCTTTTATTATCCTGATTGCCTGACTTTCATCATAGCTGAAATTCTGGGCAAAAGGATAGAAATGATGCCAAAGTTCATTTTTTCAGTTATGCTGATCAGCAACTTTATCGTTGATGCTGAATATGAACTTTTGCGGAACGTGTGGACATAAAACAACGGAAAAAATTCCTTTAGGCGATCATCAGTTACGCCGTGTTTGCAGCCATTGTGGCAGTATTCATTATGTGAATCCGAAAGTGATTTGCGGTGCTTTGGTGCTGTGGGAAGATCAGGTGTTATTATGCCGCCGTGCCATTGAACCGCGTTATGGACTCTGGACCCTACCTGCCGGTTATATGGAACTGTTTGAAACCATGGAACAAGGCGCGGCACGTGAAACCCGTGAAGAAGCAGAAGCGGAAATCGAGATTGAGCAGCTGTACTGCATGTACAACATTCCACGGATTGGCCAGATTTATGTGCTGTTTAAAGCGCAGCTGATTGAAGGTCAATTTGGGGCGGGTGAAGAAACTATTGAATCGCGTCTGTTTAGCGAAGATGAAATTCCATGGGCAGAACTAGCCTTCCCAAGCGTGGAACATACCTTAAGACATTATTTTGAAGACCGCAAAAACCAGCATTTCCCGACTCATCTGGAAACCTTGGGTACGCGTTTGGATCATACTGGTTAACAATAAATATCCCCGCCAAGAAAAAGCCCATCCGTAGATGGGCTTTTGTATTTTAATGAATATATTGCTGTTACTGGATACGCACCTGTTCCGGGTTATAACAGTCCGCCACTTCGATGCTCACGGTTCCACCGGTGAGTTTAGCCAGTTCTTTATCGGCATCCGTAGCATTGTTGCTATCCTGATTGGTAAAAGTCTTGAGCTGCAAGGTATACAGGTTACTCCATGACACGGTATTGTTGCCGGAGAAGTCACTCAGGCTAATCCGGGTCGAGGTATGATTGACCAGATTACCCATATTCAGCCGCGCACCACCTACCACCATGGCCTGCTCGCCCTGGGTATTGTCAACCCGGGTATTCAGACCAATTACGGCACCATTCAGCTGGTTAAAGACCGGATTGGCCAGAATCATCCGCAGGGTAATCGCCTGCGCCTGATTGCTCAGATCGGTTGCTCCCAGCACACCAATACGATATTGCGTGACATTATTACTATCCACAATCTCTGGCGTGCTGCTATCTGTAGCGACTGCGCAGGTCCCCGACAGATCGGTTGCGGTCGGATTTGGGCCAATATCGGTACGGATATTGCCCTGCTCATCCAGCACAATCCCGAGCTTAATTGCTGGCGCGGCATTATTAGCAAAATTGAAATTCAGAGTGGCATATAATGGGAAAATATAACGCTCACCCAAGGCCACATTTTTCGCCGAAGTAAAAATCCGGTTATCCAGGAAATTCACCTGAAAATATTTATAGATATCCAGTGAGCCCTTAAACTGATCCGTGCCAATAGTCTGGGTCCAGCGGCCATATTCTTCCGGCTTTCCTGTCGGGAACTTGGTCAGGGTTTTATAAATGCCTTCGGTGCCGGCAATCATATAATCGTTATACAGTTTCCCCTGGGTCACGGTAAAATCTTCAGTCCGGTTACTGTTGATGCTAAAACGATAAGGCCCCTGGATCGTTTCATTCAGTGGATTAATCCAGTTATTTTGTGCCGCTGCGGTCATCAGTTCCGGACGGACACGTTTCAAGAAATCGGCCGTAATGGTCAATAACGGGTTTTCATTACTGGTCGACATGGTTCCACGCCACTGCATGCCATAACCGAAAGTATAACCCGAGCGATCGGTCATCAACTGGAACTGGCCAATCAGGTGTCTTAAGGTATTCGAGTTCTGTTTACAATCATCCTGATTACAGCCATATAAACCTTGTGGTAAGGTCGAACCCTCCACAGCCAGTACCGGATAGTTGGCCTGATAAGAGGCAGAGTTGGTCATATAAACCAGGGTTTTCAGCGCGTCAAAGGCCTGCGCATCACTGACGGTGCTCAAGTCAACCCAAGGACTTAACTTGCTGACATAGGCACCGGACCGGTAATCCTCCAGCGTCACCGAACCCAAAATATCATCCAGCTGTTCTTTTTTTAGCGCAGAAATATAAAGTGGCTGCACATCACCGGCAATGGTCGGCCGTTCTTGGTTCTTGGAACTTTCAATTGATAAAGCCTGTAAAATACGTGTAATTGCCTGTGCCACTTGAACAGTTGAATCCGATGGGGTCAGTTCGGTTGCGGCCTGTCCGGTTAAGCCACGGGCAATATCCAGCAGGGTTAAACGCGGCAAGCTGGCACTGACCGAATTGGCCAGACCAATATCAGCTAGGCTTACTGTCCCCAGATTAATTGATTTTTCTGTTTTTTCCTGAATAAAGAAATGGACTTTATCACCGGCACTACATTTACCGGTGGCGGCATTGGTGGTTGGCGCAATCAGGGTAATATAGGTTTTGCTTGGATCACTGCTACAGGTGAAATTCAGGCCATCCACCGGATAATCCAGGGCAAACTCCACACAGTTTTGCCCGCTAACACAACTGCCATTAATTTCCGGCACAATATTCGGCTCTGGAATGACATTGGCACTTTCACCACCACAGCCACTGAGTGCCATCATCAAGGCGGTACTGCTCAAGGCTAAAATATTTGATTTCTTCATCCTGATGTCTCATGTTTTTTATTGATCTAAGGCAATAATTTTCAATTGGCCCTGATTACTTAACTGGCGGTTTTCCATATCGATTGCCGATGCCAGCGGGGTTAAAAGAAGATAACGGGTTTGAGCCGGCAATTGAATCACCCCTTCCACCTGCTCATGTTGCAATAAGGTGGATTGAGTATCCTGGCTCTTGTAGCCGCCTGCACCTTCAATCACACAGCCTTGCGCATCCAGAAAAACGGCAAAAGGCCAGTAAAATGTAGGTTGCCGGGTTTTAGAAGCGTATGAATTCACCTGAAGATGGCGTAAATCTCCCTCCAGCTTCACCACCTCATAATCAAATTCATCTGTTAATGGTGCACGTGGCCAGAGATTGACGTCTTTCTGTACGGCCAGGGTCTTGGCATGTTTAATTTTTTTATTGTTAAAACAGGACTGGCCTAAACTGCTGATGGCATCGGCCTGTGCAATACGATAATAAGTCGATGACAGCACCATTGGCTTGACACTTTCTGGCTGGCGTTTCTTGAACAGGCGATCCAGCACCGATTGTCCGACTCCTTTTTCACGTTCTACCACCTGCACCCGGGTCGCACCACCGCCCAATTTACTGTCAACTACGCCTTCCGGCATCATATAAAAACGCTTTTTCCCCTCCAGGTTAAATTCACTGTGTTCCAGGTATTCATTATTGACGTACTGCTCCCCTTCCATTTCGGTAAAACCGGAAGATGAAGTACGGTCTGGTTGATCAGCTTGCACAGTCTTCAATACTTTCTGAGATTCAGTTTGCGGGATGACAGATGTAATCGTTGGAGATGATGAAGCTGATACCGGTTTTGTGGTTGCCGATACAACTGGTGTGACGACAGGCTGTTCCACAACTGCTGTATCTGGTGTTTTTTGTGGGATACTTTCTGTGAGTTTTACCGTAGTGACTGGTTGAGTCGGTACAGTACTAACTGTGGGTACGACTGCAACAGCAGGAGCTCTGACAGGTTCAGAAACGGGAATTTGCGCTTGCGGCTGCGCCGGATTCAAAGCAGACGATGCTCTACTTTGTGCCTGCGTTTTGTTTACCGGCACAGCTTCTTTTTTCGCGGCCGGCCGGGTTTCGGCCTTACGCTGTACCACCATCGGCCGGCCATCCGGGCCAATAATGGTATAAAACTCATTGGCATAACTTACACTGGCCGAGCCCAAAGACAGCGCCCAGAGTGAAGACAGGCAAATCAAGCCAGATAAACGCTTTGTCACTTTTACCATCGTGTTCTATAGCTCAGACCTAAAATTGTAATGTTGCTAGCGGTTTTGACATTCAGTCCCGCATACGGGTTGAGTAATAAGTTATTCACCCCTTCTTTGTTGGCTAGGCTACTGGTATTGGCTGGAATTTTGTCCCGGCTTTGCAGAAAGCCGATCGATAAATCCAGGTCAGTATCGGCATCAAAACGATAGCCCACACCTAAACCAAACAGACGTGCATTATTAATGGGTACCATGGTATTACGCTTGTCATCTGGAATCGCACTGGTTCGTGGTTCATAACCGGCACGCAGCTTTAAACGGTCGGTAGCAGAATATTCAATCCCGATGCCCCAACTCCATGGTGACTGGAAGCCCATCGGCAAGGCCAGTGAGCTGTCAGAGACATGTTCAGACAATAATTTGGCAATTTTCAGGGCAGAAATCTGGCGGTCAAATTCAAACTTGAACTTGTCCCAAGCAGCATAATCGGTCCAGCCGACATCAAAGTTCACCTGTAAATCTGGCATTACCTTGTATTTAATCCCGGCCTGGAAATGCGCTGGATATTCAAAATCCATCGCCACCAGCCCTGACTCACTGGCCGGAATATAGTTCGGGAAGCCTAAAATTGCCGCCAAAATTTGCCCGGTTGGGGAAGACATCAAGCCTTTAATCAGCTCACTCGGCGCCTTGGCATTATCAATATGATATTTACCTTTGAGCCGCATTTTGGCGGAGCTTTGATAGACCATACCAAAGCTGAAATCTTCACGTGGCTCCCATAACACCCCGAGGTTATAGCTTGGGCTCAGACTTTGCTCGACGGCCAGATCCATTTGTCCAAAACGACCAAACGGATTCATGCCTTCCTGTGCGTTACAAATCCCCAGCAACAGAATATCGGTAATAATATCGGAGTTTTCTTTAAACGGGGTACAGACGACTTCATCAATCATCCGCAGCATCCCGATCAGGTCATTCGGGAAACGCAAGTCGGTATTCATGGCAATGGCCTGGTAGGACATTCCCACCGATGCCCCGACTGATAGCTCATCATTGACCTGATAGGCAATTGACGGTGACAGATAGGTAATCCGTTCCAGTGCCACCTGCTGCCCCATGAAGTTACCTGGGTTGCCATCTTCAGCACCAAAACCGGCAATTAACGGCGCATACATCGCAGTAGCAAAGGTGGTTTTAGACCCCGGCGGATTGTAGGCAATCCCTGCTGTTGGTGCGGCCAGTGGCATGCCTTCACCCAGATCAACAAACTTTTTCAGTACCGGCACATACAGCGATGCATATTCCACATCACCCGATACTTCACCTTTAAAGTCGGTACAAAAGTCAGCCAGAATTTCCGGTCCATCATGACAGACCAGTGGATCATCGGAATAACCAAATACGTTATAGTCGGCTGGCGCAGAAAACTCACGCTGTACATCAAAGTGCGCCAGCACCCCTTGTACATCGGTTTGCAAGCCTTCAATTTTAGTTAAGGCTGCCGGGTTAAAATGAATGGCACTAATGCCCGGTGGATCTGCCGTGACCGCGTTGCCCATGGTCAAGGAACGGATATCGACAGACAGGTTTTGTCCCAATTGTGCAAAAGCAGCACTCGAACAGCCCGATAAGATCAGCGCAGACACTAACGGGCGAAGTCGAATTATTTTCATACGACCAGCCTCTTAGCGAAGTTTCTTACCAAAGCCCAGAATATCGAGTGGGAAAGACAGACCTAAAGACACATCCGGTGCATCTTCTGTCAAACCAATACCAACAGTACCATTGACAATCGTTTCAGGAGAAACGCGCACCCCTAAAGAAATGGCCAGGGTAGAACTGGTCTGATCGGCCGGAGAATAGCTTTCGCCGGTGTGATAGAGGAATTCAGCGCCAGTATTAAAACTCTGCTGATACGACATGGTCATTGAAACATCGTAGTTAAAGGAATAGGCAAAACCAAAGGCGAAACCACCACTAATGCCCGGCTCAAATTCCTCAATAATACGTGGGCCACGAACCTGGTTTAAGCCCGACTCCTTAAAACCATAATTGGCGGAGACCGAAGCGAATAACACCACTGGGTCGATATATTTACGGGTACTGGCTCCAATCCCTGCAGAATAATAGCCCTTACCGGTCGCAAGTTCGGTAGTGCTATTAATTTCATACGGGCTATCACCGGTTTTGGTCGAAAGATTTCCGAATAAAATTAGTGGCAAACGGCCGGCTTTTAAAGGGAAAGGTTCCCAGCGTGCGCCTAAAGAAATATCTCCCAGACCCGCGGTATTCGCATCTTTTAATTGATCGGTCTTGGCCACCAAAGGTAAAGAGGCGGTTAAGGTCAGGTTATCCAATAATCCATATTGAACGGTGAAGGTGTTGGTCAATGCATGCGATGCATTTTCCTGAACACGCAACTGATAGATTTGGCCTTGCGCCATTTCCATATCAATTTGCGTATCACGATAATAGGTATAATCAATATCGTAATAAGATGAGATATTGCCTTTTTTGATTAAGGAATATTGGCGTTCATTGGAGGTAAAGACTTCTTCCAGATTGGCTTCTTTGGTGGCATCCCCTTCCTGCTGCTGTAACGCAGTTGATGCAGCCTGCTCAGCACTCGGTGCAGTCGCTGTTGCTGTTTCAATATTGGCCTCAGCAACTGCTTCAGTGCTAACTTCTTCAGGGCTTGAGTTTTCTGCTGGAGCTGTGGCTTCTGACGCAAGCTGCTGCTCTTCTACTGCTTCATATTGTCCTAACTGTGGCTCTTCTGCAGCATAAGCAGCTGCTCCCCAGACCATTTGGATACTGATAGCCAATACGGTTTTATTCATCCATTTAGATTTCATCTTCTTCCCTTCCAATTTTTAATTTTTTTTCGTTTTTAAAGTAAATATTTATTTACTTTTATAATAGAGTCTTAAAAAGTTGTACTGATGTTCGCCGAAATTCTCTGACTCAGGATTCATGTTTCGTTCTAAACGAATGGTCGAGGCTTTATCAGCAATTTTGTCCATATAGAATTGCGGATATTGAATATTGACAAAGGCATGATGGTTAACAGTGGCATCTTCAACATGGCGCATATCACTGTCCTGTAAAGCCAGGAAGTCTTTACGATATTCAGGCGCCACATTAATCAGGAACAAGGTATTGTTTTCCCACACCTCTTTAAAACGCTGCTCATCAAAACTGATATTCCCCAGTGCCGGGTCGGCCACATAGACCCGGCCATCCTTATAGGCCTTATACACCACAAAATGCTTAAAACCGGCATAGGAAATCGGCACAATTGCGGGCTGGCCCTGCTTGACCAGATCTGAAAATTCCCCACGATAGCCGCCACTTTCCATGCCCAATGCAGCAACAAAACGTTTCATATCCAGCAAAGAGAAACTACGCCGTTCAATAATGCGCTCATATTCCCCATAACGTAGCAAACCACTCATGGTCTGCTGCTCTGTCAATCGGGTTCCGACATAACCATTTAACAGCGTGGTTAAAGCGGCCGATCCACAGCTATAGTCATAAGCCTGACGTACAATGCCCCGGAATTGATCTTGTAAAGCAGGTTGAATACGTACAGGCTCACGATGCATACGGGTAAAAGAAGAATTGCGGGAATCCAGTGTTTCCGTATAGCGTACGGTTTCCGGATGTTGTTCCTTTAAGTCGAAGGCTTGTGTGGCAGCGTAATACATCAATGCCGAGCCTAATGCGATCTCTAACATAATTTTTAACTTTTCAAGTTCCAGGCAGCTCTGCCAGTTCATTTTTTATTTTTAGAGTAAGAACTCTACTTCCATGTATTTAGCAAGATACCTTTTTTTTAGAAAAAAAACAGTATTTTTTTATATTTTTGCCAACTTTTACAGTTTTTGTGTAAAAAAAAGCGCGTGAAAACACGCGCTTTTTCAATAGAAGACTTAGTGACCACGAATAGTGATAACCGCCCCCGGAAGATATTCACCAGCCGCTCGGCTGTAATAGGTTTGCATACCTTGAATTTCAACATCACCGATAGATGCAGCATCTCGGCTACCTAAATGAACACCTTGTACATAGTGATCTTTAGCACCACCATGGCTAATCATCTGGATATAACCTTTGTCATCCGTGTTGCTGACACTTGCACCCATAACACGCACATCTTGTGTAATGGTTAAGTCATTAGCATCTGCATCGGCAATTTTAATACTTTCAATAAAGATCTCACCTGCTGCACGCTCAGCACTTGCCGTTGAGTTATCAAGAATACCCAAATTATTAATTTCAAGACCACCAATCATCTTAGTATTCAGTTTAATCATCGCCCCTTGTGGTGCAGCACCTAACTGGATATTGGCTGACATTGGGCCTGTCTTAAGCGATAAGCCTGAAATAATGGCATTATAATTCGAATCTACACCACCACGGCGAAGTGTCGAGGTTGTGCTTGCGCTACCTTGTACACCCGAAGCAGTTACACCAATTTCACCAATTTTAATATCCAGACCAGACACATCAGCTGCGATGTTAATAAAGGCTGTGTTACCACTACCTGCACCGGCATCAGAGTCAATTTTTAAATCTGCCAAGTTACGAGAGTCAAGTAGATAAGCACCTGCATCATCATAGTTAGCACCAACGACGATACCAAAGTTTTCATTCGCATCACCAGCAATGCCATTCCCTTGAATAACAATCGCACCAGCATTATCAATGGTACCATTTAAACCATCATTATCATGGATAAAGAGCTTTTCAATTTCAATTTTTGAAATACCGATACCAATCGATAAACCATCTTGACCTGTGGTTGCGCTAAGTGCTGAATCATCCATTGCCTGCATTGCAAATGCATTTGCACTTAATGCCATTGAAGATACTAAAGCTAGTTTAGTAAATGTTTTCATATTTACTCTCCCAAGAGTATTATTTTTTTGATTGTTACCACTCTTGTGCAGCGGGTTGATTATTTGTTTTTAGCAACCTGCTACGTATTTCCTTGAGCGGCTGGATAGCACTAACAAAGTTATCCCCCTGTCAATTTTTGTTCAACTGCTATTGATCATATTTTTCAGCTTGCCGATAAACGGTCATAAGCATTTTCTTGGCGCAGAATCAGGTAAAATAGATATTTATTGTTGATTTTCTCCAAATTTATGGCCACCTCATCTTTCTACAAACAAGTACTTTGTGAATCCTCCTATACCCCAGCAGAAATTTTAAAGGCGCTGGGTTCACTCTCACATCTTGTTTATTTAGAAAATAATGGCCAACCGATTATTGGCTTATCGGCAAAACATTACTACCTTATTCAACAAAATAAATGGCAGTATTTTAAGCAACACAGTTTTAATCATTATCTTGAAGAAACAGCAGCGCCTTCTTTAGATGACTTTTTGCAGCCAACTGGTTGTATTGGCGACAGTTATTTTAAAGGCGGGCTGATCGGTTTTATCAGCTACGATTATGCCGCCCAACAGCACATTCATACTCAAAGCAAAGCTCAACCGTGTTTATTTCTAGGACAATTTCACAGTTTTCTAACTCTGGAAAATGGGCACTGGTATTTCACCAGCGATGAGCAGCAAGCCGAATTTTTATTGACTTATATTCAAAATTTGTTGGCTCAAAAACAGGAGAATTCATTTAAATTAACTCAGGCCTGTACCGCACGCTGGAATAAAACTGAATATCAACAGGCCTTTAATCAAGTCCAGGATTATATTGTTGCAGGTGATTGTTATCAGATTAATTTAACCCAGGAATTTAAAGGTTCTGCGGAAGGATTATTATTAGATACCGCTGCAGATTTCTGGGCGCTAACCCATGCTCCATATGCCGGTTATTTAAAAATAAATGACTTTGAATTACTTAGCTGTTCACCTGAATTATTTATTGATTTTCTGCCTCATCGGCAACTCCTCACCAAACCGATTAAAGGCACCATGCCACGTTATACAGACCCAATATTAGATGAACAATCTAAACAGACCTTAAAAAATTCTGAAAAAGATCAGGCTGAAAATGTGATGATCGTCGATTTACTGCGTAATGATCTGAGTGTCTATGCCGAAACCGGTTCAGTAAAAACGCCGAAGTTATTCAATATTGAATCATTTAAACAAGTGCATCATATGGTGAGTGAAATCACTGCGACGTTAAAAGCAGAAATCAATCCACTGGATGTATTGCTATCTGCACTTCCGGGCGGCTCGATTACTGGCGCCCCTAAAATTCGCGCCATGCAGATTATTGATGAACTCGAAGGCGCACCACGCGGGGCCTATTGTGGATCGATGGGTTATTTTAATTTTGATGGTACTGGTTCCTGGAATATTCTGATTCGCTCGATTCAAAAATACCAACACGAAGTTTCGTTATGGGCCGGCGGTGGTATTACCATTGCTTCTGATTGTGATGCAGAATATCAGGAATGTTTTGATAAGGTTTCGGCGATGCTGGATTTACTCAATACCTGGTACACACCTGAATAAATAAAAAGCGACTCAATTGAGTCGCTTTTTTATGAATCCCTCCCCTTGAGAACCATTGTTTCTCACCTTTTCTAGAGGGAAGAGTTCCCTCCTTTATCAAAGGAGGGTTAGGGTGGATTCACTTAAGCCAAAATCTCGTTTTTCAAAGTATCCACTAAACGCTGGTTTTGTTCATCGGTACCGATGGTGATCCGAAGGAATTGGTTAATCCGTGGCTTGTTAAAATAACGCACAATGATGCCACGTTCACGCAATTCAGCTGCCAATTCACCCGCATCTTTACTTGGCAGTGAAGCAAAAATAAAGTTGGCACTCGATGGCAATACCTTAAAACCCAGCTCAGCCAGCTGAGCTACCAGTGTTTCGCGACTCGCAATCACTTTCTGGTTCTGCGCTTCAAAGTATTCCTGATCTTCAAACGATGCGACAGCTGCTGCAATCGCGAAACGATCCATTGGATAAGAGTTAAAGCTGTTTTTCACCGCTTCCAGCGCAGCAATTAAATGTGGCTGGGCAATCGCAAAACCGACCCGTAAACCAGCCAAAGAACGCGATTTAGATGTGGTTTGACATACCACTAAATTCTCGTATTTTTCCACCAGGCTGACCGCAGATTCAGCACCGAAATCCACATAGGCCTCATCAATCACCACAACTGAGTTTGGATTGGCTTGAAGCACTTCCTCAATGGCAGCCAGGCCCATATCAATACTGGTTGGTGCATTCGGATTGGTAATAATAATGCCGCCATTTGGCTGCTTATAATCATCCACCACAATTTCAAAATTGTCATTTAGAGGGATGACCTGGGTATTGACCCCAAAAAACTGGCTATAGACCGGGTAGAAACTATAGGTAATATCCGGATACAACAGCGGCAGATCCTGAACAAAGAAGGCTTTAAAAATATGCGCCAGCACTTCATCAGAACCATTGCCGACAAAAACCTGCTCAACCGGCACCTGCTGCTGTTTGGCAATGGCCTGTTTTAACTCGGAGGCATCCGGGTCTGGATACAAACGTAACGCATCCGCCGAGTTTGCCAGTACCTTCTGCACTGCTTCCACCACTTTTGGCGATGGCGGATACGGGTTTTCATTGGTATTCAGTTTAAGTAAATTCTGGATTTTCGGTTGTTCGCCCGGTACGTACGGTTCTAATTCACGTACTGCCGGACTCCAGAAACGCATTTGTTCGGTGGTGATATTCATTTTTAAATTCTCAAAGTTCCCTCTCCTGAGCAAGTTTTAAAGCACAGCTTTAAAATGAAGCGCAAGTGAGGGCTAGGGAGAGGTTTTCTATTTCTTTAATTACTGATAACGATAACGTGCTGATCTCGCATGTGCATCCAGGTTCTCTTGCTGCGCCAATACATCCGCAGTTTTGGCCAGAGTTTTCACCCCTTCTTGCGAACACATGATCAGGCTAGAACGTTTCTGGAAATCATACACACCCAGCGGTGAGGAGAAACGGGCAGTACCTGAGGTTGGCAGCACGTGGTTTGGACCAGCGCAGTAATCCCCAATCGCTTCAGGGGTATAACGCCCCATAAAGATTGCCCCGGCATGACGAATATCTTCTGCCATCACTTGCGGATCATCCATGCATAATTCCAGGTGTTCAGGTGCCACCTGATTAATTAACTCAATCGCTTCCTGACGATCCTTCACCAATACCAATGCACCACGGTTTTCAATCGAGGTACGGGCGATCTCAGCTTTTGGCAATGCTTCTAGGTGCTTTTCAATCCAGCCATCAACAGCATTCAATAATTCCTCATCCGGTGTAATGAATACTGCTTGTGCGACGGTATCGTGCTCGGCTTGTGACAATAAATCCATCGCCAACCACTCTGCATTATTCTCGCCTTCGGCATAAACTAAAATTTCCGAAGGTCCGGCGATCATATCAATACCGACTTGACCAAATACCGCACGTTTTGCTGCTGCGACAAAACGGTTACCTGGACCGGTAATTTTGTCGACCGATGGAATGGTTTCTGTACCATAGGCCAGCGCCGCGACCGCTTGTGCACCACCAATGGTAAACAGACGTGTCACGCCCGCTAAATAGGCCGCCGCCAGCACCAGTGGATTCAACTCACCATTCGGCGCCGGAACCACCATGATAATTTCAGGCACACCCGCGACATGCGCAGGAACAGCATTCATGAGTACTGAAGATGGATAAGACGCCAGACCACCCGGCACGTAAATGCCCACGCGGTCCAGTGGCGTGACTTTCTGACCCAAGGTATTGCCCAAGGCATCAACATAGGTCCAGCCATCCTGCTTTTGCGCCTGGTGGAATTCACGGATACGTGCTGCAGCCAGCTCTAGTGCCTCACGCACTTCAGTGTTTAATGCGTCAAAGGCAGCTTTAAGCTGTTCCTGGGTCAGTTCTAGATCTGAAAATTGATGCGCGGGATGTCGATCGAACTGCTGAGTTAATTTAAGAACATGAGCATCACCATGCTGACGGACATCAGCAATGATTTGGTCTACGGTTTTTAACAGTTCTGGATCACTCACTGTTTCAAAAGCCAACAAGTCAGCAAACACCTGCTTGAAGTTCTGATCTTGAGTCGATAAACGTCGCATCAATTTACCCACAAGGTTGATATGGAAAAGATTAGTTTACCTGTTTTCAAGGCTTTTGTGGGTATCAATCGCGTATTGGGCCACGGACTTTTATGGAAAATTACTTTTGCTCAAATTGAAGAAAAGTATTAACAGGACTGTTCTCATAGACCGCCATAAAAAACCGCTCTCAAGAGCGGTCTTTTATTTGAACAACTTACGCCTGTTTGGCCTGTTCACGATCAGCCACAGCCTGTTCTAGCTGGGCAATAATCGGATTTAACAACGCCTGTTTACGTTTAAAACTGGCTTTATTGACGATTAAACGGGAAGATACTTTACAGATTTCTTCCAGTGGTTCTAAACCATTGGCACGTAACGTATTTCCGGTATCGACCACATCGACAATGTAATCACCCAGGCCGACCAGCGGTGCCAGTTCCATCGAACCGTAAAGCTTGATCACATCAACCTGTTCACCCAGGCTGGCATAGTATTGACGGGTCAGGTTCACATATTTGGTCGCAATTTTTAAGCGGCCTTTTGGACGAACCATACCGACTTTACCCGCTGTCATCAGTTTACAGTTGGCAATTTTTAAATCTAATGGTTCATAGACATTTTGTGCGCCATGTTCCATCAAGACATCTTTACCTGCCACACCTAAATCTGCTGCGCCATTTTCCACATAGGTCGGCACATCAGAAGCACGTAAAATCAGAATACGCACCTGTTTATGAGTGGTTGGAAAAATTAACTTACGGGATTTTTCAGGATCTTCCAGCAAGTTAATGCCCGCTGTTTCCAGCAGCGGCAGTGTCTCTTTTAAAATACGTCCCTTACTTAATGCTAAAGTTAAACCATGATCAAAATTGCCCATTACGTCAAAGTTTGGATCATCGTTTCTCATATCGCTCATTAACTTACTCGCTTAATTTGGGCACCTAAACCTTGTAACTTCGCTTCGACATTTTCATAACCGCGATCAATATGATAAATACGGTCAATCAGTGTTTCCCCTTCAGCCGCCAGAGCTGCTAACACTAAAGAGAACGAAGCACGTAAATCTGTAGCCATGACAGGTGCTGCAGATAATTTTTCTACACCGGTTACCACAGCATCATTGCCTTCAACCTGAATATTGGCGCCCATACGTGCCAATTCAGGAACATGCATAAAACGGTTTTCAAAAATCGTTTCAGAGATGGTGGCAAAACCACGACCAACGGCATTCACTGCCATCAACTGGGCCTGCATATCGGTCGGGAAATCTGGATGTGGCAAAGTACGGAAGCTGACCGCTTTCGGACGTTTACCCATCATATCCAGTTCAATCCAGTCATCCCCACGGGTGACTTCTGCGCCCATCTCTTCAAATTTGTCTAGCACCGATTCCAGCAGGGCCGGATCGGTATGCGTGGTTTTAATCTTGCCACCAGTAATGGCTGCCGCCGCCAGATAGGAACCGGTTTCAATCCGGTCCGCCACTACCGCATATTCACAGCCGTGCAGACTTTCTACACCAGTTACCACCAAAGTATCGGTATCCAGGCCTTCGATTTTGGCACCCATCTTAATCAGCATTTGTGCCAGATCGGTGATTTCCGGTTCACGCGCAGCATTCCGGATGGTGGTGACACCATCCGCCAGCACGGCAGCCATCAAGATATTTTCAGTGCCGCCTACGGTTACCATATCAAAAACCACTTCGCCGCCTTTTAAGCGGCCATCGACTTTGGCATGTACATAGCCATTTTCGACCTGGATTTCTGCACCTAAAGCTTCTAAAGCTTTTAAATGCTGATCGACCGGACGCGAACCAATCGCACAGCCGCCCGGGAGTGATACTTGTGCACTGCCATAGCGCGCCAATAGCGGTCCAAGCACCAAAATAGACGCACGCATGGTTTTAACGAGCTCATACGGTGCAAACTGGTTGTTCAGGGTCGAGGTATCGGCCACCACAGTATCGCCTTCATAAGACATGGTGATACCGAGGCCCGCAATGAGTTTAACCAGTGTGTTTACATCTTTCAGATTAGGCACATTGGTCAGGGTAATAGGTGAGTCGGCCAGAATCATGGCAGCCAGTAATGGCAATGCTGCATTCTTTGCACCAGAAATGCGCACTTCACCTTCGAGCTTAATACCGCCCTGAATTAAAAATTTATCCATTAATTTATTAAGCTCCGAATAAGCTTGCTTTACGCCATTCTTCTTTGGTCATTGCTTTAATTGTTACCGCATGAACTTCACCGCTGGCGATCAAGGCATTAATCGGCGCATACACTGCCTGTTGGCGTGCAACAAGACGTTTGCCTTCAAACTGATCATCGACAATACGAAGATCAAATTTACCACCCTGCCCACTAACGACTACATCTGCCTCTGGAAAAGCAGCTTTTAAAATTTCAGCGAGCTGTTCATTATTCATCACAAGACCTCTTATAGGACCAACGGTGTAAAACCGGTCATTTTACTATAAATGAAAAAAATAATTCATTAGTCACATACATTATATATATAAAAAAAGAGGTTTTTTAAAAACCTCTTTTTGCCGATTGTTTCAGCTAAATCGCGACAGGCTGATAAACCAGCTGCATTTTGCGATGCTTGTCTAATTGGCGTTTTAATTTTTCTGACATTTTCTTAATCGATGTATACATATCATCAGCACAGGCCTGGGCAAACAGCTCCGTTCCAGGTAAACGGATAATCGCTTCTGCGATATGGTTGGCACTGCCTTTTTTAGAATGCTTATCGATCTGATGATCTTTACTGAGCTTCACCTGCATACTATTGACTTGATCCAGATGTTTGGTCATTTGCGCGAACTTTGCTTTTATATTTTCTTCAATTGCAGGTGTAATTGATAAATGATGGCCACGAATTGTTATTTGCATAATTCTATCCCTCACCTTCGTTAGGATTAGACGAGTCATCATCAAAATGATTCACGTACAGGACCAGAACTGCTGCTCAGTGATACCTTCATGCAATCATTTTGACTCATCCTCATAGAAAAAAAGATTCATTATGTTGTCATAATGAATCTCTAGAATAGGCAGATTTTCAAAACTAGATCAAGACTTTTCTTTCAGAAGAAGATGGAATATGTAAAGATTCGCGATATTTTGCAACCGTACGTCGCGCCACATCAATTCCCTCTTCTTTTAAAATATTGGCAATTGCGTTATCAGACAAAGGCTTACGCAGGTTCTCTTCAGCAATCAGTTTTTTGATCTTGGCACGAATCGCAGTTGACGATGCTTCACCGCCCGATGTAGTGCCAACATGACTTGAAAAGAAATATTTCAACTCAAACAGGCCACGTGGAGTCAGCATATATTTGTTGGTGGTCACGCGGGATACCGTGGATTCATGCAGCTCCACCTCTTCGGCAATATCGCGTAGCACCAAGGGTTTCATGCCTTCTGCGCCAATTTCCAGAAAAGTACGCTGATGCTCAACAATACAGGTTGCCACTTTGAGTAAGGTTTTATGCCGCTCATCAATACTCTTGATAAAGTTTTTGGCTTCCAGCATCTGGTTACGCAAATACTGATTGTCATCACTCTGATCGGCACGACGAATCATATTGGCATAAAACGAGTTAACCCGGAGCTTTGGCATGACATCCGGATTCAGCTGTACCTGCCAGCTGTCATTTTTCTTCATCACCACCACATCTGGAATCTGATAATCCGACTCTTTATCTTCAAACTCCATACCCGGATGCGGTTTCAAGGTTTTCAGCAACTCGACCGCACATTTCAGCTGATCGGTGTTTAAACCGGTCTGCTTGAGTAGTTTTGGAATTTCATTGCTGATTAATAACTCATAATGGGTCATCAGCTGCATAGCATCCTGACGGCATGGGGTATTCGCCGGCAGACTTTCCAGCTGGATCAACAGACATTCCGCCAGATGACGCGAGCCAACCCCCACCGGCTCCAGCCGTTGAATATGTTTCAACACCACCAGCACTTCATCGTCTTCGATGCTGTCTTCATACTCCATCGAATCGAGCAGATGCTGGACTGAAGCAGTAATCTCGCTGATATCGCTTTCCAGAAAACCCTTATCATCCAGAGAATCAATAATGCAGTAAGCAATCAGCTGGTCAATTTTAGAAAAATGCAGCAGGTTAATCTGCTCCAGCATATGCTCTTTTAAACCCAGTACACCCTGACGGTTATCTTCACGCTCTTCATATTCTGGCGTACCTAAACTAGTCGGCTGATGGGTATAGACATCATCCCAGTCGGTATCGACCGGTAAATCATCTGGCAGATGATCGGCATTTAATTCATTGGTTAAATCTTTTTGATCACGATCTGTATCTGCCGCTGACAGACTCTCAACATCGGCCTGTTCTTCAACTTTCTCTAATAATGGATTACTATCGAGCTGTAATTGAATTTCTTGCTCAAGTTCTAAACTTGATAATTGAAGTAAACGAATGGCCTGTTGCAACTGGGGTGTCAATGACAGGGAGTTGGCAACTTTTAATCCCACTGATAACTTCATACTACCCACCTTTTTTAATACCGCGTTTTATAAGCAATTTTTATGCCTGTTTTGATTTTTATAGCATGCTTTTGTTAAAAAATATACAAAAAAATTTTCATAAAGAAAGGCCACCCGAGGTGACCTTCTGTAATTGCTGATAAATTTAGAATAATGCTTTTGGCAAACGGATCTGAATAATTTCATTATCATCGGCCAGATTGGCATTTCGCCCGCTTGAACCTGGAAAGTTATTATCATTCAGCACAGTAATCAGGTCTGGACCTTCAATGACAATATCTTCAATGGTCTGAAACGGAAAACCAAAACGCTCACCGGTCGCAATATCGCCCGCTCGCGCAGTGCCATAAAGTAAATCCGGATTGGCAATATCCATCAAATTGACCAGATCTTCTCTCTGCATATTCTGACCAGCGGTGCTGAGCGTGACTTTAATCAGCTTTTTATAGCCCAGCAGATCGTTTTCACTATCATCCCGTTCAATAATAATTCCTTCAGTCGGGCTATACAGCTGAAAATCACCAATCGCGGTGGCGCTAGTATGCAATGGAAAATAATAATATTTGCCTGTATAGGCTTTTTTTGCCAAATCAAATTCAGACACGATTAAACGATTAGAACTATCGTTCAGTAATGGCTTTTCCAACAGCGGATACAGATATTTTCCATCTTGAGAGATCGCCATGCCTTCAAAACCACCGCTACGCTGTACCAGTGGTTCAACAAAATTCAGCTGTTCTTTATTGAACTGATTCTGAGGTGAACGCAGCTCTTGCGCCGGATTCAGTGGATTCGGTAATGGAATTGGTGGACTCAGCAATATACCGTCGGCAGAAAAATGCAGTAAATAGGGTCCAAACTCATCCCCAATCCAGATCTCGCCATTCGGTGCACGCTGCATCGATTCCGGGTCAAAATCCGCCCCGGTTAATAAACGTTCGGCAGTATCTTGATGGACAATAGAAAAGGGAATGAGTTTATTCGGATCACGCAGCTGCACATAACTTAAATGTTTCACTTCAGCGTTAGTTGCTGTTTTTGTTCTAAAGGTCGGTTGAATCAGATGCAAACGCAGCAGATAGTCAGCCGAGTTATCTTGTGTGCCAAAACCATTGTCAGACATCACCAGATAAGTCCCATCATTATTTTTTACGGCAGCCGAAAAACCTTGCACAGGCTGCCCTGGAAATGGCGGCAAAATCCCATTTGCACCAGTCACATACGCACCGGAATCTGGTCCTTCTGCATAGGTGGCCACATCCAGTTTTGCAAAAGCCACCAAAGTTGGCTCAGTGATCAAGGGTATAGGCGTCACCTGCGCCTTTTCATCAGACTCATTACATCCGTTCAAACCCAACACAGCGGCCATAACAAGGCCAAGAGATCTTTTTTTCATAAAGTTTAAAAATAGCAATTGGGGAAAACCATTCAAACAGGAAAAAATGACAGTGCTGGGATGATTCAGTGACAATTTAAAGACCGGCTTTTACGGCCAAATATTAATTTTCTATTTATTGAATACAACACCTAGATACCTTTCTGGAAATTATAATTCTTTTAGTTTTATTTTCTGCATAAAAAAATCCCCCTGCTGTTTTAGCTAGGGGGATTTTGAATAATGAGCTGGCGATGACTTACTCTCACATGGGTAACCCCACACTACCATCAGCGCTAAGAGGTTTCACTTCTGAGTTCGGGAAGGGATCAGGTGGTTCACTCTTGCTATTGTCGCCAGCACAACTG